>NZ_CP095741.1:2495714-2807678 GCF_023078475.1 Luteibacter aegosomaticola | reverse complement strand
AGGGCTGGGGCGAAACACGTTCTGGTTGTGGAAGACGACGAGGATTTGCGTGAGGTTGCCTGCGGTGTTCTCAACAGCGCAGGATGGCAGGCGAGCTCAGCGGCCGGCGTCGCGCAGGCACTCGCGGCGCTCGAAGCCGGCATCGTCGATGCCGTGGTGACCGACATCGACCTCGACGAGCGCGGGGACGGATTGGCGCTCGCACATGCCGTGCGCAGCCGCTGGCCGTGCACGGGGCTCGTCATCGTTACGGGTCGCCATGCCGAAGGCGCGCTTGATATCCCGGAAGGCGCCATCTTTCTCGCCAAGCCCTACCAGCGACGGCAGTTGCTGGCTGTTCTCGAGCTTCTGGGAAAGCCGGCCTGACCAGGCAAGATCGACCGATGTCAGGGATCGGTCTCTTCCGGCCCCCGATGGAGCCACCCGGGTGGGCGATTCATGAACCAGTCGATCTCCCGGGCGATGGTGTCGGGGATGTGCTCTCCCTGGTCGATAAGGGCCAACGTACCTTGAAGATGGCCGCGCGCCGGTTGTGATCGTCTGTGTGCCATCAAGGCGCTCTTTCGACATCCGCCGGGGCTGGTCAGGGGTATGCCCGATGGGGACAGGATTCCGAGCGCTCATGGGTGCTATTTGCACCCGTTGAGACAGCGGCCGGGGCTTCCCCAAAGCCTGCCCTCCACGGCCATGTCCGCGCCGATAAACCCGCGTTTTTGGACGGTGGCGCGTTGACACCTTTTGCTTGAGTCGTCCGCAGGCCGGCTAGGCGTCGAGCAGGGCGGGAAGGGCGGCAACGACCTCCGGGTGCGCCGTGAGGCGCTCCGGGAACTCCGCCCGGAGCGCCTGCTCGACGAGGAGATGGCGGGCGGCATCCTCGACTGTGTCGTGGGCCTCGTCAAGCCAGTGCCAGGGCACTCCCATGAGATGTTCCACGGAGCGGGCGAGGAAATCAGGCATCGGTGACCCCGCAAGGAGCGCTCTGAGGCGTTCAGGGGTCATTGATGGCCCGAACGCGGCGGCCAACCGGTGTGAGCCGGCAAGGGCTCGGCGTTCGAGCGCCGCGCAGAGCGCTCTGAGATTGGCGGTTCGGGTAGTGGAGAAAGGGTTGGTCATGGCAGGCAGGGAACTGTTGACGCATGGGACAGCTCATTATCGGCCGCTGACGGTCAGACTTGACGTACCGCGATGATCTACGGCACCCGAAAGTCCTATGGGGAAACGGGCGGCGCATGGGGCCAGTCGCGGAGTCACGGGCCGCAGCGCCCCCCCGCACGGCTCCTCGAAAGCGGCGGTATGTACCGACCGAGTGATGGCAGGGCCTTCAGGTGGGAGCGACGATGGGGCGCTGACCTGGCGCAAAACGCGCCCCCGGCGGCCGGGGCTGGTTCAACCCGGCGGCGACAGTCTGCGCAGTTTTCTGTGAAGTGCGTTGACTGCATCCGATAACGAGACAAGAGCCGACGCGCTGTCCGGGCGCGGGAGCTGACCCTCTCCTCGGAGATCATGGGCCAATACTTCGGCGGCCGCGTGGACTTCCGGCAATCCGAGAATGACGGCCAGTTCGCGGATCCGAAGCACACGAAAACGCACTTCGGTGATGTCGTAGACGAACAGGGCGTCACGCAGACCCGCACCTTCCTGTAGCAGGGCTGCGGTGTCGATGGCAGCGTTATTGTCCGTCATTGCTGGTCCGTTGCGAGGGATGCGGGGTTGGGTCAGGGTGCGCTCTCGGACCGCGGGGTGTCCAGATCCTTGCGTAGGGCCGTCCCCCCCGGAGGGTGGCAGCGATTCGATGTGACCGGGGAGGCGAGCAGTTTGGACCGTCACAAGACCGCTCACCCAGCCCGATGGCAATCCCACCAGCCACTCGATGTCGCGGGCGAGGTAGCGGAGAATCGGGAGGCCCGCGACATAATTTCGCCAGGTCCCGCCTTTGACGCCAGATATCAAAGCCTGCGCGCACAGCATCGCCACCCGTGTCGATCCAATCGATCGACGAGTTAACGGATTTGCGCGTTTGGCTCCGGCGCGCGATATAAGGCTGTGCCGGGTCGCAATCGTAAATAGCACGATGAGACCTGTCGGAAGACTGCAGGGTCCGCTCAGCCGTTGACGGGACACAGCAGGGCAGTGTCCTCTCGCCTTCGGGTGGCTGTAGCTGTGGTGGCACATTGGTACGTGGTGACTCCAGCACGGAGTCTTTTTCGACTCAGGGGAGCGAAGGATCGGGAACCGGCCGGTTTCCATTGAGGAAGGAAGGCGCATTCTATAGGTGCGGCAATTGCTCGGAAGCTGTGACGTTGCGCGTGCAATACGCATGAAAGCATGGCCCGTTTGCACAGCAGACCAAGTCTGAAGTCGTCGAGTTGATGCCTGTGTGCGGACTTGGTTCTTGGGCACGCTGTTCCGTTCGGTTGGGAAGTGCTCCGGCATTCCAACCCGATCGGCAGGTGTAAAAAGATTCATGTTGGAAGACGTGAGGACCACGCCGTTGGCCACAGTGGCTGGGCAGGCCGGAGCAACCGTATTGAGCCGATCCGTTGGACGCTGCTTTGCAGGCGTCTCCATTGCATCGCAAGCGCGGGATCCCACGTCTTTGAAGGGGAGTGCCGGGCTAAAGAGAGCCTCAGAGGACAGGGGCTCTGACGAGCGCGAGCGGGCGCTCAGTTGTGCAGCGGGCGTCCGACCATGCCAGGGATCATTCCAGTGAGTGTCGCCGCGGCGTTCAAACCACCGGCCCATGCCGCGACATCGGAAGGTTGCGCAGGGACGGCCCGCATGGATGCACAGGAGCAGCGACGCGCGGAGTCGGCGTGACGCCGGTCGACCGATCCGACGGTGACGCCGCACGGGCGCAACCGCGTGACATGCTGCACAACGGTATGCAATCAAGCCTGCGGCATTCGACACAACATCTTCATGGGGCTCGCGTCGATCGGGCCTCTCCGTTCCCAATCCCAGTGAGGATGCATCCATGTCAAACCGATCCATGAACCTTCTTGTCGCCAGCGCGTTGGCCACTGTCGTCGCAGGCCTGGGTTGTGGAACCGCCATGGCCGAGGACTTCACACCGGCCCAGAAGAAAATCCAGGCGGAACATACGCAGTTGGTCAAGTCCGGAAAGGTGGAGCCATGCTTTGGCACTGCCCTGAAGGGGCAGAACGACTGCTATGCGGGCGCCGGCACCACGTGTGCTGGAACGAGCACGCAGGACTATCAGGGTAACGCGTTCAAGCTCGTGCCGAAGGGTACCTGCACCGCGGTGAACACCCCGAATGGCCCGGGTAGCCTCTCACCGAGGGTCTGATGTCGCGCCCCGTCCGGCGATGCCCGTGCCGGACGGGTCCTCAAGAAGCACTTACATGAATTCAAGGCGGCACTGTGTCCATCGTCTGGTCAGATTCTTCGCTTGTCGATCGTCCATCGCGCGGCATGCCGGTGGAACGATGGGGTGGAATAAGCCTCAAGCCCGAGCACTACCGGGAAATCATCGAGAACAGGCCTGCGGTTGCCTTTTTTGAGGTGCATGCCGAGAACTACATGAGCGCGGGAGGTCCGCCGCACCGGTATCTCACCGCCATCCGGGAGCACTACGCCATCTCCGTTCACGGAGTGGGCCTGTCACTTGGCGGCCATCTGCCCCTGGATCGTGCACATCTGGACCGCCTTAAAACTCTCGTCGATCGATACGAACCTGCCATGTTCTCCGAACATCTGGCCTGGTCAACGCACCCGAGGGGCTTTCTCAATGACCTCTTGCCGTTGCCATACACGCACGACACGTTGCGTCGGATGTGTGAGCACATCGACGCGGTGCAGAGCCATCTTGGTCGCAACATCCTCCTTGAAAACCCGGCCACGTACATCCGTTTTGACGAGAGTACTTTCGAGGAAACGGATTTCATCAATGAAATTGTCGGCCGGACAGGTTGCGGCATCCTCCTCGACATCAACAATATCGTCGTGTCGTGCGCCAACCATGAAAGAGACCCGTTTGATTATGTCAGCCGAATTAACGCCGGGGCCGTCGGTGAATTCCACCTCGCAGGCCACCAGCGGGAAAACGAGGGAACCCTCGAAGAAGTGCTGATTGACACACATGACCGTCGCGTCGGATCGTCCGTCTGGGCGCTGTACGAAGCCGCGCTCAGCCTCGTTGGGGTCAGGCCGACTCTGATCGAGTGGGACGCGAGTGTTCCCTCCCTCGATGTGCTGGTCGGCGAGGCAGCGCACGCGGACGTCATCGCGCGCGGCATCTTGGCGGCCATGGGGTCTTCGCAACGTCCCGGAGCCGGCCATGGCTGAACACCGGGTGTGCCTCTACTTCTCCTGGAGCCGGCCGCTTGAGACAGGCGCCGCGCTGGCCGACATCAACAACCGATTCCCAGCGCTGTTCGAGACGCGCCGAATCCAGTACCCGCGATTTGAGCACCTTGCGCGGTCGCCTGACATCGACCAGGGGATTGCGGGGTTCCTCGATCACATCCAGCTCCCCAATTTTCACAACTTTCTACATCTGGCGAAGGCGATTACCCGTCACCCGGTGTTGCTGCTTGAAAGGGTCGACGACAACGTCGGAACCCTGGAATTGACGGATGAGCTCTTGGGCGATGTTGATACTCTGATCATCGTCAGCTTCGATTCCATGAAATCGCGACAACGCCCCTCAACAGGAGAGATGAAAGCGCTCCGCCGCTTTCTCAGGGCACCTGACAACCTGCTGTTCGTATGCCCGCATCACGACATAGGGGACACCAGTGACGTGACCCCAGACGTGTGGGAGCGCCATCAGGAAACGGAGTTTCACCATCATGGGGACCGCTCCATTCCGCCGCAGCAGCGGTTCGGTGGCTTCGGTCGGGCCGTACTCGCCGCGCTGGGCGTGCCAGTGGAGAACCGTTTTGGCCTGCGTCCGCGTCTCGACAGCAGGGGCGCGCCGTGGCCATTCCGGGCGGCGCGCGCACTGGACCGGTGGGGGCTGTTGAAGGAGGTAGAGACGTTCAATGCGCACCCGCACCTCCCTCACTTTGAGCGCGTCGGTCAGGCGCGGGACCGCCTCGACGTACTCGTTCAGCAACAGGTCGAACCAACGGCGCCGCCACATCCGTTCTGTGATGGCGGCTGGCGGGACTTCGATGCCATGCTCCAATCGCGGCCGGGCGTGTTCAACGGAACCTTGCTGGTGTGTGATTCAACACTCTGGAGTTCAACGGCGGGAGGCCTTGCACAACTGCAGATGTTCTGGTCAAACGTGTTGCACCGGTCTGCGGTATCGGCCGTGCCGCCGTTGCCGCCGGGCGCCGTGCCATGAATGCCCGGTCCGAAGGTGGTTGGCAGTCACGTTTTGGTGATGCCGTGCTCGACCCCTCACTTCCCGTTCCGGCAGGCATCGCAGGTGGTCCATCGCCGAATCCGGAACGACGCTTCGCTGTCTACCGGAACAATGCGGTGTTGGGGCAGGTGCTCACGCTTGAGGACGCCTATCCGGTCACCCTCAGGCTGGTCGGCACCGAGTTCTTCCGTGCCGTGGCGAAGGCGTATTGCGTGGGTGAGGTACCAGGCTCGCCTGTGATGGCGGAATATGGCGCATCGTTCGCGGCGTTTATCGACGGTTTCCCTCCTGCCGCAGCGCTGCCGTATCTCGGGGATGTCGCGCGGCTGGAGCGGGCCTGGGTCGAGGCGTACCACGCGAGGGAGTCGCCCGTGCTCGAACCGGGCGCGCTCATGGCGGCCCTCTCAGGGGATGTGCATACGCGGGTCGTCATGCACCCCTCTGCGCGTCTCCTGCACTCGCCTTATCCTGTGGTGTCCATCTGGGAAGCGAATACCCATGCCTCCGCCATGCGGACGGTGCATCTGGATGAGGGGCAGGAGAGCTGCGTTGTCATTCGCCCAGAGCAGGACGTTTTGGTTATCCGTCTGGGTCGCGGAGGCGCCGCGTTCTTTGCCGGGCTGATGCGTGGCGAAGATCTCACCGCCGCCGCAACACTCGCTGTCCATGGGGCCGGCGACTTCGACCTGGTTTCTCACCTGCGCCTCCTCATCGACGCGCGTATGGTTGTCGCCGTGCGTACCGACCTCTCTTCCCCGGAGATTTTCAGTGATTGACCGCTTAATTCGACCTTCGCGCCTTCCGTGGATGGTCCACGTCCACGCGGCTCTTGCCAGCATGGGCACTGCGCTTGCGCCGGTTGCGGTGCGGGTTGCTTTGGCATTGCCATTTCTGCGGTCAGGGCGCACGCGCTGGGATGGCTGGTTCAGCTTGTCGCCGGCGACAAGCTACCTTTTCGAAGAGCAGTTCAAGCTCCACATTTTTAATGCGCAGGTCGCCATCCCCTGGCCGGACCAGGTTGCCTGGCTCGTCGCCTGTGCAGAGATAGTCTTGCCTGCGCTATTGCTTGCGGGGTTGGCGACCCGCGCCGCAGCCTTTGGCCTGCTCGTAATGACGTCCGTCATCCAGCTTGTGTTCCCCGACGGTTGGGCCAACTTCCATTTGTATTGGGCTGCGCTCGCGCTGGCAGCAATGGCGCTGGGGGCCGGCCCACTTTCGCTCGACCGGCTTCTCCAGTCGCGTCGTCTGCCACGCGGACAGTGAACGCGACCAGCCAGCCATCGTATATGCGGAGAAATCGTGGACACCGTTATCGTCACAGTCCTCCTTCTCTCCACGGTGGTGGTGAGCGCCGTGCTGACCCGCGCCCTTGGCCAGCGCGTGCCGCTGCCACTCGTGCAAATTGCGCTCGGGAGCGCGTTGGATGTTGCCCATCCCCTGGATTTGAGCCTCTCGCCCGACACGTTCTTTCTGCTCTTCCTGGCGCCGCTGCTCTTTCTGGATGGCTGGCGATTACCCCGGGAAGGGCTCTTCGCAGACAAAGGGACGATTGTGTCCCTCGCATTCGGCCTGGTCTGCCTGACCGTCGCGGGTGTGGGCGCGTTCATCCACTGGCTGATTCCCACATTCACGATGGCGGGTGCGTTCGCATTGGCCGCCATACTCTCACCGACCGACACGGTGGCGGTCACGTCCATGGCGGCGCGGTTGCCCCTGCCGCCGAGGCTGATGCTTATTCTTGAGGGAGAGTCCCTCCTCAACGACGCATCCGGAATCGTCTGTTTTCGCTTTGCGATGGCGGCGGCAGCCACGGGAACGTTTTCCGCACCTCAGGCCCTTGGCACATTCGTGTGGGTAGCAGTCATTGGATTGATGGTCGGCGCCGCGGTCTGCCTGGTTGCCAACGCGGCGAAGGACTGGGTCGCACGTTCGCTCGGCGAGGAGGTGGGGGTACAGGTCCTGGTGAGTCTCATCATTCCTTTCGTGGCCTACCTGTTGGCCGATGCGTTGCATGCGTCGGGCATCCTCGCGGCCGTCGCGGCGGGCATCACGATGGGTGTCGAGGAGCGGGCAGGGCGGGCGTCGGCGGTGACGCGCATCCGGCGGCGTGCTGTATGGGACGCCGTGGCGTTCGCGGGCAACGGCGCAATTTTTGTTGTGCTTGGCCAACAGTTACCAGCGATCATTGGTGCGGCGAACCGGGCACTCGGCCAGGCAGCAAAAGACGAGTTCTGGTGGCTTGGGGTATACGTCGCGGCGATCTGCGCCGTGCTCACGCTGATTCGAGCATTATGGGCATGGGTGGCGCTTCGTTTTCGCCAACCCACAGGGCAGCGCTGGCGGGGTGCGTTTACGCTCGCCGAACTTCGCGTGGTGGGCATCTCCGCAGTGGCAGGCGCGAGGGGTGCCGTGACGCTTGCGGCGGCCATGGCAATCCCCCTCCAGACCGGTTCAGGGGAGCCGTGGCCAGCCCGTGACCTCTCCATTTTTCTGGCCGCTGGCGTCATTGTGGTATCGCTGGTCTGCGCATCCCTCGGCCTTTACCTCCTCACCGACCGTCGAAGGGTTCCGCTCAGCGACGCTCGACGTATGCCTTGAGTTGCGCGTGCATCCGCCTTATCTCGCCGGCAAAGAACCAGTGGATGGCGTGCATGACAAAACGCACAGGCACATGCGCGCAAATGCGGAGCTTCCGGGAAAGCTCCGTGTCGGGGCCGATACCGGTCAGGGTGTCCGTCACGTTGATGTCAAGGTATCCCAACCACGCTGGCCTGAGAGCCATTGGCTGGTGATAGGCGATGCACGAGGGGCGCTGCAGGCTCACGATGACACCGTTACGCGTCCCGAACGGGCTGCGCTCGGTGTAGCGAGTACCTTCCGCGATGGGCCCGTCCGAGATGGCTTGTGTGCCCCGAAACACTGCGGAATGCGAAAGCCAGTTGCTGTAATGGTGCAAATCCACCAACACATCGAAGACGGCCTCGGGGCGTGCGCGGATCGTGATGGTGTAGACGTGTTCTGGCATGCTTGCGCTCGCTGGGGTGGGCTATCGCTTCCCGGCAATCAATGCCTTCAGGCGTTGGTTTTCAAGCGCGAGTTCCGCGTACATGCGCTTCAATGCGCCGAGCTCCGCTTCCATGTTGCGCAGGTGCGCCGCGGTGGGGGTCGCTGTGTCGGCATAGCGACCTTGCCAGGCCTCCAGCGTCTCGCGCGTGATCTGCAGGTCGTCGCAGACGACTTGGGGCTCGCACCCGGTTGCCAGCCGGGAAAGGGCATTGGCGATTTGCTGCTCGGAGAACCGCTTCGTACGCACGCGCTTCCCTCCATTCGACACCCAATGCTACGCCCACGCTACTTCCGTGCGCTGGTCTGGTGTTGCGTAGTCTGGGCGTCGGTTGCGCTCAGGATGAGCGCACGCGTGAGCGGGGCGGTCCGTATTCTCGCGCAAAGGCACCAGGCGTGATCCCTGCATGGAAGGCAAACCGCCGCGTAAAATGGCTCTGGTCAGCAAACCCGGCGAGGAGCGCAATATCAGCCAGCGACAGCGCTGTCTCGACCATCAACTGACGGGCGCGGCGGATGCGGCACGCCTCAAGGAACGCAAACGCCGTGATGCCCATCGTCTGCTTGAAGACGCGGCAAAAATGAAAGCGGCTTACGCCGACGATCGCGGCCAATTCGGCGAGCCCGATGGGACGGTGCAGGTTGTCCTCGATGTAGTCGGTGAGCCGGGCCACCTCGGCACGGCCGAGTCCCCGGGTGCGTTGTCGTTCGACTGGCCGGAAGACGTTGTACCGTCGCAGGAGGTGCGCCGCCAGGGCACTCGAGAGGGCATCGACGATGAGACGCTGGCAGGGGTGGGGCGCGAGATCGAGTTCTGCGACAAAAGCCTGGGCCAGGCGGCCGACGGTCGGGTCGAATGTGTCAAACACATTGACCACCTCCACCCGCACGGGTGCCGCTTCACCGAGCTGTTCGGCCGCTTCGGCAATCAGGGACGTCGGGATGCGCAGTCGCGCCGAAGGGGCAGCGTCCCCCTCCCAGGATGACGAGTAACCCGCCGGCATGATGAGTGTGTGGCCGGCGCGAATGGTGCGTGTGTCGACCAGGCCGCCCCGGATCTGGGTAAGGCGTGACGCACCCGACGTGCAGAGATGCACCATGTGGTGATCAAGCGGGGCGTAAGACTCGGCCACATTCGAATAGCTGCGGTGGACGTCCAGGGTTACGCCAGCCCAGCCCCGGCCCCTGCTCGTGGCGACGGGGAGTTGAGGCCGGGCATGCAGGATCGCGTCAATGGAAAGCGCGGTCCGGGCCTTTGGCGGATTCGGGGTCAGCTGGGACATCGTGCTGTGTCCGGTAGATGGCGTGATTGTGCCCGCGACGACAGGGATACGTTCTTGCGCGGTATTGCCGCAAATAGGCGCGCCTTGCTTCTCGCGGGCGCGGAGGGCGGCAAGAGATTTACCCAATATCCATTGTTCAAATCCCCAATGCCATTGGCCGTGTCTTGCCGCCAAATTGTTCTTTTAACCGGATGGTTGATGGCGCAATGCAGCAGTCGTTGATGGATGTGCGGCCAAAATCGTCGTCCCGCCTGTCGGGCATACACGGGAAGGTGGTGATTGATTACATCGAGCAGCACCTGGGCGAACGCGTTGACATGGCCGCCGTGGCTGGCCTGCTGAACATTTCGGTCGGGCATTTCTACCGCAGCTTCAAGGCAACGTTCGGCGAACGGCCGGGGCAATACATCACGCGCCGGCGCATGGCCTACGCGCAATACCTGATGGTCACCACGGACATGCCGCTTGCCGACGTGGCGCTGGCATGCGGAATGTCGGACCAGTCGCATTTTTCCAACGTGTTCAAGAGGGTGGTTGGGCGACCGCCAAAGCGTTGGCGTTGCGAGCGAGATGGCACGCGACCGGTCCTCGCGTCCGCGCGATAACGTCATCACTTATGGCTGGTCCAGAATGTCGGCTTTGCGCAACCAGATGTAAAGGCTGCCGGCCTTGACAGACAGATCCCGTGCAACGGCGGCGACCGTTTCGCGGGCCTCGCGTACCCGCCGGACGGCTTCGGTCTTCACGTGGGTGGGGTATCGCCGTTTGGTACCGTGTTCCCGGGCCGGCTGCGGCGGCGGCCCACTCACGGGGCACCCGGACCAGGACCCGCTTCCCCGGTAGCGAGGGCCAGTCCGGCCGCTGAAGCGAATGCGTCGGCGCGCGCGTCTTCCTCGTCCGCCTCTGCCGCGGCCAGCGCGTTCCCTTCTGCCGAAAGCTCGTCGAAGGTGGCAAGTCCATGGCGGTACGCGCTGAGCGCCGCGTCGTGCGACACCGTCGCCGCCAGGCTCACCGCGTGCGCCGCTTCGACTTCGGCAAGCGCTGTCTCCAGCGTATGGAAGGCGGTTGTGACCTGCTTCTCGGCCTTCCGCCTGATGGCCTTCAGGCTGTCCTGTGCGGCATCCCGGACCGCCTCAGCGGCAAGACGTGACGAACGGCGCAGCCCACCGTCGTAAAGCGGCCAGCTGAACTGGACGATGAGCGCGCCGCCGGGGCGATGTACGGACGACCAGGGGCCACCATCCGAGCGCAACCGCCCATCGTTGAGGAAGGCCTGGCCAAGCAACGAGACGGTCGGACGGTCGTCGGCTTTGGCAGCGCGCACGCCCGCTTCGGCGGCCGCCAGCTTCCCCTGGGCTGCCAGCAGATCGGGCCGCCGCGCGAGGGCCGCATCGACGTACCGGGCCACGTCCGAGGCGGGCGGCAGCGGAAGGGTCGCCATGTCGTCCGGCGCCAGGGTAAGCGCCGTGTCCGACGGCAAGCCGATGTCGGCGAGGAGCGCGGATAGCGCGACCGTTCTGGCCGCGCCTGTCCTGACCAACGCGAGGCGGGCTTGTGCCACCTGCCGCTCAGCTCGGGCCACCTCTACCACGGTGGCCAGCTCGTGCGTTCGCCGTGCCGCGACCGCCTTCTGTTCGACGGTTGCCGTTTCCAGCCCCTTTTGCGCTGCCCGTTCCTTGCCCTGCGCTGCGCGCACCGCGTAGTAGTCGCGGGTGATGGTGAACACGAGTGTCTGGTGCGCGCCGGTGAAAGCTGCATTGGCGACGAAGAGGGTTGCATCCGCGCGGTCGCGGGCCGCATCGCGGCGCCCGAAATCGAACAGCAGCCACTTGACTGTCAGCGAAGGGATGAATTCCCGCGTGTCGGATACGAAATAGCCCTTGGGAACGACGGTGGCAGGGGCCGGCAGCGGGGTACGCTGCGCGCCTGCTAGCGCCTCGACGGCAAGCTGCGGAAGGTAGGCGCTGCGAGCAAGGCCGGCGCCAGCGGCAGCAGCCCTTGCCTCGTCCCACGCCTGGCGTGTCTCCGGGTTGATGCGCTGGGCCAGGTCGATCAATCCGGCGAGATCATATGGCGCGCGTGACACGTCGATCGCTGGGCCGTGGGCGATTGGCGCCGCCTCTGGCAGCGGCCAGGGCCGGGTGGGCGACGGTGGCGCCATCGGCGGTGGCGCGCACAGCGCAGTGGCTGGGATAAGCACGAGCAGCGAGCACATCAGGCTACGAGACACGGACTGGCCTCGCATCGAGCGTGGCAATAGCCGCCACAAGGTCGGCGGGGAACGCACCCGGGCGCGGCGCCGGGAACACATAGGTACCCATGCGATCATCTGCGTCACCCTCAAGCCACCCGAGTGCTGAACAAAGCCACTCGCGATCATCGCGTCTCACGGCCAGGTCCGGCACCGCCAGTGTCCACGCCGCGACCCGGGTGAGCGCGTGCAGGCGGTCTTGTTGTTGTGTTGGCGCAATCGTGTCGCGAGCTGGCTCAAACGATGCAATGACGGCCAGGCGTCCCATGTCTTCCAGGTCTACGCCTGTCCTGATGACATCTGCCGGATGCGCTGGCATGGCGCTGGCGACGACATGGCGAAGTCGACGAAGCAGGCGGGATGCAATGCGCTCAAGGTTACCTTGCGTGCTGACTGGCCAGAGTGTTGCAAACACGACACTCATGGAGATGTTCCCGAGCAGGATGCCCACCAGACGATCGCGCAGGACCGTCAGGTCATCCGTCGGGCCCGTGTCTTGAAGCACCCCAAGGAAGAAGGCGAATGCCGTCTGGAGCCCGGCATAGGCTACCAATGGGCCCGCCGTGGCTATCCAGGTACAACCCAGCGTCACGAGGAAGAAAAGGACGATGAAGCTGCCTATGTCGTCCATTACGGGGAACAGGAAGACGATGGTCACGCCAGCGATGAAACCTCCGACTGCTGCGCCAGAGAGGCGTAGCCCAAGCTTGTGGACGGTTTCCCCGGTACTCGCGAGCGCGACGAAAAAGCACGTAATAATAGACGTGCGCAGACCCGACCAGTCGAGCGCGGAATAAAGCACGTAGCACGTCATGGCCGCGAGGGTCGCCTTGAGTGCAAAACGGATGCCTCCCACGTGGTCGAACGACGTGCCTTCGTTCGCAGCGACCGACGTGGTAACGGGCGCGGGGTGGCGTAGCGATGAGCGGAGGGCCTCGGCGCGGGCAAGAAGGTGAGCGCCTGTGGAGTCTGGCATCCGCCGCGCCACCGTGGTGCACGTGGCAATGTTCCACGTCGTGCTCAGTCGCGTCCCGGCGTCTTCACCGAGCCGGGACGCCAGGGCGGCGAGCTCTCGCACGGAGATGTCCGCGCGCGCAGGCTCGATGGGCGGTGATCGAAGTGCTGCATCCAGGCCTTCCTCGAAAACCGCGCTCGCGGACCGGCCGAATACATATTCGACGAGAGGGACCAGCGCACATGCCACGCCCAGGATGAGCAGCAGCCACAGCAGGAGATGCGTCAGCGCTTCGGCATCCGGTATCTGGTCGACCAGTGTCTGCGTGACGACGAGAAGAAACCCGGCGAGGAAGACCACCGGTCCGATACGCTCCGTTCGCGAGGCGAACATGGCCAGGAACATCACCAGTGCCATGAGCGGAATGCGCAGCGCCGGCTCACCGATATCCAGCATGTAGAGCAGGAGGCTGGCCGCTATCGATACCAGACCGGCCACGAAGGCCCCGGCCGACTGGGTCGCTGACGTCGACATGTCACGCTGGGACGCCATGAGCACGACGTACGCGCCATAAGCGGGAAGCGGGACGCGAAAGACGAGGAAGGCCGTCGCGACCACGGTTGCGCAGGCGGTCATTCGTACCATGCGGCCCCATCGGTGGCCATCAATGCGGAGGTCTGCACGGGCCATCGCCAACCACGGCGTTCGTGTGTCAGTGGCCACCTTGCCTCCGAACGACAACGGTGACCGTGGCCCCCACGCGCATGAGCTCGGCGGGTGGGTGGTCCAGTTCGATTCGGACCGGATAGCGCTGGGCGATGACCACCCATTTCAGGGAGCGCTCGACCGAGGGCAGCCCCGGACCATCGTTGGCTTCCCCGTGCACGCCATGGCCCAGGCTGATGACATGACCCGGCAGCGCGTGGGTCGTATCGCCGATGACCCACACCGAAGCCTCGTCGCCGGGTGCGATGCGGGGCAGGTCGGTTTCGCGGAAGTCGGCGATCGCGTACCAATGGCGCGAATCGATCAGCGTGAAGAGTGGGTGGCCGGCGGAGGCGAACGTACCCTCGGCGAGGGCCAGGCCGGTGACGATGCCGTCGAACGGCGCGCGGAGGGTGGTCAGCCGTAGGTCGCGTTCGGCCAGCTGCAGGGAGGAACGTGCACCATCGAGCTGGGCCTCCAGGCTTAGCGTGTCGCCAATGCCCGTGCGCGCCTGGTCGGATTGTTTGATGGCTGCGTCGAGCGCGGCCGCGGCGGAGCGCCGGTTGGCCTCCGCTTCATCCAACTTCTGGCGGGTGACAAAGCCTGGACCCACCAGCGGTGCCAGGCGTCGGACCGTCTCGTCGGCGAGCTGGAGTTGGGTGCGCGCGCGCGTGATGTTCGTGGCTGCCGCATCCGCCCCCGACCCTTGGGCCCTGACCTCGCGGGTGCCGACGCCCAGTTGCGCCTCGAGCGCAGCAACCTGCGCGCGCGCCTGGCGCACGCGGAGATCGAAGGGTTCAGGGTCGATCTGCGCAAGGGGCTCCCCCGCATGGACGCGTTGGTTTTCGCGGACAAAGAGCGTAGACAGCCGCCCCGTGACCTCTGGGGCGACCGCGGTGCTCTCGGCATAGAGCGAGGCGACGTGCGTGCGTGGCCGCGCCGCGAGCCGGCCGACAACGAGGCCAAAGAGCGCTACCGCCAGAACGACGGCGATGAGTGTAGCGACCCAACCGGCGCCGTGTCCTGCCTTCATGCGAGGCATGCGAGGTACGCGCTGAAGACGAAAATAGCCGCACACGCGGCGTAGAAAAGGACGGGGACGGGCAGGGCCTCATGCCACGATGTCAATGTACAAACCAGACGCACTGCCACGGCAAAGATGATGCCCAGAAGCACAAGCAGTAGCCAGGTGGGAAAGAAGGAGCCAAAAACCGAAATCGTGGGAGAAAACGTCATGGGAGACCTGCCGTGCGGTATCGGCAGGTTTTAAAGCGGAGGGAGCATGAATTCCATTGTGCAAACCCACAGCTCATCTGGCGGTTTGCACAGGCCCATGCTCAATCTCCCGGCGGGGCCGGGTTCCACCGCGCGGTGGGATCGCTCGCCTGGCGCAGCGAAAGGGCGACCTGCAGCCGGGCTAGCCACGCCGCGTCCGAAAGCGACGCGCCGAGGATTTCCTCGATGCGGGCGAGCCTGTAGTTCAGGGTGTTCGGATGGATATCCAGTTGCTGTGACGTTCGCTTACGATGCTGCCCCTCGTGAAGGAACGTCGACAGGGTCAGCAAAAGGTCTGGGTCGTGCGACAGCCGCTCGACCACCGCGTCGAGATACCGGAGCGCCGCCGGGGACCGCATCACACTTTCGTTGAGGACGATGTCTGCATACGAAAAGACCATCTGAGGCACTTCAGTGGACGCGGCACCCTGCAGTGCGCGGCATGCTTCCGCGAGGCTCTCCGCCCACCCGTGGGGACCGGCGTTTGCAAGGCCGATGCCGATACGCCGGATGCCGGGGAGCGCTTTTTGCAGCAGGAGCGCGCGCTGGCGCATGGACTTGTCTGCGGCAAGGACCGAATCGCCACGCAGCGCAGGCATCCAGATCACGAGCCGGTCCCGATACAGGGCGCGCACCATGGCATCGGCCGGCAGCGCCACTGCCCGCGACACCGCAAGCAGGAGTCTGTCGAGCTCCCCTTCAAGATGCGATGGAGGGGTGTCGGGGAGCATCATGTCGAGTGCAAGACAGGCGTAGGGCGCAGCCGCCTCGAGCCCCAGGGCCGTGGCTGCGTGCCGGAACGCCAACTCATCATCAGGAAAGCTCAGGATGACGTTGAGCAACTGATGGCGCAACGCGTCCCGCCATCGTGCACGCTGGAACTGCTCGTCGAGAAAGGCTGATGCAATGCGTTGGGCGAGGTCGTCGAAATAATCGAGCAGATAGACGGAAAAGGCGTCCAGCAGTGCATTGCGCTCTGACGGCTGGTCGGCCGTGTTGAGCAATTCGACCCAAAGCTCGCGGGACCCGAGCCTGCAGGCATGAAGGACCGCCCCGAGGCTCACGCCCTGGTGAACACGCCGCCTCGCGCAAGCGTCAACCGTGGCCCAGTCCGAGTCGGTCGGAGGCAATCCGTCGAGGACGGTTCGAAACCAGACGTGGGCCGAGAAATGCATGAATTCGCGCACATCCTGCTTGACGTGTGCGGGTAGCGCAGCATAGCCCGGCTCGGTCGCCTCAAGCCGTTCATTGAGCCGGGCGACGATGTGCGATGGGTCCCGGGCGAGCTGCTGTCCCAGGGCAACGAGGTGGCCGTGCAGTCGCGGAGTGGTCATGAAGGTCATTGTCCCTCATTGCGGCGAGCGTGTGCGGCTGGCGACCTCTCCGCGCACGGTGGAAGTCCACAATGAATACCGCGTTTTTGCCAATGGGGATTGTGCCGATGCGCTGTTACAACCGTGGATGGTCTGGCAGTGCAGCGGGGCGCGTGTGGATGAGGTGCGGTGCATCCCGTTACTGGATGCAAAGTTGAGGGTCGCGACGGAGCGCCTGGCGCAGGAGCAGGGGGCCATTGCGGATGCCGTCTACCGGGCGATCCTGGCGTCAAATGCCGCGTATGCGGGCTTGGCCGGACCACTCGCGGCCGAGGTCCACAGCAACATCCGTCGCACGGTCGCAATCTGGTTCAAGACGTTGCTCACCGGTAACGGGCCGAATGAGGACGACACACGTACCGTGGCTGCCAGCGGGCGCCAGCGCGCACAACAGGGTCTCCCGTTGTCGTCGGTCCTCGCTGCGGTGCGGGTCGGGTCACAGGCGCTCTGGCGTAGCACGCTGGCGGGGCTGGCCGATGACGCCGACCTGCGCGATGGGCTCCTGTATACGGTTTCTCCCTACCTGCTCGAGCACTTCGATGCCGTGGCGCAAACCATGAGTTCTGCGTATCTCGACGAGCAATACCGGCGCACCCGGGGCCAGGAAGCCCTGCGCCGTGAGTTGCTGGGTCTGGTGCTCGGCGCGCCGGGTGATACCGCTGCATTCCAGCGCGTATGCGAGGCGCTCGGTATCGACCCGACCATCCCGAGGGTTGCCCTTGTGATGGGCGTTGGGTTGCCCGATGTGTTTCCCTCCCGGACCGATGCCCTGCTGGGCCAGGTGGTCCTCGGGATCGCGCGGCAACTGAAGATGGCCAGCGACGAGCTCGTGTACATGATGCACAGGGATAAGCTGGTGGTCTGGGTCCCGACGCACCGGGGCGACTCCGTGCTTTCGACCGAGCGTCACTTGCTTGGCCTTGCGCAAGGCATCGTCAGGTCGGTTCCCGAGGTCACGTCGGTCGGCGTGGGACTGTCGAATGCGGGCGCCTCGGGCTGGGCCGATTCGGCCGACGAGGCATTCAAGGCACTGGATGCGGGCATGCGCAGTGGTGGCGACGGCGTCGTCTATCCTTACTCGGAGATTGCAGTGACCGATGGCGTGCTTCGTGCCCCGAACGTCCTGCGCTATCTCAACGCGTTGCTCGAGCGTCTCTCGCTGGAGCCTGAGCTCCTCACGACGCTGACCACCTACTTCGACCAGGCCCAGCACCGCCGGCTGACGGCGGCGGCACTGGGGATTCATCCGAATACACTCAACTACCGCCTGGATCGCGTCGAAAGCATGCTTGGTGCGCGGCTCGACGAGGCGGGTTGGATTGCCCGGCTCGATGTGGCGATGCGGTTGTTCCGGCATAGCCATATTCCCCCTGGGTGATGTGCAGCCTGCACTGTCGCTCCTCGCTTTGGCCTTCCTGCTCAATCGATGGCGTTCTTTCGAGGGATTGGTCCCATCGTCGGGCACGTGCTCAATCACCGGAAGGATCGCCGCCTCAAACGTCAAGGTGGCGGGCAGCGTTTAGCCACATCGGGCGGCACAGCGCGTGATTACCTTGGACTGGTCCGTCTCACGTCTCATCCAGCCGGAGGATGTTTGCTCCGATCGACGGGTCGACCGTGCGCACCAGACGTCGGTCCCCATGCCCAGCCACGACGACGGCAATCTCGACCGAGCCGGTCCCGACCTCAAGGGCGAGCAAGTGTCCCCCGTGGCTAGCGAATGCAGCATCACAAGCGACGCCATGCGCGTGGATGGAGGGGGCATCATCCTTCCAGGCGATGGTGCCGGTCATTGACGCAAGCTCGCACGCCTCGAACGTCGCCGGCTTGTATTGGCGGGCCGAGAAATCGAAAAAGCCAAACGTGACCGTGCGGACGAAACCGAATCCGGTGAAGGTGGCCGCACCGATATCGCAGTCCCGGGCCAGGCGCTCGAGATTGCCAAGGACATCATCGCCCTCGGTGAGGACCATCAGGTATCCGGTGGGTGTCGGGACGAAACGGGAAGGGGAGGTCATAACAGTGCTCCGGAGACGGTGTGTGCCGATGCCGGCCAGATGCCGGTTGAGCGTCGAGGATAGGAACACACGCGGAATAAATGGGACGTCAAGCGACAACGGGCGTGCGCCGTCGCGCGCATCCGGCCTTCCTAAGCCTGAGCGTAAAGCCAAACCATCCCAGTTGCGCGTTGGGTCGGTCTTGCCGTGGGTCACTCGTGCCTTGAAGGCAACGGCGCGCGGTCCACTATCGATGCCGCCAGTGCGTCCTTTCGCCAATGATCCACACCGGGCGTGGGCAGGTGTCGTGACGACAGACAGCATCGGCCGCGTTACAACGCTTAGCGGCGGATAGGTGGCGAGCTCATGCGGAAGCCGGTGGTGGTGGGGACATTCAAAAAGCCGCCCCGAGGGGCGGCCTTGTCGACGCAGCATCAGCATCAATTTCTAAACCACCTGACCGGCGGCAAATGGGCTCCGTCTGAATTCAACTTACCCTGGTCTGGGAGTTCGTCAAGGGACCGGCCGGGATCTTCTTTTGGATTGCTTGACAGACCGGGCAGGGAAGTTACGATCCGGGACACATTCCGGTACACCTGAAATTGGCCCGAGGCGTTGGCGGAGAGTGAGTCCGCCGAATCCCACTCTCTCCGCCAGAAATGCGAATAAGTCCATGAATCATGTGGATTTTATGGGAAGAAATTTCTCATCCCTATATTCGTTCCCACGAAGATATCCCTGCCAGCGAACGGCTACGGTCGATGGTGTGCTCAGGTCACGCGGTGCGTAGGCCGTACGCGGTGGCTCGGTCAGGGGCAGGTACTGGTCTGTCCGCGCGAGGGGCTCCTGCACATGCTTGCAAAGGATGAGCAGCGCGCGGAGGTCGGGTCGGCGGCGACTAGCCGGCCCCAAATTATCGTTCGATACGGCAGCATGCCTCCACGGACAACAGATACGAATTGGGGAGTTGCAAAATGCAGAAGACGAATTCCGACGAGAGCTTCGACCAGACGACACTGCCCGAAGACTCCGAACTGCACTATGTCGCCTTCTGCGACATTCTTGGTTTCTCGAGCATGGTTGCGTCCGACTTCGATAGGACTCTGGAGATCTATAAGGGCCTGGCTCGGTTGTTGGGTCAAGATATCTTCGCCTCGAGCGAGGTAAAGATCACCATGTACTCAGATTCCATCTTGATCGTCGGGAAGGAGCTTAGGCCGGTCCTAAAGGCTGTTCAAGGAATTTGGTTCTTTGCTCTCGCCTCTGACCTTATGCTGAGGGGCGGAATTGCGAAGGGACGATATTGGGAGCGTAAGCGCGGTAACGACCTGTTGGTGGTTAGTGATGCTTTAGTCCGAGCGGTGAAACTAGAAAGCATGGTTTCGATACCTGCCGTTATGCTGGCGGACGACATTGAGCTTGCCGATGAGCTTTGGTATCCGCAGTTGCTCGGCGATCCTGATGCGGTAGTAGTCACGCCTCTTTTGCATTTTAGGGACCGAAACATCGTCAACCCGTTCAATCGATATTGGCTGCTTTCAGCCGGCAACCGCGCCCAGAGCTTGATGGCATCGAATCCGGCTCATAAAGAAAAATACCTTTGGTTTCTAGCGCTCCATCAAGCCGTCACTGAGCGCCGTCAACTTGTCCCTAAGGGGCTGATAGACAGACTGGTTCGCGAGGGGGTTGTTGGCTTTGTTCCTCACAATCAGCTTGGTGACTAATAATAGTTGCGGCGAACATCCTGCAATGCACATTTTGCTGGCTTCAGAGGCTTCCGGCAGGTCGGTGCTCGCAGTCGCACGCTTATTGCCTACGCTCACACTCCTGCGGTCATCGGGTTTCTGTTCAAAACGGGCATCCGCATCGATGCCCTCGATGACGACGATGTCCCAGGCTAGGTATTGCCGAATTTGCATCAAGGGATCTGCGGCCGGAGGCTTCCCGTAGAATCAGATGACGTTGATGATGTGATGGGGGCTGGGGAGCCCCGGGGACAGGGGGATCACAGTGGGTATCTTGATTTTGCATCTGAGCGACATGCACCTCGACGACAAGGTGCCTGGACTGGAAGAGCGTGCCGCCAAGGTGACGAGCGCAGCGCTGTCGCCGTTGATGGACGTTGACGAGGTGCATATCGTCATCAGTGGTGACATCGCATCAACGGGGGCAGTCGGGGATTTCTCGGCCGCCGGCCGGTTTCTCGCGGCACTCGACAGCGCCATCCTTGATAGGACTGGCAGCAAGCCAGTGCATGTGCTGGCCGCCGGAAATCACGACTGTGATTTCTCGGCGAAGGATCAATCGGTCCGCGACGTGTTGCTCAAGAACATCGAAACAGCGCCGAATGCCATTACCGACGGTATTGCCGAGGGTGTCGCTTCGGTGCTCGGGAACTACCGCAGTTTCGCCCGGCAATGGACGTCCACCGGGAACGATCAGGGGCCGTGGTTGACCGTCCATGAGTTGCGCTCTGTCCGTTATGTCGTTCTGCACTCGGCCGTGACTTCCCGGCTCAAGGAGGTGGCAGGAAAGCTGCACATGCCGACGCCGGCGTTCGACTACGATGGCAGTCGCCGGACGGTGTTGGTCATGCACCACCCCCTCAACTGGCTCACACCGGAAAGTCACTGGCCATTGGCCCAGTGGGCCCCGTTGGCTGGCGACCTGTTCTTGATGGGCCATGAGCACATCAATACGGCTGAACGCGTGTCGAACCTGCACGAGGATGCAAGCATGGTGTATCTCCATGCGCATGTCTTCCACGATGCGAAGCATCCCGACGAGAGTGCGTTCCAGACCATTTATCTCGACCAGGAAACCGGATACCAGCCGAGGGCGTATGCCTGGCGCGGAGACCACTACGGACTCTGGGAGGAGCGTTCGAAGGCGGAGATGCTCATGTGGCCGGGCCGCGCGGCTGGCGCGCTGAGCCTATCGGCTGACGGCCTTGGGTTCCTGTCCAGTCCCGGTGCGAACTATACGCATCGTCGAGTCGAGAAGCTGAGGCTCCAAGACATCTACGTATGGCCTGACATCAAACCAGGCAGGCCCGAAAAGGACACTGGCCAGCTGCTCACGGACGCATTGGTCATCCCGGCGGCGTCCCTTGTCTCGGGTAAGCGGTCCCCGGTGGTCATCATTCGTGGCGGCGAGCGCCATGGAAAAACCTCCCTGGCGAAGATGATGATGCTTGGCATGCAGCGATCGGGTGTTCACCCAATTTATTTCTCGGCGACGCATGTCTCCAGCTGGCGCGAACGCGCGCTCGAAGAGCGGTTCGACGAGGCGGTGGATCTCTTCTACGGGAAGAAATCACGGGATGTCTATCGCCAGCTACCGCCCGCCTCTAGGGCGCTGGTCATCGACGATTTCGACCTGCCACAGCTCAAGACCGGGTTTGCCGAAGGGGTCCGCCTGCTGGCCCGCCAGTTCGGCACCATCTACCTCATGGTCGACGCTTACCCCGGCATGGAGGTTGCCCTCGAGGAATTCCTTGCAAGCGAGCACTTCAGCGACACCGAGCTGTTTGACCTGCTACCCAGCAAGGCATCCCACCGCATGGAACTCATCGAGCGCTGGATTGCCATTGGTGCCGAGCCCTTGCGCAACGATGACCCGCGCAAGATCGTGGCTGCTAAGCTGTGCAAGGTTGTCGATGAGACCCTTGGCCGCAACCTGCTTCCGGCGCTGCCGGTGTTCGTGCTCATCATCCTGCAGCGGGCAGAACTTGCCCAGGACCTTGATACCGTCGTCCAGAGCGGTTCGCATGGCTTCCTTTACGAGTCGATGATCCTCACTGCGCTCCAGAAAGTCTCGGCGTGCGATGTGGTGACATCCCAAGCATATCTCGTTGCGTTTGCTGCCCATCTCGATGCGCTCGGGCGCGAGCAGTTGAGCCAGGAGGAGTTCGAGCGCTTCCATGTCGCCCACTGCGAACGGTTCCACCTCGGCTTATCGCTGCGCACCATGCAGGCCCAGCTCGTGGCAGCGGACCTACTCGACGAAAGCGGGTCATGTGTCCGCTTCTGCTACGAGTTCCACTATTACTACTTCTTTGCAAGGCATCTGTCGCAAACGGACTGGGTGCGCCTCGAGCCCCGTATTGACGCGCTGGTCGCGTCCATCCACACAGAACGCTCTGCCAACGTTCTCCTGTTCCTCGCCCACATCCAGCGTGACGTCCGAATCGCCGAGAAGATATTGGTTCACGCGGAAGGCCTCTTTGCCGAAAAGCCCGAGGTGGACCTCTTTGATCGCAAGGGGCCGCTACCGGACCTCAGCCCGGGCAATGTCCGCCATGTCTTGTTGACGGGTAGCCGCACGCTTGAGCTGGAGTCCCATCACCAGGACGAAGTTGACGCCGACTGCGCCCAGCGCGACGTCTACGACGTGACTGAGCAACGCCTGCAGCAGCGTCTCAATGACGCCCTCGCCATGAATGGCGCGTTCAAGACGCTACAGGTCCTCGGCCAAGTGTTGCGCAACCATGCCGGTGAGATCGAGCGCGATGAGAAGGCACGCATGGCCGACACCTGCGTTGCCCTTGGCCTTCGCATCCTGTCGTTCCTGCACGAATTCATGGGTGAAAATGGCAACGAGATGCTCATCTTCCGTGCCATTCAGCTCAGGAAGGAAGACCCGGAGCTCACTGAGACCGACATCACTCGCATGCTCGAGACGTATCTTCCATCGTTTGTGTCGTCAACGACCGTGGGCACGCTCATCAAGATTGCCAATGCCGTTGGGTCCGAGACGCTTACCCGTACCCTGGATGACGTCCTCGGCGGGACTGACACGCGCCGTCTGCTCAGGCTCATTACAACCCTTGAGCATTTCTCGGACTTCCCCGCCGACAAGGTCTTGGAGTTCGAGAAAGACACCCTTCGGCATGCGCCACCACTGCCGCAGTCGGTGCTGCGCCGGTTCCTGCTGAGGCGCTTTTACCTCTTTCCGGTGCGAGAGGAGCTCAAACGGGCCGTTCTCGACCGCTTCCGTATCGAGTCACTTCCGTTCCAGGCGCTCGCGCAGCGGAGGATCGGACGTGGTTGAGGAGCTGGGGGCTGTTGGAGCGACCGGCGGCTCCCCCGCGGCAGAGGATACGGGCACCGAAATCGTCGGTGTCGGGCAATTGTCGACGGAGGAGTGGTGTGGAACGCGGGCGCCGGGTGTGCCTCAGACAACGACGAATGCAGCATTGACTGAGGTAAACACATGAAAATCGGCATCCGCACACCATCGTTGAAGAAATCCCTTGCGGCACTCATGGCGGTCAAGCGCATGATCCCCTATTCGCTTGCTGTCAATGCGCCACATGGGTGCGGCTGGCTCACCAATCCACGGAATGCGGCCTACAGCCGTTCGTATGCGCGGACCACGGTCAGTCTCTGGCCCCTCCTGCGGGCGCTATTCCGGTGAGGTCGCCGGCGAATGGACTGACGGGTGATAAGATGCCGGACCCCGAGATCTACTACGCCAACTATGCCGAATACTCAAAGACCTTCCGCGCGTGGATGGTCGCCTACGGCATCGGTGGCCCAGTGGTGTTTCTCACCAACGATAAAGTCGCCAAGGCCATCGGTGACTCCGGTCACGCCAGGGGCATTGTCTTTTTCTTTCTTGGCGGCGTGATTCTCCAGGTCGCCGGTGCCCTCATCAACAAGTGGGCCGCCTGGTACATGTACCGTGGCGTGGAAGATGAGGCGTTCAAGAGCAATTGCTGGTACAAAGTCTGGGCGTGGGTGAACAATCAAGCCTGGCTCGATGTGGCCATTGACGTTCTTGCCCTCTTGTCGTTTGCCTGCGGCACCTGGCTGTTGCTGGGGGTCTTTTCCAGCGCGCTCGACCCGCCCCCTCACTGATAACTTCTCCACTACGAAGTGTTCGTGGAAATGCTGAGCATGGAGTGCCTTACGACGCACGGCAAAGCGGCCAATGAGTCCTGATGTCTGACATCGCGCAGGAATGGCGGCATCGTAAGTACGAATGGTGGTCGGCGCAATCCAGTCGATTGGATCAAGGTCGGTATCCCTCAATTAAGGCAGGGCTGTTGGGTGGAGACGCGCTTTAAGCCGTGCGTTGCGGGTAGGCGTAGGCTGCGAGGTGGGGGCGTCGCTTTGCCAGCGGCACCTTATTCCAATCCGCTGGCAATCGTGCAAAGGCGCAAGTTCGCCTCCCCGGTGCGTTGCGTCAGGCCAATGCGCCGCGGCTACCGATGGTTGACTCACGAAGCCAGGGCATCTCAGGTGCAGTACGGCTAATAGGTAGCCTCGCTGGCGCCGTAGACAAGCATTGCGTCGATCTCGACGCCTGGCGAGGCATGTCACCGGAAGAGAGAATCGCCCATCACGTCTCAGAGGCTGATATGGCCCGCCCGCGGGACGGTTATGGTTGCGACACCTCATCGAGTCGCGCGCGTGCGAGGGATCCGATGACAATCGTTCAGTAGACTAGCCAGGCGCTTCGGCGGGGACCTCGAGCTTGATTCCAGACAACGTCAACTGCCTAGGGGACACCCAGTGAACCGCCCGATTCGCCCCATTGCCTGCTCCTGCGCATGGATGCTGGTGTCCCTGATGCCCGGCGCTACATTCGCCACTTGCCTGGATGCGCAGCCCTCCATAGCGAAGGAAGCCCACGACAGCTCCATGGTGGTGGTCGGAACCGCCACAGAAGAACATTTGGTCCCCGATCCTGACGATCCCGTGGGTTACATCTTCACGATCTACGTTGTCCAGGTGAACGAGGTACTCAAAGGGCCGGCGCCGAAGAGTTTGTGGCTCTATTCCGAGAATACGTCGGCGCGCTATCCCATGGACCTGGGTGTGCCCAATCTGCTGTTCATCATTAAGACGCCGACGGACGCCTTCGTGGACAACTGCGGAAATTCGGCGCCCATGAAAGAGGCGAAGGCAGCCTATGACGAAGTCAAACGAACACTATCGACCAGATCAGCCAAGACGGGCCACTAGAACGTTGGCGGGCGCGTTCAGATTGGGCCCTGAGGGGGAGTGTGACGAAGAGGGATGTATCGTCGCCCACTCGATTTGTTAAATGGTAGCGGCAGGAGTGTGATGTGGTAGCCACTCTGAATGCGATGAAAAAGGTCGTTCTCGCCGTTGTTGCGATCAGTTGTTCGACGGCTGTTGCTGCGGAAACCGAAGTTGATATCCGCTCCGTCAATCTAGCGAAGGATGCTTACGACGCGAAGGAGGTGACTGTTCAGGGCTATTTGGACATTGGTCCAGAGGCGATGTACGTCACCACTGTCAAAGGCTATCAGGGCGATTTTTGGCAGGCCGATTCCGGCTGCCTCAGCCTTCTGAATGTCGGAGATCTCGGCGACGAAAGGCTCGTAAAGAGTGGGGCGCTTGTCAAAGTCACTGGAATATTCAAGAAAAGTAACTACGCGTACGGCATCAGCTTCTCCGAGTGCGGACTTACCGGTCTCGACCTTGGCGGACAGCCCGCGGCGAATATCCATCCCGTGAAGTAGCTTGGGGTGGTGTAGTGCCATCAGAGACGACCTGTCGCTTACCGATCGTCCGTGGCTCGCAGATGCGTAAAGCACTCGTCGCGTGGGGTGTTGGCAACGCTTACCTGATTCGGCCTTCCAAGACGGCCGCCCGGGCTGCCGTCTGATCGAGCTGGCATTGGTTAGCGTCCAGCAGGCTGGCGGTGCCGCCGTCTTCGTCTGGCGCGCAGGCCTTGTCGCGTTGGGCAATCCAGGCCCGCTCTTCGTCACGCAGTGCCGTGCGCTGGTCGCTGTTGAGGCTCGTGCGCAGGTGCTGATACGCGGAGTTCAACCGCTTGTCCTGGAAATTATGCTCACTGCCGATGCAGTCATTGAGCGCCAGTGTCACGCCGTGGGCGGCTTTGACGCAGGTGTAATAGGCCGGCCGCAATGGTTTTTCGGCGACTGACGCTTCTTGCCCGTGTGCGGCAGCAATGGCTATGAAGAACAGTCCAGTGCCGGCAATCCAGTGGTTCATGTACACCTCTCCATTATTCCCCGGTGTTGTAATAGTCGTCTACGCGTGCGGTAGTCGCGACGCCCTTGAATGCGGGCATCGGCTCGATGGTCGAAACCTCCGCAACGTAATGCCCATCGCGCTTGGCGTAGAAGCCACAGGCCGAGAGGTTCGCTTGATCATCGACACTCGCATAGAGATGAAGACGACACACCGTCGAGTCCGTACGGGGGCGTGCCTTCCCAGTGTTCCTGGCGATGATCGTCTCGGTGTCCTCGGTCTCGATAGGCACATGAGTTCCATGGTCGTCGTAACAGACACGGACCCGAAGCAGCCGGGTGTTGACTCGGACGTCCTCGACCGCCGGAAAGTCTGCCGAACCGGGTACATCTATGCCGATCATGACGTGCCGTTTAGCATCCACATTGCCGCTATCGATGTCGAACGGGATAGTGACACTGTTCCCCACAGCATCGAGGGCGAAAGGGACTGTCACGGGAAACGCGCCCTTTACGGTGTGAGGCCTGAATATGCCGTGCACAGCCGCGCCAATGGAGATGGCAATGACGAATAGCAGGCCCACCTTGGTTTTGTTCCGCATATCTATGGATCCTTTTCCTAAGGATGGCCTACGACGAGCGCTGAGGAGCTGCGGGACGACCATCGTTAGTTTGCAGCGACAGAACACAGGCCGTGCCGTTCACGTCTGCACCATCCCGTGGCGTCAGCGTCAGCACCACATCGCCTCGGGTGAATTCGATGGCCCGGATGCCCGCGAGTTCCGAGGGGAGCTGCCGCTCGGACCAGCCGTGAGCCGCGAGCGTCCTTCGCACTTGGTCCAAGGGAAGGGCGCACACAGGGGCTGCGTTGGCTGCACGGTCGTCATGAGCAAACCAAAAGCGGAACCCCGGCTTCATCGTGGCCTCGCCTTCAGCGAACTGGACCCAATAGGTCCAGCCGTAGCCGATATCAGGGCTGTGGTAGGCGGCCCAGCCGCGATCGTTGTTGGGGTCTGGGTTCAGCGTAACGTCCATGGCTCGGCCGATCCCAGCTGGCGTGAAGGCGGCCGTCGACGACACGTCGGATAGGAAGGCCAGGACGCGTCCTCCGGCGTCGCGCGCATCAGGCAGAAGTGCCGGTGAAGTGGCAACGGCGTTGGCATGGCCCTCAACAGCGGAAGGGCGTGTGGGAGCGGTGCGAGCGCTGGTGGCCTGAGGGCCGGTCGGCTCGCTCGCCAGCGCGGCACACGCCAATAGAAGTGTTGCGGAAAGGCTAGCGATCCTGACAGTCGTGCGCAGCATTTGAATTCCTTCTCCGTGGGATCCGTATAGCAAGTTGTGTATTTGAAGCTCCCGAATGGACCCTGGGGGTTCCCCTTGTCAGCCATGACCTTCTGTTAGCCCTGCGATGTCACTGGGTGTGTCTTTGCCACCTTAGGCAAGCAGGGATAGAACGCATTGAGCGCCATCGCGAGCGCCGGGCAGCAGCGCCTGGTCGTGGGCGGCAGCGGTAATGGTTTGGTCGTGATCAACGTGGGAGCGTGCAGCGGCTGTCGAGGTGTGAGCGAGCGCGGGCGACGGGGTTGTCTCGTGAGCTGATATGGCACATGCCAGAAGTGAGGTCGAAACCAAGCTGATGAGGGCGAAGGCGGCGCGTATCATCGGTTTGGCGTCCATGGTTGCCTGTGCGTCTGAGGGTGGGTAAGGTCCGGATGGTCAGTCTAAGCCAGGGAGTGCGCAGTGAGCGATCTCACGGATCAGGACCTTTACGGTCCGACCGGCCCAGTGATGATGCGATGACATGAAGACGTTTGCACGCTCTATCGCCCTCGCTACGGTCACACTGATGTTTGGGGGCGCGGCTTGCTCGTCCCTCGCCACGGACACGCACATGTCTCTCGACCAACTGCCCGTCAGCATCGCTTACAGCCCGAGGACGCCAATAGGGGCCGACACCTACCCTCAAGAGCAAACCGCTTTCGTCCGGGGAGTCACTGCGCAAGCGAAAGCCAGGGGATATCAGGTGACGGGGCAGCGGGTATTCGTGTTCGTCGGGTACGTACCGAAAATCGGGCCGCAATGGATCGTGCTGCACGCCGAGCTCAACAATCGCCTTTCCGACACCTACCACGCTAAGGAAATTGCGAAGGAGGTTAGTGCGGAAGAGCCCGTGGCCTCGTCTTTCTGGCGCCTGTCCAATAGCCAGGTGATCGCCGTGGCGCAGTCGCAGACGATGCCCGATGGGAAGGCCCTCGTCGGTTACTTCTCTCTTAACAAGTAGGCGGCACGACCAACGCCTGACATCCACGCGGCGCGAGTGTGGCGTGGCGTCGGCCGATTAAACCCCCGCGGGCTTCTGATTTCCCGCGCATGATGCATTTCCGGCTTTTCGGCCTCGGCCTACCTGCGGGCAATGCGCAGCTGACGATCAAGCGGCATCGTCTCGGATATCCACTGGGCGCACTGCCGGGGATCGGATTCCCATATGCTGCCATTCTTGCGCATGACCGTGATAGCACCGCTACCGCACAGACGGCCGCAAACGAAGCCATATCTGAAGACTGCCACGTCGCGGTGCTCGTTGAAGGCGATCGCCGAGAAGGTGAGTAAGGCCGCTGACATGCCTGCATTCACGGCCGCGTCGACCTTCTTTCCCTGATCGATCATGTGCTGCGGGTCAGTAGGGTGCCAGGTCGACCGATCGACATAGTGAATGGACGGGTCTGGCCCGAGCACCTGGCTGAGATCGTCGATGCGTTCAGCGGGGCTCTTGATGAGGGCTTCGATATCGGGATGGCCCTCGCAACCGCCATCTTCGCCCTCGGGGTGCATCGGCTCAGCAACACGTGCCACGTTGATGGGCTGGCGGTTCTTGCCCCTCCAGTGATGCAGGAATGCCTTGTAGACATCGGCGGAGTCCGTTGTAGTGGTCGCAGTCTGTGCGACAGCGGCCGCCGGCATTCCTAACGCGGCCGCCATGCTGATCGCTACCAAGGCAATGGTCCTTGCGGTCTTCATGTGGTTGTCCCCTTTGTTCGTGGTAAGCACGTGTTCGTTGTTCAGGGCATTCTGAAAAAGGCCGGTCAAGTCAAAATGCATCGAGCACCTATCAACCGTCGCACCTGAGGCGGTCTAGATCGAACAGTCTGCATTCTGCCTAGCCATGGCAACGAGCACCTAAGCTACGTGCCGCATGCGTGAACACAACCCACACGCAATCTGCTACGTTCCCCACGTCACCAGCGCACACACCATCTGCCCTGCGCTGGTGACCACCGCTCCACGCGGTGAAAGTCGCGAGCCAGAGGTGCTACCAACACCCCTGACCCGCTAACCAAAACCAACTCTATCGAGGTTGATTATGGCTACCCCAGATCATACGGCACTCGCTCGCCCGCCGAATCCCCCCGGCGACACCTCACCGGTCAACGGACCGCCTGCCTAACCTGTAGGCACGGTTGAAGAACCGCGGCGAGTCCCATCTTTGAGGTAATTCTTGATCGAATGAGGCAGGCGTGACGCCTGGTGCACCTCATGGACGGTCATCACCGCACTCACTTCATCAATCAAGCCATCCGGCACCCGGACACGGGTATCCGGTGAACCCGCGATCCTATGGTCCGTGGCATGGCAGGTGTGTGCCTGTCGTGCCACGTCAAAGCGCGGACGCATGGCAGAAGGACGAGCGACATGACGACACCCAACGAACAGCAAACCACCCACGACCTGTTGAACGACGCCACCCTGTGGCTGCAATACGCCCGCGGCGTCACCGCCACGCTAGCGGACCTGATCCACGAAGCCGACAAGGTCGACTGCAAGCACCTGGCTCTTTCCCTGGAAGCCATCGCGGCGATGACCTTGCATGGGACAAGGCAGTTGGGGGAGGCTAGGGCGCAGATGAGCTGGGAGGCAATGCGCGGCGTGGTTCAGGTGGGCTAGGCCATCGTCCGCCTAGTGGCGGACTGATCCGGCTTTCTGGTGCCTTCGTACAATGCGGCGTCGATCTCGTCCATTGCAGTACAGGGGTTCCCGCTGAACAGAAGAGCCTGCCTTGGCGTATTGAACGTCGCACGTTTCGCATGGCAGCCCTAAACCGAAGTAGTACAAGGACGACCCATGATGATCTTGCATCAACTCGCGTACTGGTTAGACCACATTTTTCCCCCGGTGGTGATGATCGATGGGCTGGTCTTCTTCAAGGACGGGTCAACGTCAGAGACGTCTCTCCGCGAACGGATCGGCCGCAATCCTTCCGTTGACGTCGCTCAGGCGTTCATGAACACGGTATTCCTGGAGCGGTTCATCACTGAGGTCTGTGGTGACGATTGGGAATCGGATGACCCTGCGGCGCAGGCGATTTTGTCCATTGTCCGTAGCGCCTGGTCAGCCAAGGTGGCATCTGAATTTCCGGGAGTCGAGTTCTGGATTGAGGATGTGATTGACGACGAGGCCGGGGACTTCGGTCTCTGCCTTCGTTCTAAGGCCGCATAGGGATAGGTTGCGTGGCATTCTTGCCCCCGGGGCTGCACGCGAAGGTAGGTTGACGCTTGCCCTCAACTCCTTATAGTCGGTCGCGGTCGGTAAGCTGGTGCAGCGCCGGAGCCGACGACGATTCCCTCGGGAGTCACGCTGCAAAAGTCAAAGTTTTTAAAAAGACTGCCGAAAGGCGGTTTTTTTGACCTTTTTAATTTCGTGAAAAGACCTTGCGTTGCCAGATCGGGATCGGAAAGACGGGATCATCTTCGCTGGAAGCGCTGGACCGTTACTCGAGCATTACTGCGCCCTCGACTATCGTCACTCCTTTGACGAGAGCAAAAACTGTGGCGCCGTAACTCGGAGAGATGCAAAAGACTCGATAGAGGCCCTCATCAACGATGGCACGCAGCTGCTCGAGTGCCTTTTCGCGCGTACCGCCGTGGTTTAGTGCAACAAGGATATCTTTTGATACGTCCGGCGCTTTCAACACCTCTTGTTCAATTCGTCTTGAGCAGGGGTCGGGCCGACGCCCGTACTTACTACCATATGAGAATCGTCCTTCCTGCGCTATGAAGCTCTGCGGCCTCGACCGTAACACGCGACTCTTCATCCAGGAGAACTGAAAGCTGGCCAAATCCTTCGAACAAGATGTACAAGGCCACGTTCTCAACTTCACGCACAGACGTAACGTCGTGGGCGATAAAGGCGCACAGTCGATCACGAAAACCTCCTTGGATTTCCTGCTCCAATGAGATCACTGGCGGCCCGTAAACGGTGAGGCGGTTGCCATCGAAGTCGAGCTGGAAATAGTCCATGACGAACGTCACAGCTGAGAGCTGTCGCCCGACGAGCGCTTCTTGAAGGATTTCGTTCGTGGAGGTCATGGTCGTCAAGTCCGGCGTGGTCATTCAGGCGAAGGGGTTTCCAATCGCACTGTTCCAGGGCGTTGGCGCTCAACACCTCGAGGTTGCCATGGAGTTGCGATAGGTAGTTCAGGTATTGCTCGTCGTCTTGCTGGTGCATGAGCATTTCTTGGGTATTTCAAGAATCGGCGGAATCGGCGGGATTCGCGTGCCCGAAGAGCGCTTCGTACCATCGGGCCTCAGGTCGCTGGAAATAGTCGATGTCCTCCGGTGCAATATGGTCACGCAGGGGCGCCAATGGATGGCCATATCGGGTAAACAGGGCGATGAGGTCGAATGCGCCGGTTCGACTGAGGAAGGGGGCGGAGAGCTCAACCCGGAGGTTGCCTGCATCAATGCCTACAACTTTCTCAACACCCTCGATGGACTCGAGCCAAGCGTAAAAGTACTTCTCGTCGTAGTACGAGAAATATCGCTTTTCCTTGAATACGATGAAGCTGTCGATAGGCATTTTTTTAAACGTCAGTTCGATTCGTAAGATCTTCGTCCGAGTTACAAAGCGGCCACATTGTGGCTGGCGTTTAGGTTATTCGACGGAAAATCATTTCATGTACTCGGTCCGAACGATGTGACCGGTATCGCGGCTCACCACATAGCGAGCACCACCGCCTTTGTATCCCTTCCCCTCACTCCGGGGGATGAACTCATACTCGAACGTCGAGTCCGATGTAGTGATGGCGAGGTCGTAGTGGCGGAAATCTCCGAAAAAGACGTCCAGATCCGACCCGGATGAATATGTCTTGAGATGGTCTTTGAACGCTGCGATGGCTGGGGCGGCACCCTCAACGCCTTCGGCCGTCGCCATGCCCCTACACGACTGCAATCTATCCGCGCAGCCTGCCAATGCCATAAGAGCGATGAACGGCAGGGCCAGTCTACTCGTGTGAATCATTGTGACGTACCTATTTTATGGATTGCGTTGCGAAGTAGCGGCATCTCTCGAATGGTCGTCGTCTTGCGTCAGTGTCGCTTGACCCCGGGCGCTAACTAAGTCGCCGGGTCGTTGCCGTAAAGTTCTTCGAACCAGTAGCTATCCGGGCTCTCAAAATACTCTGAGTCGACGGGACTGATGAATGGCCGTATCGGCGCGAGCGGACACCCGTACCGCGAGAACAGTGCGATGAGATCGTAGGCCCCGGCACGCGACAGCAAGGGCGCGTCAAACGAGACGTGCAATCCCCTGGCAGTGCCTTTGACGTCGATGACACCCTCTATGGATTCAAGCCACGCAAAGAAGTGCTTCTCGTCGGAGTAGGAGTAGTAGGGCTTGAGCTTGAAGACAATGGAACCGTTAACACTGGATGCGTCATTGGTCATTGATGTTTTCTCCACCATGCCGGCGAGGCCGCGCGGATGATGTCGGCGAGCGTAACGTCCTCTTGTCCTGGTTCAAATTCGCATTGGCATAGATGGACAGTGTGTTGCTTCGCACCTCGTGAAGCATGGACGCGCCTCCATGGCGATAGGGACGGCGCCCCCTGACGCCAGTCGGAAGTGTAGTGGTTCGGAAAACCCTCTGGCTGCGGACGAGGTCGCAAACGGGTATACGCCGAGCCGAGCGAAACCGCCTCGATTATCCTGATGCGACAGAGGGGTCGCGCAGGGACGTCTCGTACATGCCGCGCTAAATGGCTACACTCGCGGAAGACGGAAGGTCTGACGCTGGCTTTCCTACGGCGGCGGCTGCGGGACGCCGGATAGGCCCTCCGCCGCCGAGCGGTAAGGTGTCCCGATGGCTACTGGAGTCAGGAAGCCTTTCTAGCTCGAGTCCGGGCAGCCTTCTTCGCCGCAGCTTTTCGAACGGCCGGGCCCTTCGTTCTTGCCGCCTTTTTGGCAGCCGCCGACTTGCTGGCCGTGGTGCGCTTGGCTGCGCTCTTCGTAGCTTGGGAAGACAGCGCACGTTTTGACGCAGCGGCCGTGCCTTCGCGTTTGAGCGCCTTTGTGGTCGCCCGTTTTCTCGTCGCGGACTTCTTCGCCACCGTGCCCGAAGAGCGCTTCTTCGCGGCAGCGGTATCCTGAGCCGCTTTCTTCTTTGTCGCCTTGCTGGTTGTCTTCGACGGCGTGGCCTTTATGCCAGCCCGTCGGGCTTTCGACAGGCCGATGGCAATCGCTTGCTTGGCTGAGCGAGCTCCGTGCTTGCCTTCGCGAATGTGCTCTATCTCCTCATGGACAAACTCACCGGCTTGCGTCGATGCGGATTTGCCTTCGCGCTTATCTTTGGCGGCCTTGGCGAGGGTTTTCTTCTCAGGCATGGCGCGGATCTCCTGCTTTTGGAGTGAGAGCCTCGTATTGCTGAGAGAGCTAGCCACCTTGGACGTGATGCGAGCGTGTCAGGGGCGAGAATGGCGACCTCGTATTGACCCCGTTAGCCTTGGTCCGGGGCAGGGGCTGCCCTTGTCTTCCGCCACTCGCTGACAGCAGTCAGAACGTGTTCCCCGCGCAAGCGACTCACGTCTCGTTCGCTGTAGACGGACATGCTGCCCCGAACCAGCGGAGCGGACTCCCGAATCCTGTTCGCAAGCTGATCGACGTACTCGTGTCCGCCAGCCTGAAACTTCGCGTGTTCATTCGCGTCGAGGGGGATGAGCACGCTATAACCAACGGGGCCGTTATTGCATGACACATCGAGAAACAGCTGATCGTCCTCGCTGAAAAGGAACCAGGCGGACGGCTCGTGATCGATAACCTGCATATCAGTTCCTTTGAGGTGATGAGTCGTCAGTGGCACCCTAGGATACCAAGTGGGAGCGAGGCGATGGCCGTAGGGGCTCCTCGGTCTGCCGACGCATCGAAATCGATTAGCTATGAGGAGACTTCATAAAATGCCCCTTACTTCGCTAACGCCTGACGGACGCTATGCGGCGAAGCTGCTTTTCCAGTTCCGGTCCGAAGACGATAAGCCGGGTGGCTTCCGGATTGTTGAAGAGCGCATTCTGCTCATCGAAACCGAGACTGCAGAGCTCGCCTACAAGGCGGCCATGCAGCGGGGAAAGGAGGGTGAATCCGCGTTCAAGAACGACGAGGGTGCGAAGGTATTCATCGAGTTTGTCGGGGTTACGGACCTGATGAGCCTGGGATCGGAGGTCGAAGACGACGAGGTCTGGTACGACATTCGGCGGATGAAAGACCCGATGCAGCGCAAATCCACCCTGGTGCCGAAGAAGCGCGACTTGTCCGCGATCTGCCTTGAACGGCCGTACCGGACGCCTCCTGTTTCTTCGTCGCGGCGGCGTGCCGCCAAGCGGTAAGCGGACGACGTATAATCGCGCCGATAGTTAACGACGCCTCGCTTCTCGATATTTCTTCGCAGCGCATTTTTCGCGGCAATAGTGTCATACCTGCTTTATTTTTAAGGGATCTACCCATGAACGCGCCCAGCATTCCAGCTTGCCCCATGTGCGGCATGGAAAATACGTACAGCGATGGTGGCATGTATATCTGCCCCGATTGCGCCCACGAATGGCCCGAACACGCTTCCAATACCGAAGAGGGTGAGGCTCCGGTGCGCGACGTTCATGGCAACGTGCTCAACAACGGCGATACCGTCGTGGTAATCAAGGACCTGAAGGTCAAAGGCTCTTCCATCCCGCTCAAGCAAGGCACGGTCATCCGCAATATCCGCCTGGTAGAGGGCGATGCGGAGCACATCGAGGGGAACTCGGAGAAGATCAAGGGTCTCGTGCTCAAGGTGTGCTTCCTAAAGAAGGGCTGAGCCAGAGGGTTGAAAGGCGCCGCGTGGATACTCCAATCAACGGGCGCTTCACCTGTGGGATAAACGGTCCGGGCTAGTAAGGCCCGATCTCCAACCACAGGACCTTTTATGAGTGCGCGCATTTTTTCCCCATCCAGCGGCCCAGCGGCAATCACCCCGGCACAGCAGTGGACCACGGCACTCGGCCGCGTCTTGCTTAGCGTGCTTTTCCTCTTCTCCGGCATCGGCAAGCTCGCCGCCCCGGCCATGACGATCGCCTACATCAAGTCGGTCGGCCTGCCGCTGCCGGAGGTGGGGTATGCCATCGCCCTTGCCGTTGAGCTCGGATGCGGCACGCTCTTGCTCGTTGGCTTCCTGACTCGGCCGGTCGGGCTGATTCTTGCCGTTTTCTCACTGGGCACGGCACTGGCGTTCCACCACAACTTCGCCGACCAGAACCAGCTGATCCATTTCCTAAAGAACGTCTCGATTTGCGGCGGCATGCTCTATGTGGCTGCATTCGGTGCGGGCCGGATCAGCATCGACGGACGCCGGCGGTAAACGCCGCGGGTGGCGTGTCCGAATCGGTGTAAGCCTTGCCTGACAGACAGGCGCTCCCGTCGTTGAGATCATCGCCCGTGCCGTGAGGCTATGACCTGGGGGATGGGCATGGACGTAGTGGAAGCACACGAGCAGTTCGGCCTGGCCCTCTACGAGGACGGCGCCTGTCTGGATACGGTTGACCCCACCAACCTGGTCCGATGGAACCGGACCGGCAATCACCTCACCATCGTCGTGCGCCGGCAGGGCGCCGCGAGGGCGGTCCTGCAGACCGTACGGGTGCCGGTGATCCCGGGGAATGAGAAGGCCCCGATGGTCCTCGCCTCGTGGATCCCGCAGCAGCCGTTGCCGATCTAGCGGGCAACGCGCAACACCTCCATCCTCTGGTTAGAATCCCCCACAACCAAGGGGAGGAAAAGGATGGCCATGGGGCACAAGGAGTGGGTGGTCGCTGCGGCTATCGGCATCGTGGCCTTCGCCGCGGTCGATGTCGCGCACGAGGCGCTCGGGCACGGGGTTGCCGCGTTGCTTTCCTCCGGCGTGAGCATTCTTTCTATATCGACGGTCGCCTTAAGCACGGATGCGACGAACCCCTGGATTGCATTAGCCGGCCCGGCACTCAACGTCGTCTTGGGTGTCGTCACGATGATTTGGTTTCGTCGTGGTGCCGGTTTTGGGCCTGGCGCCTTCTTCGTCTGGCTGTTTGGCGTCGTGAACCTGCTGAACGGGTTTGGCTATGGCGTGTATTCCGGTGTGCTGGATTTCGGCGATCTCGCCGCCGCGACGCGTGGGCTTGAGCCGCACGTCGCCTGGCGCATCGGGATGGGCATGGTAGGAGCTCTGGGCTATTACGCTAGCCTGCGGGTCGCCGCGGCCGCGTTGGCGCAACGACTGCGGGCCTCCGGGATCAGCGCGGGCAGCCTGCCGTCTTTGCTTTGGCCGGCCTATCTCGCCGGTAGCGTCTTGTTCGTCCTCGGGGCTGCATTGAACCCCATTCCCAGCCTCGTGCTGCTATCTGGCGTGAGCGGCGGTTTTGTCTGCATGGCAGGCTTACCGGCCATTGCTGCCATGGTGCAAGACGATGGGCTGCCCATCGGGGCGACCATTGGCCGCGCTACAGCGTGGCTTGTCGGGGCTCTGGTCGTCCTCCTTGTCTTCGTGGGAGTCCTTGGGCCAGGGGTAAGGTTCGGTGGCCACGAATCAATCGGGTCGGGCACTTCGACCGCTCGGGCTCCCAAGTAACGGGAGAGGAGTGGCGATGGATGTGAATACCCAATGGATCTGTGCGTACGAGAGGCGTCTGCTTCAGACGTTCGTTTGCGTTGGGCTCGGATGCTTCTTAGTTATCGCAGGGTGGCGTCATGCACTGCTTCTGTGCGGGGGCTTGGCGGTCGTCGTTCTGTGGGTCTGGATTCGTCGGCAGTCCATCAAGGTCGTGCGTGGCGACCTGGTTCTCCAGGACTTGGCATTCTCCTTTCCTATCGGGAAGAGCAGGGTGCTTACCTTGGGTGAAGGCGCGGACGTGACATTGCACATTCGACTCCCCCGGCGTGGGGCGCCGTCAACATCGCGGCGGGTGTATGTTCGAAGAAACGGTGCTATCACAGGCCATACGATGAGTCTGCCTGAGACGGTCGCTAGCCAACTGCTTGACGCCATCGAGTTGGCAGTGGGAGTTAGGCCGAGTGTTGTGAAGTGCTAAGCGCGTGTCACAGAGGATTGACGATATGAGATGGCGATTTGTTCATCGCTCGGGCCTAGTGCTGATCACGCTCCTTGCATCCGTGCATGTTGCTTCGCATGCGCGAACCACCTCGCCACACCCGGGCATCGAACCCTGGATGGTCGGCTACTGGAAGGTATCGCGAAACGAGGATCCGATGCCGCCCGATACCTTTGGCATCGAAGCGGATGGAACATACATCATGCAGGGCATCGGCTGCCGCGTGGATGTCCGTGGGAGGGTGCATGTGTTTGATGGGGAAATGTTTACCCGGCTAATGCTTCCCGGAAAGGGGCCCATCGGGTTCATCCTCAAGCCTGATGGTCAGGGCAATTTGACGTTCACGTCCACACGCACGCAACGCAACGCCACCTATAGCAAGCTCCCAGGAAATCCCTGTCCCAATGGCCCTGTGGGTCAGCCAGGCGGCGCTACGGCCCAGGTGGGGCACTGACCGCGCCGTGCTAGTGGTGCCTTCGCGATCTGGAAGCCGCCCCGATCGGCTGGCAGGAAATGATGCCCATCTGGCGTGGCGTGCGGCGTAATGCCCGACAAGAATCAGCGCTCATCTCTGGTGGCGCTTCACGATGGAACATTCCCGTATAGGCCGGTTGTTGGCGCAACTGCTCGTTCTTGCCACGGCAGCCCTCTGTGCCTGCGCGCCCGCTAAGCGGGTCGTGTCCTCCGGGGCCGAGCCCGGATCTCTTCCGAAGTACGAAAGTCGGCTGGGACATAGCCGCCCCGTAGTCGCCATTGTTGCTAACAACCAAGGCGCCGAGCTAAGTGACCTGCTCGTGCCCTTCGGCATTCTGTCCCGAGACGAAGGGCTGGACGTCAAGGTGGTGACCACCGGCGACGACGCGTTGTCCACGTTTACGGATATGGGCCAGCCGGGGCCGCGCATTCAGGGGCAGAGCACGTTGCACGGCTTCGACGAGCAGGTGCCGGAGGGAGCCGACTATGTCGTCGTGCCCGCGCAGGCGTCCTCGCAGGCCCTGATCGACTGGTTGAAGTCGCAGGTAGGCAAAGGTGCGACCACGGTGAGCATCTGCAATGGCGGGTTGATCGTCGCGCAGACCGGGCTGTTTGCGGGACGATTTGCCACTGCGCACTGGTCGACAGAGTCAGCCAGGATCAAGTCGTATCCATCGGTACGCTGGGTGCGGGATCGGCGCTACCTCGCCGATGGGTCGTGGATTTCCACCAGCGGGGTCAGTGCGGCGGTTCCGGTGTCGATCGCCTTGATTGAGGCGATCCACGGGCGTGCCGCGTCTACTCGCATTGCCCGTGACCTCGGCGTGGATGACTGGTCGCCCGTGCACGATACAAGTGCGTTTGAGCCTCACCTCTCAGGCACGGCCTGGCCTCTCGCCAAGGTCGCCTACACGAACCGGTGGTGGCACACGCAAGACCTCATTGTCATTGCAGTTGCGGGCGGCATCGACGAGGTGAGCCTGGCGCTGACCGTCGACGCTTACTCATCGACTGGTCGCAGCCGCGCCTTCGTGACGACTGCGGATGGGCGTCCCGTGGTCACGCGTCATGGCCTCACCCTATGGCCGGACTCGCCTCCTCAACGCATAGCGGGCAGGCCGGTGGTTCCCCCTACAGAACGGACCGCCACCGCGCTCGACGGAGCGCTTGATGGCATCATGCAGCGGTATGGTCAGGCAACGGCCGATGGCGTTGCGCTGGTCTTCGAGTTTCCCTGGAAACGCTCTCGCTGACCGAGCAGGCTAACGTGGCATCCATTCCCTCCTTGCGGCGCGTTGTCCTCCTGGCGCACGAGCACATGAATGTGCTTGATCTGACTGGCCCGATGCAGGCCTTCCACACGGCCAATCGTCTCCAGTCAGGTAGCCGGGCGACGCCTTACGTCATGGTAGTCGCCTCGGAATCCGGCGGCCTGGTCACCACGAGTGCCGGCTTGCAGGTCATGAGCGAACCCCTGTCGTCGCTTGATGGGGTTGCGATCGATACCCTGGTGGCCCCGGGTGGCTGCCGGGACGACACCTACGAGGTGTCGCCGGCCGTCTCGGAGTGGGTGGCGGCGCGGGCTGCCCAATGCCGTCGAGTCTGTTCTATCTGCACAGGGGCCTTCCTTCTTGCAGCGGCCGGCCAGCTCGACGGTCGCCGCGCGGCGACCCATTGGCAATGGGCGAAGCGTCTGGCTACGGGCTATCCGGCGGTGAACGTGGATGCGGAAAGCATCTTTGTTCGGGATGGGCAGGTCTGGACGTCGGCCGGTGTGACGTCCGGCATCGACCTGACTCTCGCGCTCATTGAAGAAGACCACGGCCACCGTGTCGCCATTGAGGTGGCCAGGCAGCTTGTCGTTTTTGTGAAACGGTCAGGCGGCCAATCCCAGTACAGCTCGCCGTTAGCCGCCCAGGCCACGGGCGGCGATGTGTTCGGTGACCTACATGCCTGGATGGCCGCCAACCTCGATGCGGATCTCCGCGTCGAACAGCTCGCTGGGCGCGTATGCATGGCCCCACGTACGTTCGCTCGCGTCTACCGGCAACGCATGGGCATGACGCCCGCGAAGGCAGTGGAAGGCATGCGCCTCGACGGGGCGCGGCGAGCGTTGGAAGAGACGGGGTTGCCCCTGAAGCGCGTTGCAGTGCTCTCTGGCTTCGGAGATGAGCAAGCCCTGCGTCGTGCATTTATGCGCACGATGCATGTGCTTCCGGATGACTATCGGGAGCACTTTCGGGGTTCATTGGACGATCAAGGCCGGCCGTCGGGCGCTAAGGTCGACCTTGTGGGCTTCACGGGCTAGCGGGAGGCGTTCGAGCTGCAGCGCGCGTCACGCGCCGCTCGAGGCGCTAAGCTTCATGCCACACGTGACGGCCTCCTGGAGAGTCCATGCGCTGGTTTGCGACCCTGCCTGTCTTGTGCCTGTTGACCCTCCTGTTCGGGCTCCCTTCATGGGCTGCATCGGCGGAGCAGCCCGCGCAACACGTCGCGCTCGGGACATCGGCAGTGCCGTTAACGGGCCCATGGCGATTCCACATCGGCGACGACCAGCGCTGGGCGGCGCCGGCCTTTGATGATGCTTCGTGGGAAAGCGTGGACCTGACGGCGGCTCCCGACGCTCACGATGGCGATGTCGGGCTGCCGGGCTACGTGGTCGGTTGGGGTCAGCGGGGGCATCGCGACTACACAGGCTTTGCGTGGTACCGGCTGTCTGTGACGGTCGACGGTGGTCAACCTGTTGCGCTGGCCGCACCCACGCTCGTGGATTCGACGTACGAGCTTTACGTTGATGGCGTGCGGTTGGGGACTTCGGGCGACTTTAGCGGTCCTATTCCGAAGGTGTATGGCGTACGTCCCACCGTGTTCATGCTGCCCGCGGGCGCTCCTGGCGAGCCTCGCATGTACCACCTCGCATTCCGCGTCTGGATGGATCCGCTTGATGCGGGCCCGGAGAATGGTGGCATCCATGTCGCACCAACCCTTGGCACGGTCGATGCGATCGCGCAGCTCCATCAGGTGCAGTGGCTGAAGACGTTCGTGGGCTATGTCGCGGACGCCGTCGAACCGTTGGCTTTCACCATTCTCGCGATCATGGTCATGGCGCTACGGGTGCCGGGTGGTGGCGAGCGCGGCCGCTGGCTCGCTGTGGCGCTTCTGTTGTTGGCGGCTCTGCGGATCAACCAGGTGCTGTTCTACTGGACGCCGTGGCTTAGCCTGCACGCCTATGATTTCCTGGTGACCGTATTGCTCAGGCCACTCGTGCTTGCCGCATGGGTGCTGGCATGGCGCGACTGGTTCGATGTCGCGCGCCAGCGTTGGGTTTTGCCTGCGGTCGTGGCGTGTACGGTGGCGTACGTGATATTGGCGTGGCTGGGACGTCCGTGGGCGAGCGTGGCGCCTGGCGTCGCGTCGGTTGCCGATAGTGCGATTACCGTGATTCGCCTGGCGTTCGCATTGTTCTACATCTGGGTCGTCGCGCTTGGCGTAGGGCGCACACGGACCTGGGTCGGTTACGTCGCCGCCCTTGCTGCCGTGTTGATCGGTGTAGGCATCTTCGCCACCGAAGTGAACGCGCTCGGTATTCCTGGTATCTGGTTTCCGTTTGGCGTCGGTGTGGCCCGAGGCCAATACGCTTATGCCGGTGCCATCGTGGTTATTTTCGGTCTACTGATGGTCCGGTCTCAGCAATCGAGCATCAAGGGTCCATCACTTCAGGTGCGTTAAAAAACTCGATGGACTTAGCGGTGGCGTCGATCGTGTCGCCGCTTTGCATCTCGATGATAATCCGGCAGGACTTGTCATTCGGTTCGGTTCTGACGCTGAGGATGTGAAGGCTTGGCCCCCATTCGTCCAAGGCCGTCAATGAAATCCGCTGAAGGCCGGACAAGGTCAAGTCACTGAATGTAGGCGGCCATCCGTGCCGGACTCGGATGCAAGCGCCTTTCTGCGCCCAGTCGACGTGAACGGAAATGAGCGTCGCATCGTGTAGGTTCGGAATGTCATTCATCGGATGTGTCTGTCGAAGAATATCGTTCCAATCCTCCGTGACTTCACGGGCGAGACTATCTGGCGGGGTGGCTTCAAGGCGCGCGACCACCTCCGTGAGGCTTTCAATGCCTCGCTTCTGGAACTGCCGTCCGAGGAATAGAAAGACGGCCTTGTAGGCAGCCTCGCTCGATAGACGGCGTTCCCCGGGCCGGGCGACGCCCTGAGCTAACGACATGATGACCTGATGCCAATCTTCCCAAACCCCTGGGTCCGATGGAAAGCCGTCGATGGGCTGCATACCGCCCAGTAGCCCCGGCAGGGAAGGCCAGCCCAGGTCGCGCATCTTGACGGTGAAACTTATCAATGCCTCGAACGCCTCGCGTTCAGCGATGGTCAGCGCAGCCTCGCCGCGGCTTTTCGACGTCACAGTCTCGCCCTCCGTCTCGTCTTCGTCCTACCCTCGTCGGTCGCGTTGGCGGTCTGAATGGACAGCGCCAGGGCGAACGAAAGGGTAGCAAGTTTGACGTTCATCGTGGCTCCGCGCCCCTGGACCGTTGGCGGAAGTAAAGCACGACGATGAGTGACACACAGGCAGCGGTTACGAACGACAGTCCGAGAAGCCGTTCACCGAGCGAAAGGCCCGGGTGAACTTCGTCCCCAAAGGGAGGGAAAAAGTCAAAAATGGCGAATATATTCCCCAGGACTAGGAGCATTACGGTCGCCTTGGCGGCCCAATTGAACCCTCTAAGATGCCCCCACACGAGCGCTCCTAGTGCTATCCCTATCAAGGGGGGGGGGGCGGCGGTATAGCTCATGCCCGCGATGGCGATGGGTACAAGGACAAGCAGAAGTCCGCCGGAAAGCGTGGCGAAGAAAATGTCGATGATCCGATCGAGCTTGGTCAAGGCAAGCTCCTGATGCCTTCCGTAGTTCCGCTAACGTGCTGTGGCCTGTACTTGAGGCAAACTATGTCCATGAATGCCCTCGCTGCCATCCTTGCCGTTGTTGTTCTCGGGTCGGTATTCGCACTCGCTAGAGGGCCCCGCAAAAGCCTGGTCGCGGGAAGAGAGGATATTGATCTTCCACGCTTGCATGCGACGACCCAGGCCGATGTTCCCCTGGCGCTATTTGAACATGTTTTTAGGGTCGTTGCCGGAGAGCTCCATATTCGACCCGGTCAGCTGCGGCCGAGCGATACTCTTGCCTCGATCTTCAAAGTAGACAGCTGGGAGTTGGGCGAAGCTCAGGACGCACTAGAGGTGCTGATTAGGAGGCGGACACCCAATACGCCGCCTCCGTTGGTAACTGTCCAGGATCTGTTGAACTGGCTGGCAAGCGAAGAACGCATCGGGGCATGCGACCACAGCGCGCATTGAACTAAGACATCTACAAATAAACAAGGATGGATCTCGTACTATGAAAGTCTTTGGCCGATCGGCAGGTGTACCTGACACGTTGTTGTTCATGGACGAGGTCACCTTCGTCGCGGGTCCGGAACAGCTTCGCTCGCTCGCGCATTTCTTTCTCTCGCAGGCCGATAAACAAGAGTCCGGCACCGGACGAGACCACGATCACTACTCGGACAGCCCTGGGGCTATCGATGGGGATCACGAGGTCATCGTTGCCGATCCCAAGATTCTCCCTGGCTGAGAACTGCCAGAGCCGACTGGGTTCATAGCAAGATTCGGAGTGTTCGCAGCCTGATGCCGTGCGAATGTTGCCTTTCCAAAAGGTGAGGGGTGACAACGTGAGCGGCTCGCGCAACACCGATCGACTGGAGTCCTTTGCTTGGCCCGAGGTGGCAGCGTCCCTGGATGCGCAGGGTTGGGCGCTCCTGCCTGGTCTACTGAATGCTACCGAATGCGACAACATGGCAGCGCTCTACGCGAGCGGCAAGGGCTTCAGGAGCCATGTCGTCATGGCGCGCCACGGCTTCGGCAAGGGCGAATACCGCTACTTCAGCTACCCGCTGCCATCGTTGGTTCAGTCGCTGCGAACGTCGATTTATCCCAGGCTCGTGCCCATCGCGAACGCCTGGCACGAACGCCTGGGTCGCACGGTCAGGTTCCCATCCGACCACGACGCTTTCCTTAAGCGATGCCATGAAGCAGGCCAGGAGCGACCCACGCCGTTGCTCCTGCAGTATTCCCAAGGCGACTACAACTGCCTGCATCAGGACCTCTACGGCGAGCACGTCTTCCCTCTGCAGGTCGCGGTGCTGCTCTCCGAGCCTGGCGAGGACTTCGATGGCGGCGAGTTCGTGATGACCGAGCAGCGTCCGCGCATGCAGACCCGGCCGATCGTTGTACCGCTAAGGAAGGGGGATGCTGTCATTTTCGCCGTCGACGTGCGCCCGATGCGTGGCACCCGAGGCGACTACCAGGTGAAGATGAGGCACGGCGTGAGCCGCCTTCACCGAGGCCGCCGGCACACGCTAGGCATCATTTTCCACGACGCACCCTGATCGAGAGGGAGTTACAACCGCCGGCGCCGCCACTCAGAAGGCGTGCATCCCGAGAAACGCTTAAACGTTCGCGCAAAGTGCGAACCATCAGCGAACCCGCATGCGTCTGCGACCTCATCAAGGGTCTGCTTGCTTGTTTCCAGGAGCTCCTGCGCGCGGCGCACTCGCATATCCAGCTGCCATTGATACGGCGCGAGCCCGGTAGAAAGCTTGAATGCCCGGCTGAAATGGGCTGGCGAGAGACCCGCAAGCGACGCCAGCTCCGCAAGATCCACCCGTTCCGGGAGTCGGTCATGGAGGTGCGAAGTGATCCGCCGCACCTGCCACTGGGCTAGCGCGCCCTTGGGTGTTGCGACGGGGCGATGCGGGCTCATCAGGCTAGCGACCAGGCTTGCGATGAGGCCATCACCATAGAGCTGTACGGAAGGATCATCGCTACCCACTGCATCGCTCAGCAGCTGCAGGATGGAAGCAATGCGCTCATCAGCCATGCGTATCCGTGGCTCCAGGAATGCGCTTCGTTTAAAAATCCCTTCGAATCGCTGTTCGAGTGCGTCGAGATCGAAAGCGATGGTGGCGTCTTTCATGTAATGGATATCGTCGGAGTGCCCCCACAAATCCATCCCGGCCGGAACAAGCGTCATATGCCGGGGCTGGTATTCGACAGTGCAGGGTTTGTCAGCGCTGAGGCGTGGCTCCGCGCGCCCGGTTCCGACTTCCTCCAGCAGGGCAGAAAGCCGCGTTTCGTTCTCGTAGCACAGGTGATACGAAACGCGGCCGACACTGCGTTGTTCATGGACATCAAAGCGTGCCCCGTGCCAGTGATGCTGTCGCATCTCCAGCGATACGACGTTCTCGGGTAGCGGCGCAAAGCGTTCTACCCGGTTGTTTGCAGCGGATTCCACGAAGGGGGCTCCAGGCGTCAATGCGGCTTGGAGGGCAATAAGGCCCGTGTGTCACAGGTTATTGCATTGGCAAGGATACGCATCCCCTTCGAGGGGTATTGACGGATCGCAGTCAGCCGCCGAGTGGACCGAACTGGCCCCAGACGTGGATGGGCGTATCCCAGCTGACCTGCACGCTGTCTACAAGCGGCCGGCTCGCTTCCATGTAAACCTTTCGATAGGCGCGCGTGCCCTGGGTCTGGGCGAATGTCTCCCTGGTGCCACGCCACAGTTCGTAGAGCGTCAGCTCGAGAGGGCGTTCCGGCGTCTGGTGGAGGATCGCCGTGATGAAGTCGTCTTCCTTCGCGCACTCATCGAGGATGGTTCGCAGGTGGCCGAGCAGTTCATTGACCTTGCCTTCCTTGACGACGTAGTGGAGATAGAGCGCGGAGCTTGGGGTAGGGATCATGGCCGTTTCCATCCTCAGTGCGCGATGCGGTTAAGAAAGACGGTGGTCGTGGCGATCCTGCCGTCAACGAGGGTCAGGATGTCCTCGCCGGTGATTTTCTTCGGCTGTGCGGCGGGACCGAACGTCCAGGGCACCCGCACGCTGCCGTTCTGCACGACGACGGCGCCGGTCTGGCGGAAGGTAAATCCCTTGTTCGCGGCCTGGAGCTTGCCGACGAGCGCGTTGAGTTCCGCCTTGCCGTTGATCAGGCCTTCCGGGTCGTTGAAGACGGTGTCGTTCGTGTAGTACGTATCGATCGCGCTAGCGCGACTCTCCGCACTCGGATCGTTGAGCATCGCGACGTAGTGCTTGACGAGGTTGTCGACGACGGCGCGGTCGAGCGGTGCGGTGGTTGCCTTCACCGGTGCTTTCCACAGGTACACGCCCGCGGCGGCTTCACCAGCCTGGCCGTTGGGGTAGCTCACGAGCTCCATCTTGGCGCCCCACGGCGTGAGGAAGTACACCCAGGCGTTACCGGCGGCCGGTCCCTGGGTCATCTTGATGGGGTCGGTGAGCACCGTGACGCCTTTGGCGCGGAGCGAAGCCACCGCGGCGTCGATGTTGTCGGTATAAAGCGCGATATGCGATGCGCCGATGTCGTCGTAGAACGGCTGTTCCTTGACGGCGCTGGGCGACTCGTACTGGAAGAGCTCAATGTTCGCACCGTCGCCGGCGCGGAGCATGCGGATGCTTTTGACCTTGGCATCGGCGTGCATGTGGAAGGTCTTCTTGAAGGCTGCGTCGACCGGGATGTCGCGCATCTCGGTGACCGGCACAAACCCGAACATGTCGTGGAAAAATGCGCTCGCGGCGTCGACGTCGGGGACGTTGATACCGACATGGTCCACGCCACGGACCTGGACGGCCGGCGCGACCGGCGCGTCCCCAGCCGCTGCGAAAGCTGCCATCGGGGCGAACGAGAGGAGTGCGGTCGCGATAGCGACCGACAGCAGGGAGGATTTCATGGTGGGACTCTGATCGGAAGGGGTTTGGCAAAATTGTTGCCGAATACCTAAGGCCCTCAAATGAACGTTCCTGCTGTTTCGTTCTCTTCCTGCGGTTACCGCATCACACCTTGGTTTAGTCCGCCGGAGTATTTCGCACGAATCGTTCCAAGCCGCCACGCGAGTCGCAGACCCGACCTATACATCCACGCGCGCAAGGCCCGGGATCGACTCCAGCCGGGGTGTGCCAGCCGCTGGTAAGGCTGCGGAGGCGCGCCCAGCGATCGATCTTGAGGGCAAGGGATGTAATATCCCGAGAAAGCAGGTCGCGGCGCGGACCGAAGGAACACCACCCAGGTCATTCGAGCAGGGGAGCATCCGTATTGACTACCACGTTGACTGTACTGGCCGACTCCTTCTTTGCGCAGGTCAATACCCAACTGGCTCCCCTGGGATTCAAGGGGACGAAAGGGGATCAAGCCTTTCGTATTCGCATGAAGTCGGGTACTGGCGTGGCGCACTATGCGCTTGTCCGCCATCCCGGCGTTGATTTTGAAGTGATGCTCGATTTCGGGCTACGTATCGACGCGGTTGAGGAGTTGACGAACGATGTGCTTCCCTCGCTTAGTGGTACAGAGCGAAGGAAGATCGTCACGCTGGGTGTCGGATACGGAAATCTGGTGCAAGGTAAGTCGATTTCGTGGCCGATTGGATGTGCCGAGGATGTTGATCTTGCCGTCGAGGAGTTCACGATGGCCGTAGTCGCCACGGGGCTGCCGTTCTTCGAAAGGTACGCTGACATCCGTGAAGCGATGGTTGCGCTGGGTGGCAATGAGCCCATTCACTGGCTCTTGTCGCCGCTGCATGATAAGCGGGCGAGTCGGTCGACCATCATGGCGTATCTTCTGCGCGACAAGGGGGCGTTCGATATGCTCGCGAAGGAGCACGAAGATAATCTCGTGGCCCGGAAACATATCGGTCTTGAGCGATTCCGGGAGCTCGTGGCGAGCTTACGCGAACGCTGGTAACGTCTGATCGGTCCAGGCCTGATGCCGTTCGCGGCGTCTTGGTCCACGCGTCTAGCCTGGACGTGCGTCCCGCCATACCCCTGATTTCGGGTCTTCACCCCCGTCCGCGATATCCCTAGTGTCCCTGCTGCTCGGCCCAAAAGCCGGCCGATTCAGCTAGTCACAGGGGAACACGCATGGTTTTGTCGCCTTCACGGCGCCCACGGGCGCGCATGCCACTATGGATGCGTGCCGCTTCGCTATGGCTATGGGTGGTCTGCCTGGTATGCCTGCCAGGGCTGGCCGAGGCCGCTGCGGCCGATACGCAGACCATTACCTTCAACAATCCGGGCGGACAGAACTTCGGCACCTCGCCGCAAATGCAGGCGACCAGCTCTTCTGGCTTGTCGGTGTTGTTTACCTCCAGCACGACGAATGTTTGCACGGTGACGTCGGGTGGGGTGTTGACGACGGTGTCGCCAGGTACCTGCACGATCCACGCTGACCAGCCCGGCGACGGTACGTATTTGCCGGCGCCGGAGGTCACGCAATCGTTCCAGATCCTCATTCCCGGTACCGCAGTCGAGTTCGCTACGCCTTCGCCCTTACCGAGTGCCGTGGGCGGCGCGGCGTATTCCATCAACATCATCGCCACAGGTGGTGCCGCGCCGTATACGTTCCAGATGACCGGCGGCACCCTGCCTGTGGGCATGACGCTGAATCCAGCGGGTGTCATTTCAGGGACCCCGATCCAAGCCGGCACCTTCAATTTCAGCGTGCGCGCAACTGACTCCTCGACACAGACGGCAGACAAGGCTTATCAGATCGTCGTCAACGCACCGGGCATCGCGCTGACACCAGTCACCCTGCCGCAGGGCAAGGTCGGTGATGTCTATAGCTCGACCACGTTGACCGCTTCCGGGGGTACGGCGCCCTATACCTTCTCAGTGACCAGTGGCGCGTTACCGTCGGGTCTGACCCTGAGGCCCACGGGCGTGTTGTCGGGCTCCCCGACGGCGTCGGGTTCGTTCAATGTCACGGTGACGGGTACCGATCGACTGGGCTTCACGGGGTCGCAGCCCTACACGGTCACCATTGGCCAGCAGGGCCCAATTGCGGTCAACGGATCGAGCACCACCCCAGCCAATACGGCGGTAACGATTCCGGTGACCAGTGCAGGCGGCCCGGTGACCAGCGTCGCCGTGATACAGCAGCCAGCGCACGGCACGGTGGTGGTGAGTGGGTTGAACCTGATCTATACGCCGGCCAGTTACTACTTCGGCAGCGATACGCTGAAGTACACCGTGACGGGGCCGGGCGGCACGTCGGACCCGGCGACGGTGACAATCACGGTCGCTGCCGGTGCCGTGCCGGTAGCGTCGCCGCAGGTTGTGACCGTGCTGGCCGGTAAGGCGGTGACCCTCCACGCCCTGACCGGTGCCACCAATGGGCCGTTCGTCAGCGCGGCCGTGGTGGCGCAGCCTACGTCGGGCACGGTGGTGGTGCAGGGCACGGACCTGATCTATACCGCCCCGGCCGATGCTTCGGGCACGCTCGGTTTCGACTACACCGTCAGCAATGCCTATGGTGCGTCCGCACCGGCGCATGTCACCTTGACCGTCAATCCGGTGCCGGTGGCACCTTCGCTTACCGGCTCAGCGATCGCCGGCACGTCGATGCAGGTGAACCTGACGGCCACCGCGCATGGCGGTCCGTTCACGGCCGCGAGGATCGTTGCCGTATCGCCGAGCAATGCAGGTACCGCGACCGTGCAGGCGACCGCCAATGGCTATGTGATGGCATTCGCCGCTGCGCCCGCTTTCAGTGGCGCTGCGCAGGTGAGCTATACACTTAGCAATGCGTTCGCGGAATCAGCGCCGGGCACGGTGTCGATTAGTGTGACGCCGCGTAGCGATCCGTCGAAGAATGCCGAAGTACTCGGGGTGCTCGGCGCGCAGGCTGATGCGACGCGCCGCATGGCGACCGGCCAGATCAACAACTTCCAGCGCCGCCTGGAAAGCCTGCACGGTGGCAATGGCGTGAGTGGGTTTACCAACGGCATCACGATGGCCTCGGCCAGCAGTCAGGCTCGCCCCGATACGTGGGATGGCCTGCAGCGCTACAACGATGGGAACGGCCATTACGGTCCGTATTCGCCCGACGATGAACCCGCTCCGGCTGTGCCGCACAGTGGAACAGTCGCCGCGCAGGGCGATCTCGCCTTCTGGACTGGCGGCGCGGTGAACTTCGGCAAGATGCAGGCGGGTGCCAGCGACAACGGCATCGACTTCACCACCTCCGGCCTGAGTTTCGGCGTGGACAAGCAGGTCACTCACCGGCTGACCGTCGGTGCGGGCGTCGGATACGGCCACGATCAGTCCGATATCGGTCAGAACGGGAGCCGTAGTTCGGTCAACAGTTACAACGTCGCCGTCTACGGAAGCTACCAGCCGAGCGAGAAGACGTACGTTGACGCGATCGTCGGTTACCAGTGGTTGCAGTTCGACGCACGCCGTTTCGTCACCGATAACAACGGCAGGGTTCATGGCAGTCGCGATGGCCGCCAGTTCTTTGGCTCCTTGTCCGCGGGTTACCAGCACCAAGCCGATAACATGTCGCTGACGCCATACGGCCGCGTGGATCTGGCACGCGCTTCGCTGGATGGTTATACGGAAACCGGCGATGCGATCTACGCGCTGGACTACCAGCGTCAGACGGTGACGACGACCACGGCGACGGCAGGCTTGCTTGCGCAGTGGCTCGCCAAGCGTGATTACGGCACGTGGTCACCGCAGTTGCGCTTCGAGTTCGGGCACGACTTCCAGGGTTCGAGCACGGCGACGATGCGATACGCTGATCTGCTGAATGGCCCGCTGTACCAGGCCACGCTTTACAGCCAGTCGCGTAATCACTCGATGTTGGGCGCCGGCGTGTCCTTGCAGACGAACAGCGGTTGGTTGCTGCGCGCCGAGTACCAGAACTATCTGGACAACACGAGCCGCGACAACCAGTCGATCCTGCTGGGGGTAGAGAAGAAGTTCGGTCCGTAACGAAGCGACGATCAGGTCACCGGCAGCCGGGGCATCGCTATGGCTGGCATGTCCAGCGATACCGAGACGCCCTGGCCCGGTGCCGTGGTCCGCTGTAGCGTGCCATGCAGCCGGTTCGCCCGCGCCCGCAGGCTGGCGAGTCCGGCGCCTGAGGTCTTTGTGTTTTCGTCGAAGCCGAGGCCGTCGTCGGATACCTCGAGGCGCAGGCGTTCCCCATCGGCTAGCAGCTCGATACGCACCCGGCGCGCGCAGCTGTGCTTGAGGACGTTGGTGAGCGCTTCCTGCAGGAAGCGCATCAGGTCGAGGCTGTGCGCAGGCCCCAGATGCAGGCCGTCCAGGCCATCGAACTGCCACTGGCTGTCGATATCGGCCAGCTCCAGACGCTGGCTCCAGCGGTGACGGAAGGTCGCCATGAGGCTGCCGAGATCGGCTGCCTGTTCGTACGTGGTGGTGTCCACGATCAGGCGAAGGTCATCACGCAGCTCACGGAGCACGCCGATGGTGTGTTCGCCCACCGGTGAGGGCGGAGATCGCTCCAGCGATGTGATCGCCCCGACCAGGCTCCCGCCGAAGCCGTCGTGGAGGTCGCGAACGAGGTTCAGGCGTTCGCCGATGCGCAGGTTTTCGATCGCGAGCGTGTGTTCGCGAGTGAGCGTGTCGCTGAGCTGGCGTGTGGCGATGCCGACTTCATGCGTGAGCTCCAGGTTGAAGCCTTCCACGCGCCGCATCGCCACGGCGAAGCGATACGCCAGGGCGAAACCCATGCCGATGACGGTCAGCGGTGAAGTCACCGCGAGCAGGTAGCGGTCGCTCCGGATGATCCCGTAGTACAGGAGGAAGTCATGGACGGATACCAGCAGGGGGATCATCAGGCACGCGCACAGCACGAGGTGATCCGTACGGCGTGTACGCAGTGCGTGCCATGCGAAGCCGAGCGTCGCCGCGTAATAGATCACGCCGCCTACCGCGAACCACCATCCACGATGGATCCCTGACGGTGTGGGGGCGACGCAAACGGCCGCGATGGATACGACGTTGAGGATGAGGAACGCGCGTTCCAGCCGCGGCCATCGCCGGTCGACGTAGCGCAACAGGAACACCGCGAAACTGCAGCCGGCGGCCAGGTAGGCGGCGGCGTTGACGGCTTCCCAGGCATCGGTGGTCGTCAGGGACCAGATGGTGGTGGCTGTGTAGTTGAGGCCGTAGACGAAGGAGAGCAGGGTGCTCAGCGCGTACCAGCCGTAACTGCTGTCCTTGCGGCGCAGGATCCAGATAATCGCGAAGAGGCCGCCGAATACGAGGGCCACCATCTGGTCGAGCATTTGCAGCTCATACCGCCAGCGCACGCCGTCGAGGTAGCGAGGGTGCACTACCGCCGGGTCGCCCACTTCCACGGTCCCGAAGCCCGGCTGGTAGCTGGCCAGGCCGGAGACGCGGACGAGCAAGGTGTTGCTTCCCTGTTTTAGCAGTGGCTTGTCGAGCAGGAAGTACTGCGGCCGTGTCCAGCTTCGCGACAGGGGTTCCACGAGGCTGGCGTCCCGGTACACCAGGCTGCCATTGACGTACATGGCGCTGGCGAGGCTCACGTAGTTCACGAGGAGTGCCGTGGGCTGGTCGGCGTTGTCCTGGTTCCAATGGAGGCGATACCAGACCACGCCGCTGTGGTCAGGCCAGCGCGCGTCCCAGAAGTCGATCAGGTGAACCGGGGTCCAGCCGTCGCTGGGTGGCGTCGTGGCGTTCCAGTCGGCCGGCGCCGCCTCAGCCGCGGTGATCTCGACATAGGATGGTGTGCTCGCCCATGCGCCTTGCGGGCCGCATGCGGTGGCCAACGCGATAACCAGGCACGCTAGCGCACGCCACATCAATGCAGCCATCCCATGGCCTTGGCCTCGAATACCGCAGCGGTGCGTGAGTTGACCGCGAGCTTGCGGTAGATCTTCTTGGTGTAGTCCTCGATGGTGAATCGGGACAGCGACGTGAGTTCCGCGATCTCCCGGTTGCTGTAGCCACGGGCCACCAGGCGCAGGATTTCCACCTCGCGGTCGGAAAGCGTCGCGTCGCGAGGCGGTTCCGGTGTGGGCGGTACTTCCGTGGGTAGCAGGGCAAGGATGCGTCGCGCGACGAACGGATCGATGAAGGCGCCGCCGCGCTTGATGCTCTGTAGCGAGAGCAGGAGCTCGGTGTCGTCGCGCTCCTTGAGCAGGTAACCCGCCGCGCCGGATCGCAGCGCGGCAACGACGGTGTCTTCGGCGCCGTACGCCGACACCACGACCGTCGTCACCTGAGGGTGGTGCAGCTGAAGCCAGGCGATCAGCTCGATGCCGTTGCCATCGGGGAGGCCGATGTCCACCAATGCGAGCCCTCCCGTGGAGGCATGGAATTGCGTCTTGGCCTGGGCGATATCTTCTGCCGTGGAGAGGTGAGCGTCGTCGCCGAGCGCCTGCAGGATCAGCTGGGACAGGCGCTCCCTTACCGCGGGGTCGTCATCGACAACCCACGCTCGCTTCTCGTGCACCGACTCGTCCATGTACTGCCGCCCCAATACGCTCTGCCAAGCCGACGACATTATGCGTTGGCCGGACTGTTCATGCCTATGCAGAATCGGGTGATATTGGCATAGGGGCATGATTTGTTGTGGTTTTTTTTCATTACTCCTCTCATTGCCGCGGCACTCCATTCAAGATCGCCGCCTATCGGCCGACAACCTTGGTCTGGCCCGATGCTTGGGTTCAAGGCCCCCGTTTGCCGCCACGCAGGAAGCCCCATGACCCCCGTGCTCGTCGTTCTTGCCGCCTTTGGCTCACTGTTTTTCGCCACGAGTATCTACCTGGGCTGGAGACTGGCACGGATTCGCGATTCGGCCGGCGAATGGCAGGAGCGCTGCGAAGTGGCCGAGCGGCGCAGCGCGCTGTTTGGCCGGCATCTGGCGGGATTGGCTGAAGTCATCCACAACCACGGCGGTGGTGTGGTCAACCGCTACTACGAAACGAGTGCATTGCGTTTCGTCCTCGCCAAGCAGGCGCCGGCGGTGGTGGGCAGGGATTCCAGCGTGCCCCAGTGGCTGCGCTCCCAAGCGGAGTTCTTCCACGCCCTGGCCGATCGCGCCTTCGGGGTTGATGCCAATACCGACGCTCGTAAGCGCATCGATGGTATCCGTGCAGCGCACCCGATCGAGCTTTCTGCCTACGAGAACATGGCGATCAACCCGCCAGTGATCCCGCCCGTTCGCTCGGAGGCCGCCTCCGAGCCCGCCGTGGTCGACGGCCTTCTCGGGGCGGAAAAGGATGCATCGCGTTACCTCGCCCAGCTATCGGCTGCACTCGCGTTTGCCGGGCGCCTTGCGCCCGCGGGGGAAGAGGGCGAGCGTGCCCTGTTTGACCTGATCGCACGCCTGTGCGAAGCCGCGGACGATCTCCTCGAGACGTTCGGGGTATCCGGCATGGAGGAGCGCCGGATCAAGGCGGTCCTCGGTGCCGTCGAGCTCCTGCGCGATGCCATGGCCAGCCCGTTGCTTTCCGGTGCGCAGGCCAAGCGGCCGCTTCCGACGGCCACCCAGGTGGCCGCGTTGCGTACGGTAGCGAGGTCGTCCTCGGTCGACGGTGCGGGGCCAACTCGTCAGGCGTCCAGGCTTGGGGTTTGATCATCCGGGGATGTTGGCGTCGGCCCGACGCGACATAGGTTCAAGGCACCACGCTTTTCACTATCTCAGAGGCGATCACGTAGCCCTGAGCGCGCAAAAGCACCGCGATGACAGCCATCGCCGCCACGAAGAGGGAAGCAAACGCGCCGCCACCCCACAGAGCGAGCTGCAACTTCGTAGGAACGCGATCAAGCGCCTCGTTCACCGCTGCGAATCTGGCGTTCGACTCCTGTGTCATCGCTTCAGATTTTGCGTCGGATCGCAGCATGGTCGCCTCGAACCATGTTTTCGACTCCTGTCTGGCTGCCTTAAGTTCGGCCCTCCACTCCTGAGCCATCGCGTCAGATCGTTGCATGGTCGCGTCGAACCATGCTTTCACTCCTGCGTGGCTGCCTTGAGGTCGGCTTTCGACTCCTGCGTGGCTGCCTTGAGATCAGCCTTCGATTCTTGTGTGGCGGCTTTTAGCTGGCCCGTGAAGTCCTGCGCCATCGCTTCGAACTTTGCATCAGACCGCTGCATCATGGCTTCGAACCGTACGTCGAGTTGCCGGTTCGACGCGTCGATCTTTTCGCTTAGTGCATGGAAGCCACTATCCATCTTGATCTCGAGGCCGTCGATCCGTCCGTCGAGCCTGACGACGGCGCATTCAAGTGAGCCAAGGCGATCCTTTACGTCGCGCATGTCGTCATCGACTTTCGCGAGCGCGTGTTCCACGTTGGTAAGTCGGTAGTTCAAGTTCATCGACGAATCATCGAAGTTGCCCATGCGTGACGCAATGCCGCGCGCACTCGTGTGCTCGGACTTCGGGTGATTTACTTGCGGTGCTATCGCCGTCATAGGTGTTCTTGACGCCTTGCCTGATGAGTTTTTCAAGGATAGGTCGGCTCTCGAAGCGATGTGCCCGCGTCGTTACGTAGGCGTCTCTCGACTCCGGATGTCAGGCTTTCCTGCACCTGGTAGAGCGGCGCCTTGGCGAGCAAATACTCAAGATGCGTGCTGCGCGAAACGACAGGCAATAAAAAGCCCGCGGAGGGGGCCGCGGGCTCGGGGTGGATCCATCGATGCAAAGGCAGCAGGGGAACCGCCGGAGATGCGTGGGACTGGTGCCTCTCGGCAACCTTGGGAATAAATATACTGCCCGGTACATGAATGGCCGTTAAGTCCCGGCCGAAAATAGCCTTCGACGCTCAGGTGATGCACCGATCCGGCAGTTCATCGAGCGCACAGGCGGCGGCTGAGAGCCCTCGGCTAGGCTAAAGACTCCTATCACACATGTAAGGAGTTCGCCATGCGCACGATCTATCAGACCCTCGTTGTCGGCTTCCTGCTGGCCGTTTCGTGCGGTGCGACTGCCGCCGCCAACGCACCGACCCCCACCACCACCGGCACAAAGGCGCTGGATCTTCCGTGCAACCCGCTGGTGTGTTCCGTCAAGGGCCCCTGACGGGCTTAAGGCTTGGGGCGGCAGCCTGCCGCCCCAAGGCCGTCAGGTACGGCTGGCTTGATGGGCGGTGCGGGCCACGGGTGCACGCACGCGCACCAGCAAGGTGCCGGAGATGGCCAGCGCCATGATGGCTTCAACCCGGATGGTGCCGGGTTCGGCGAGCAGGCCAGGCGAAGCGATCGAAGCGACGATGGCAAGAGCCATGCTGGCCACCATGCCGCCAATGGCGGTGCCGTGCCATCCGTGACGCCAGGCCATGCCGAGCACGGGCAGGACGAGTGCCAGGCGTGCGGCCTGGCGCAACGTCTCGTCGTGCGTATTGATAGCCACCCAGGTGGTCGCCGCCAGCATGGGCAATAGCCAGCGCACGGTGTCGAGGAACAATGGGCTCCGCGCGATGAGCTGCAAGTTCAACGGGACGCCGCGGAGGTGTCGAAAGCGCTCACGGAGTGCCAGCACCATCGGGGTCAACGTCAGGGCACCGAGGTAGGCACCGAGCGTGTAGGCCATGAAATAGCCCAGTGGCCCGGTATTCGGATCGGGCCAGCTGCCGTCCGGGCCGTTGAGGATCGCTGCCTCGGCCGTGAGCAGGGTGGCAATGGCGGTCACGACGGAGACGCCCAAAGCGGCCACGAGCACCATGGGGATGCGTACATCGCCGCGGCTGTCGTACAGCGACCAACGCGCCCGTAGCGGCGTCATGATCGCCATCCACAACACCACCATAGGCACCGAAGCCGAGATGGCCCAGCCGATGCCGAGGTCCGGCGCGTTCGCGGCCGAGCTTTCGAGGAGGGGGAGGAATTCACCCAGGGCGAGGGCGGGCCAGTAGCGCCGGGGTAGGAGCAGGAGTGCGGCGAGGCGGAGGCCAGCCGTGAGCATCCACTGGGGGAACGAAAGGTAGCGGGCGATCTCGTAGCACGCGCCGTAAGCGGCGGCGACAGCCAGATGCTGCCCCCACTGCCAGGGCGTGTGATCCATGCGCTGCCCGCGCGCGACTCCGTTCACCGTCTTCCAGCTCCCAGCCCTGTGGTGGTGTTTTCGATGGCTAAAGGATGCCACGTTTTCACCCTTGTGTTAGCTGGGTGAATTTCTTAGGACTTGTTGGGGCGCAATATCTTGCGGCGACATCGGCACGTGTCGGGGGCGTGTTGGCGGGCTGTTCCTAGGAAACAAATTAATCAATTTCGGCAAATATGCCCTTAAGCGGCAAATTAGGTGGCCGATACGGACGGGGAAGCCCTCACTTTGGAAGGACCCCATGAAAATACGTGATCGCATCCTCCTTATGCTCGGCCTCGCGGTGGTAGCCGTGTTGGCGGTAGGCGGAGCCGCCTTGTATGCCTTGCAACAGACCGACGCGCGCCTTGCCGCGATGTACCACACGGCGCTGATGCCGATCGTCGATGTCAACGAGGTGCGTGACCTCTTCAATCAGAATCGTACGGCCCTGAATCGCGCACTGCTCAAGGGCACGCCTGAAGGCGCTGCCGAAGGTATTGCTGCCACGAACGCGCTCGTGGCGAAAATGGATAAGCCCTGGAAAGCGTATTACCCGGCCATGGTCAGCTCGCCGCAGGAGCAGGCCGCCGCGGATCGTTTTATCGCCGCACAACAGAAGGCGCGCGGCCTGAAGTTGAAACTCGAAAAGATGATGACCGATGGCCAGCACGAGGCAGCCGTAGCCTTCATGCTTTCTGAGGTGGGTCCGGCGTTTTCGGCGGAAAGTGCGGCCATCGATACCATCGTGTCGGATAACGTCAAGGAAGCCGCTGATAGCTATGCCACGGCACTGGCGATCCAGCGCGGTACCTACATCGTCATCGGCCTGATGGTCGCTTTGGCGACACTGATCCTCGGTGTTGTCGGATTCATCCTGGCGCGCTCCATCCTTCGCCCGCTGGTGCGCGCACGCGACCTTGCTTCCAGCATTCGTGATGGCGAGCTGGGGCACACGCTGCAGGTGAGTGGGCGTGATGAGTTGAGCGAGACGCTTCGTTCGCTGGGCGCAATGGATGAAAACCTCACGGCGATCGTTCGCCAGGTGCGCCAGAACGCCGAACAGGTCGACCACGCCGCACGTGATATCGCCGCGGGCAACGATGAGCTTTCGTCGCGTACGCAGGAGCAAGCGGCAAGCCTGGAAGAAACAGCAGCGTCGATGGAGCAGATGACAGCTTCGGTTCGCCAGAACGCCGACGGCGCCATTGCTGCGCGGGAACTCACCAGATCGCTCGAAGCCGATGCTGCGTTAGCGCGCAGCATGTCGGGGAATGCGGTACTTGCGATGTCGCGGATCCGCGAGGCGAGCGTCGCCGTCGGTGGCATTGTCGAGCTTATCGACGAATTGTCGTTCCAGACCAACCTGCTTGCGCTCAATGCCGCGGTGGAAGCGGCCCGGGCAGGTGAACAGGGCAGGGGTTTTGCCGTGGTTGCCGCGGAAGTGCGCCGCCTCGCGCAGCGGAGCAAAGAGGCCGCGCACGAAATCAAGACGCTGATTGGCACGACGGAAGAACGCGTGGAAGAGGGGGCGGCGCTTGTGCTTCAGACTGGTGAAGCGCTGGAGGCGATGGAACAGATTGCCACGCAGGCGTCTGCCATCGTCGCGCAGATCGCGCAGGCATCGACAGAACAATCGGCCGGCATTGAGCAGGTGAACAACGCCGTGACCGAGCTCGATGCCGTGACGCAGCAAAACGCGGCGCTCGTCGAAGAAGCCAGCGCCGCGAGCCAGCAGGCCAGCGATCTGGCGGGTGCGTTGCTGGAGCAGGTCGCGTTCTTCCGGATACTTACCGCGACGGCTGCGGAAACGCCTTCACATGATCCACGAGTGCCCGCAGCTTGGGCGCAAGATGACGCCTCCCAGGGTAGTAAAGAAAGAATCCTGGAAACGGTGTAAGCCACGGCTCAAGCAGCGACACCAGTTCGCCGCGGTCGATGTATGGGCGAAACGTATCTTCGGTGCCAAAGGTGATGCCACCGCCCGCCAGGGCGGTGCGCAGCATCAGCCATACATCGTTGGTGGTCATGCCGACGCCTGCGGCGACGTCGAAGGGTTCGCCGTCCGCTTCAAATTCCCAGCGGTACGGTGCGACGTGTGGCGCGGGCCGCCAGCCGATGCAGCGATGCGCGGTCAGGTCGCGCGGATGGGCTGGCGCTGCGTGCCGTTCAAGATAATCGGGGCTCGCGACGGCCACCTGTCGCATGGGCCCGGACACCGGGATCGCGATCATGTCCTGCTCGATCACTTCGCCGAGGCGGACACCGGCGTCGTAGCCCTCGGCAACGATGTCGAACTCCTCGTCGGTTACCGTGACATCAAGCTCGATGCCGGGGTTCGCGAGCATGAAGGCCGCGAGCAGTGGCCCGTCGAGAAAGCGTTCGGCGATGGTGGATACCGCAAGGCGTAACTGACCGCGCGCCATGCCGGCCAGGCTCCCGGTGGCTTCCATGGACGCTGCCAGTTCGGCGAGGTTTGGCGCCACGTCCGCGTACAGCCGCGCACCGGCTTCGGTCAGGCTCACGCTGCGCGTGGTCCGGCGGGCGAGGGCAACGCTCAACTGATCCTCCAGCCGGCGCATGGCCTGGCTGACGGCGGACCGGGTCACGCCAAGGCGATCCGCCGCGGCCCGGAAGTTGCCCGTTTCGGCGACGGCTACGAAAGCCTGGAGCAGGTTGAGGTCTAGGTTCATTGGTTAACCATACTAACCAATGAGTCAATGGTTTGCTGGATTGTCCAGTGGGGAGCCGACTCTTACCGTGATGTCCTCTCTCACCAAGGACATCCACCATGGACAAGACCGTACTGATCACCGGCGCATCGAGCGGCATTGGCGAGGGCATCGCCCGCGAACTGGCGGCCGCCGGGGCGCGGGTCTTCCTCGGCGCCCGCCGGACGGACCGGCTGGAGCGCATCGCGACGGAGATCAACGCCGCCGGGGGCACCGCGCTGTACCGCGCGCTCGACGTCACCTCGCGCACGGACGTGCAGGCCTTCGCGGACGCGGCGCGGGCGGCTTGGGGGCATGTCGATGTCATCATCAACAATGCCGGCGTCATGCCGCTCTCACCGCTTGCGGCCCTGCATGTCGACGAATGGGACCAGATGGTCGACGTCAACATCAAGGGCGTGCTTTACGGCATCGCCGCCGTGCTGCCGCATATGCTCGAGCGCAAGCGCGGCCACGTCATCAACATCGCCTCGATCGGCGCCCTCGCGGTATCGCCGACGGCTGCCGTCTATTGCGCCACGAAATTCGCGGTGCGGGCGATTTCCGATGGCCTGCGCCAGGAGTCCCGCGATATCCGCGTCACCTGCATCCACCCCGGTGTGGTGGAAAGTGAGTTGGCCAGCACGATCACCGATGCGGGCGCGGCAGAGGCGATGAAAGCGTGGCGCGCCGTCGCCCTGCAGCCGGACGCCATCGGGCGTGCCGTCCGCTTTGCGATCGAACAGCCTGGCGACGTGGACGTGAGCGAGATCGTGGTGCGGCCCACGGCTTCGGCGCACTAAGGCGCTGGGCCGGGTTGACGGCTGGCGTGGCCTTGGGAGGACAATGCACCCTCGGCCACTGGGACGCGTATGGATAAGAACGACAGCAAGCCCAAGGGTAAGCGGCCGCATGGGAAGGCACCTGCCGTTCCGCCGACGAGTGATGCGACGCTCCCGAAGGCCGTTGGGCCCGGCGCGGAACAGGGTGGCAAGGTCGCGGCAGCGCCCGTCACCCTGATTCGTCGCGCCCGCCTTCGTTCCGGCCAGTAAACCCGGAGTGGCTTGCCGGATGCTCGTCGAGCGGTGGTTCGTCCGGGCCGTGTTGCTCGGTGCCATCGTGCTTTCCGCCGGTTGCGCCATGGTCACCGTGGGCGATGTGTCCCCGCGCGATTACATCGCCCAGCGCCGGGGCGACATCCTTTCCGGCCGCCATCTCAGCGGCCAGACGGCCGAAACCCTCGCCATGGCCGGCCTCGACGACGAGCCGTGCGAACGCGCGCCGTTGCCGTGTATCGATGCGCTTGCAGCGGTTTCACCCATGGCGGAGGAGCGCAGGCAATCGGCCATCGCGGAACTATGGTTGGCGAGGGCGACGCGTGGCGAGTTCGGTGTGGGTGCGCCGGCTGAGCTCGCGCGGGATCAGGCGTATTTCGAGGTGGCCCGCCACGCCTACGCGTATCTGTTCTTCAGCGAGCGCGATGCGTCCGCGCGCGCGTTCGAGGATCGCCAGACCCAGGTGCGTGACTATTACAACTACGCCGTTCAGCAGTTCGCGATCGACCTGGGACATCGGGCACGTGAGCGCCCCGGCGTCGCGCTGGCGACGGACGTGGGGTCTACCCATGTGGTCGTGGACCTCCATAGCCTGTCGTGGGCGAACGAACGGCCGCGCGAAGTCGTTGCGGCATCGGCATTGCGCTTCAACGGCATCCGCAGCACCTACCGGCGTGACGGCCTGGGCGCGGAACTCGTGGTCGATGTCCGGCCCGAGGACGGCGCGACGACCGATCGCGCTTACCAGGCCATGCCTACGCCTTCAGCCACGGCATTCCTCCGATTCTCCGGCGATACCCTCGACGAGGTACTCCACGCACGCGATGCCGTGCTGGAGGGGCATGACCCGTTCCGTGATGCGACCGTTTCGGTAGGCAACACCACGGTGCCGCTGGCGGGCAATTTCACGGCGGGCTACGGACTCTGGCTGGCGCGTTCCGGCTTTGCGACGCAGTCGCTTGCCACGTTGTTCGGGCGATCGCGCGGTATCAGCCAGCCGCGTATCTACCTGATGCAGCCGTATGACCCCAACCGCCGTGTGATCCTGCTGCTACACGGCCTTGCTTCCAGTCCGGAGGCTTGGGTGAACGTGGCGAATGACATCCTGGGCGACGAGCGACTGCGCAGGCATTTCCAGGTGTGGCAGGTCTACTACCCGACCAACATGCCGCTGCCGCTGAATAACCGGGCGATACGTGATGCCTTCGCTCGGACGCTGGCGCATTTCGACCCGGGTGGGCAGGCGGTCGCGTCACAACACATGGTCATCATCGGGCACAGCATGGGCGGCATCCTGGCACGCCTCATGGTGTCCTCGTCGGGCGACCTGATCGTGAATGACATTACCCAGGGCAATGCACGCAAGAAGGCGTATATCGCGCGGCGCGCCAGGGATATCGATCCCTACCTGCGCTTCACGGCGCTCCCCAACTTCGATGAAGCCATCTTCATCGCGGCCCCGCATCGCGGGACGGACTTCGCGACCAACCGGCTTTCGCGCCTGCTCTCGAACCTGATCCGCTTGCCGGCGGCGGTCGTGACCCGCTTCGGCGGCATGCTCGCCGACCTGGCGGGGGATGACGGCGATGCGCAGGGGAAGAAGGTCGCGTTGGTGCCTAACAGTATCGATAACCTGCGGGCGGATGATGCGTTCGTCCGCGCGGCTGCCAAACTGCCTATCGACCCCACCGTGCGTTACCACTCGATCATTGCCCGTCGCAACCCGGAAGGTCCGTTGGAAGATAGCGATGACGGCCTCGTTCCGTACTGGAGTTCGCACCTCGCTGGTGCAGCCAGTGAGAAGGTGATCGTGTTTGGGCACAGCGTGCAGGAGACGCCGCAGGCCGTGCTGGAGGTGCGCCGGATACTTACCGAAAACCTCGATCGGCAGCGATAACCCGTCGCGCGGGAAAGCAGCAGGAAAGGCATGCGCACACAACAGTGCTAGAATTTGTGCACTGCATCAAATTTTAGCGCCATGCCAAAGCAGAAAGCCCGCATCATCGACCTCGCCGCCGCCGCCCATGTCAGCCCGGCCACGGTCGACCGGGTGCTCAACGGGCGCGGCGGAGTCAGTGAGCGTGCGCAATCGCTGGTGCTCGAAGCGGCCAAGCGGCTCAAGATCAACCGGGTGATCGAGACGCCGCCAGCGCGCTGGCTCAATGTGCCGATCCTCATGCAGTCGCCGACCATCCATTTCTACAAGGAGCTGGCGCTACGCTTCGGCGGCCACGAGGTGGCCATGCACCAGCTCAAGGTGCGTTGCGCCGTGCACACCTTCGATAGCATCGAGCCCGCGGCCATCGCGGAGCAGATCGAGGCGCTGGCGCGTGATGCCGATGCCCTGGTGCTGACCACGCACGATCATCCGGTGGTGCGCGATGCGGTGCGGCGCGTGAGCTCGCAGTGTCCCGTGGTGACGCTGGCGTCCGACATTCCTGGTAGTGGTCGCATGGCGTACGTGGGCACGGATACCGAGGCGGCCGGTCGATTGGCTGGCGAATTGATGGGGCGGTTCCTCGGCCCGCAGGGTGGGCCGGTGCTGATCATCAAGGGCTACCACCATTTCCGCAGCCATGAGCAGCGCGAACGCGGTTTTGCCCAGGTGCTGCGCCAGCACTTCCCGAACGTGCGCATCATCGCGCGCGGTGACAGTCGCGAGGATCCTGGCAGCACGGCCGACATCACCCGCGATGTACTGCGCGCCGTGCCGGGGTTGCGTGGCATCTACAACACCTCCGTGGGCGACGAGGGCGTCGCTGAGGTGCTGATGGCCGAGACGAAGCCCCATGATGTGATCTTCATCGGCCACGACCTGACCAGCAGTAACCGACGCTTGCTGGAGCTGGGCCACATGGATGCCGTGCTCGACCAGAACCTTGCCGGACAGGCCGCACGCGCGCTCCAGCACGTGCTGGCACGCTTTGGTCGAGCGGCGGCGCCGTCGCCGATGCTGCAGCCGACGAGCATCGTGATGCGCGAGAACCTGCCTGACGTGGTTTGACGTAAAACCATCAATTTCCCGCATTGACGGTTTTACCTCAGCACCGCTGTTCATACTTTCAGGGTTCTCCCGCTCCTCAGCCGTCGCAAAAGGAAGCCTCATCCATGTCTAAACCCCATGTTCCATCGGGGGCAGGCGACGCTTTGCCTGAAAACCCAGCACGTCGCCGCGTGCTTGTATCCGCCGGCCTCGTGGCCGCCGCCGGTGCACTTCTTCCCTGGGCCCGCATGGCCTACGCCGCATCGCCCGCGCAGGCTAGTCCGGCCGAACTCGATGCCTTCCTCAAGCTCGGCCAGCGCCTCACGGGCCGCGAGCATCTTCCGTCGGATATCTCAGCGCGCCTCTTCGCGGCGCTGGCACGGGGCGATCGCGCCTTTGGCGAAAAGGTTACCGGCCTGGTCCGTGCGATGGATGCCGCGGGCATCACGGATATGCGCCGCTTCAAGGGTTCGGCTGTCGACAACGACGCCGCGCTTAAGGCGCTCGCGGTCAGCATCGTCAGCGGTTGGTATCTCGGCTACACCGGCACCCCGGTGGGCCTTGCCGTCAAGGACGATACCCAGTTCATCACGTACACCGGTGCGCTCATGTTCGAGCCGACCCGCGATGTCACCGTGATCCCCACCTACGCCCGCGCAGGTACCGACTACTGGGCCGCGGCGCCCGCCAGCATCGCGACCGACTGAGCCGCGCAAGGAACACCACCATGACTACCACTTACGACGCCGATGTTGTCGTGATCGGTTCGGGCGCGCTTGGCAGCAACGCCGCCTACGAACTCGCGAAACAGGGCCGCTCCGTCATCCTGCTTGAAGCCGGCTCGCGCATCCCGCGCTGGAAGATCCTCGAGAACTTCCGCACCTCGTCGCGCAAAGCCAACTTCAACGACCCCTATCCGAACGAGCCCTGGGCGCACACGTCGTACGATCCGGAGTACCTGGAAAACACCGGCTCGTTCGACTTCCGCCCCGGCATGCTGAAGCTGGTCGGCGGCACCACGTGGCACTGGGCCGCGGCGTGCTGGCGCTACCTGCCGAACGACATGAAGCTGAAGACGCTCTATGGCGTGGGCCGCGACTGGCCGATCGATTACGACACGCTCGAGCCGTATTACCAGCGCGCCGAAGAGGCGTTGGGCGTGGCGGGCAACGGTGAGGAAGACCAGAGCGGGCAGGGCGGCAAGGCGTGGCCGCCGCGCTCGAAGGGCTACCCGCTGCCGCCCGATGCCACGACCTACATGAACCAGCAGCTCGTGAAGCGCCTCGCGCCCGAGGGTTATCACTATATCCACGAGCCGAACGGCCGCGTGACCAAGCCCTACGACGGCCGCCCGGCCTGCTGTGGCAACAACAACTGCATGCCGGTGTGCCCGATTGGTGCGATGTACAGCGGCGACATGCATGCCACGCATGCGGAGAACGCAGGCGCGAAGCTGATCACCGAGGCCACCGCGTACAAGCTGGAAAAGGGCGCGGGGAACAAGATCGTCGCGGTGCACTACCGCAAGCCGGACGGCAGCGATGTGCGCCTCACGGCGCGCTACTTCGTGGTTGCCGCGCATGGCCTGGAGACGCCGAAACTGCTGCTGATGTCCGACGTGGCCAACTCGTCGGACCAGGTGGGCCGCAACCTCATGGACCACACCGGTATCGGCCTGCTGATGATCGGCGACGAGCCGCTGTGGCCGGGGCGCGGTGCCGTTCAGCAGGGTGGCATTTTCAACTGGCGCGATGGCGATTTCCGCAAGCAGCATTCCGCGGTGAAGCATTCCATGTCGAATGCCGTGCCGAACCGCACGATCACCGAGCGCTTGCTCAAGCAGGGCGTGATCGGTCCGGAACTGGATGAGCGCATCCGCCACGACGCCGCACGCTGGATCGACGTGGGAACCGTGTTCGAAATGCTGCCCAGCCCGACCAACCGGGTGACGCCGAGCGACAAGAAGGATGCCCTTGGCATCCCCATGCTGCGCGTGAACTACGACGTCGACGACTACGTGAAGGCTGGCAAGGAAGTCGCGAAGAAGGATTACGCCCGCTTCGCGAAGATCTTCAACGCCGAGGTCATCGAGGACGAGTCCGGCTGGCAGAACCGCGACCACATCATGGGCTCGGTGATCATGGGCAGCGATCCGAAGGACTCCGTGGTGAACGGCGATTGCCGCACCCACGACCACGACAACCTGTTCCTGGCGACGACCGGCGTCATTCCTGCTTCGGGCGTGATCAACCCCACGCTTACCGGCGTGGCGTTGTCGATCCGCATTGCCGACACGATCAACAAGGAAATCTGATGCGAGTGAACCTCACGTCACATTGGCTGGGCCGCGCGGCCATCGTGGTGGCCGGTGCGCTGGCGCTGGGCGCCCACGCGCAGGACAGCGACCTGATCGCCCGCGGCAAGATGGTCGCCACGGCGGCTGATTGCGCTGCCTGCCATACCTCGGATGCGTCGCATCAGTACGCGGGCGGCCGCGCCATCGGTTCGCCGATGGGCAATATCTATGCGTCCAACATCACGCCGTCGAACAGCCATGGCATTGGCGGGTACAGTGAAGCGCAGTTCGCCGACGCGCTGCGCAAGGGCATCAATGCCAGGGGCGAACACCTCTATCCGGCCATGCCATACACGGCATACGCCGGCCTGACGGATGACGACGTGCACGCGCTGTATGTCTACTTCACCCAGGGAGTGAAGGCTGACGACAACACGGTCCCGGCAACGAAGCTGCCGTTCCCGTACAGCATGCGTTGGACGATGGCAGGCTGGAACCTACTGTACCTGGGCAACGGGATGCACCCGGCGCAAGGCAGTGAAGACGCCCGCGTCGCGCGTGGCCACTACCTCGTGGATACGCTGGGCCACTGCAGCTCGTGCCACTCGCCGCGTACGTTCCTGATGGCCGAAGATGCCAGCGCTTACCTGTCCGGTGCCAAGGTCGATGGCTGGATCGCGCCGAACATCACGTCCGACGCCGTCAGCGGCATCGGTGCGTGGTCGGAGGACGACATCGCGGCCTACCTGAAGAACGGCCACGTCAAGGGCAAGGGTCAGGCGGGCGGTGGCATGGCCGAGGCGGTGGAACAGAGCCTCAGCCATCTGTCGGACGACGATCTGTACGCGATGGCGGCGTACCTGAAGACCGTGAGGGGCATCCGCGACCCGAACGATACGAAGGCTGCTTTCGAGTACGCCGGTGCGCGTGCGATCCCCGCGCTGGGCGAGCGCGAGCCGGTGCGTCCGGATGGTGCGGTGGATCCCGAGGCCCTGCGCGTGGCAACCACCACGGATGGCGCGACGCTCTATGCCGGTGCGTGTGCCAGCTGCCATCAGCCTGATGGCCTGGGTACGCAGAACCAGTACTTCCCGTCGCTGAGCCATAACCGTGCAGTGGGTATGTCGGCACCGGATAACCTGGTCATGGCGATCCTGCATGGCATCGACCGCAAGGGCGCTGACCTGCATGTGGCCATGCCGGCGTTTGCCCGTGACCTAAGCGATGCGCAGGTGGCGGCTGTCGCCACCTATGTAGAGCAGCACTTCGGTAACCCGGATGTGCAGGTGAGTGCGGATACCGTCGCGGGTATTCGGGCCGGTGGGCCGAAACCACTCCTGCTTCGCCTTACGCCGTTCCTGGTGCCTGGCGGTGTACTTGTGGTTGCGCTCGTGCTTTGGCTCGTCGTGGCCATGACGCGGCGGCGGAAGCGTAAGGCCTGATCGCAGTGCGGCGCCGGTGTCTTGTCACCGGCGCCGCGTGGCGGAAGGTGGGACCGTCAGCTCCTCGAATCAATGGCTAACGCGGCGCCCCAGCGTTCGCTGATCACAGGTGCGTCGCTCTGTTCGTCGTCCAGGGGAAAGGCGACAAACCGGGTGGGAGCAACGCGAAGCGCAGCGCCCTGCACGAGTGCCAGGCGGCCAAGATCTTCGCTCGCGACGTCGACTTCGAGCGTCTGGTCAATGTCGGCCACGTGGATGTCGAGATGCGCCACGCTGCCCGCGAGGTAGATGTGCCGTAGCCGTGCCTGCCATGCGGGCTGTCCTTCCGGCACCGTCAGGGCGAGATGCTCGGGCCGGATATAGGCCACGGCCGACGCAAAGCGGCCGCCCGTGGTGCCGGCCGGCGTGGACCATGCGCCCGCCGCCCAGGTGTGGCCCTCGCGCCGCAAGGCAATGCGATTGGTGCGGCCGACGAACTCGCACACGAACGGCGTGGCGGGCTCGTGGTAGATCGCCTCCGGCGTGCCCACCTGTTCGATCCGGCCACGGTTCATGACGACGATCCGGTCGGCGAGTTCAAGCGCCTCTTCCTGGTCGTGCGTGACGAAGACCGTGGTGAGCTTCAGTTCTTCGTGGAGCTCGCGGAGCCAGCGGCGCAGCGCTGTTCGCACCTGTGCATCCAACGCGCCGAACGGCTCGTCGAGCAGCAGTACCTCGGGCTCGACGGCCAACGCACGGGCAAGGGCCACGCGCTGTCGTTGGCCCCCGGAGAGCTGGCTCGGATAACGCTTGGCCAGATCCGATAGCTGCACGCGTGCCAGTAGCGCCTCGACACGCGTACGGATGTCGGCTCGTGAAGGCCGACGCTTGCGTGGACGCACGCGAAGGCCGAAGGCCACGTTCTCGCTGACGGTGAGGTGGCGAAACAAGGCGTAGTGCTGAAAGACGAGGCCGACATTCCGTTCGCGGGCGGTGGCGGCGAGGAAGTCGTCGCCGTTCTGGGTGACGCGCCCCGCGTCGGGGTAGTCGAGCCCGGCGAGGATGCGTAGCAGCGTGGTCTTGCCCGAGCCCGAGGGCCCGACGAGTGCGACGAATTCGCCCGGCGCGATGTCCAGGCTGACATCGTCGAGCGCCGCGGTATCGGTGAATCGGCGGGACAGATGCTTGAGTGCCAGGGTCATGGAGGTTCTCAGCGGCGCTGGCGGGGTGCGCTGTTCGCGTCCCCGTGGTAACGCCACTCCAGGGCGGCTTTCACCGCGAGCGTGAGCAGGGCCAGAAGGGCGAGTAGCGCGGCGATGGCGAAGGCGCCCACGTAGTTGTACTCGTTGTAACGCATCTCGACTTCGAGCGGCATGGTGGTCGTGAGCCCCCGGATATGCCCGGAAACGACCGACACCGCGCCGAACTCGCCCATGGCGCGGGCGTTACAGAGAAGTACGCCGTAGAGGAGCGCCCAGCGGATGTTGGGCAAGGTGACCCGGAAGAACGTCTGCAAGCCACTTGCCCCCAGCACGCGCGCCGCCTCTTCCTCTTCACTGCCCTGGGCTTGCATCAGCGGGATGAGTTCGCGCGCGACGAAGGGCAGGGTGATGAACAGGGTCGCGAGAATAAGCCCCGGCACTGCGAAGATCACCGTTACCCCGTGCGCCGAGAGCCATGGGCCGAACCATCCCTGCGCACCGAACATCAGAACGAAGAGAAGGCCTGAGACCACGGGTGAGACAGAGAGCGGCAGGTCGATGAGCGCGCCGAGCAACGCCTTTCCCCGGAAGGTGAAGCGGGTCATGGCCCACGCGGCGGCTACGCCGAACACGACGTTAAGTGGCACGGTGATCGCGGCGACCAACAAGGTGAGCCGGATCGCCGCCAGGGCGTCGGGGTCGTCGATGCTTTCAAGGAAGGCGTGGGCGCCCTGGCGGAAAGCTTCAACGAACACCGAAGCCAGCGGCACCACCAGGAACAGGCAGAGGAAAGCGCACGCGATGAGGATGAGCATCGCGCGGCCCATGCGCCGCCGGATGCTGATGCCGCGCCCTGTGTGGAAGGTCGTCATGCAGGCACCTCCGCCCATCGGCGCGTCCAGCGCTGCCATGCGGAAAGGGCGACGAGCAAGGTAAGCGAGAAGGCAAGCATGACCACGCCCAGCGCCGCCGCGGTGGCATAGTCGAACTCCTCCAGCCGCTGCACGATGAGGAGGGGTGCGATTTCCGACCGGAGGGGGATATTGCCGGCAATGAAGATCACCGAGCCGTACTCGCCGACGGCGCGCGCCAGTGCCAGGGCGAAGCCTGTGAGCAGCGTGGGCAGCAGTGGCGGCAGGATGACGCGCAGGAACGTCTGGCCGGGTGTCGCGCCGAGGCTCTCGGCGGCGTCTTCGACGTCACGCTCGAGCGACTGCAGTACCGGCTGCAAGGTGCGTACGACGAATGGGAAACCTACGAACACCATCGCGAGAAGCACGCCGAGCGGTGTATACGCGACCTTGATGCCCAGCGGTGCCAACCATTGGCCGATCCACCCATTGGGTGCGTAGATCGCGGTCAGCGCGATGCCCGCCACGGCGGTGGGCAGGGCGAAAGGAAGGTCGATGAGCGCATCGAGGATCCGGCGGCCGGGGAAGCGACAACGTACGAGGGCCCAGGTGACGATAAGACCCATGAAAACGTTGGCAAGGGCGGCCAGGAATGCGCCGCCAAAGCTGAGCTTCAGGGCCGCGAGGGTGCGGGGCGACGTGAATAGCTTGAGGACGCCCGCCGTGCCGATATCCGACGCTTTCCATGCGAGGGCCGCCAGCGGAAGAAGCACCACCAGCCCCAGCCACGTCACGGTATAGCCCAGGCTGAGGCCGAAGCCTGGCAAGACCCTCCGGCGCATACCTAGTTGCCCGGTCCGATCTGGTCGAAAACCGCGCCCTCGGCGAAGAACTTAGCCTGCGCCTTGCGCCAGTCGCCAAAGACCTCGGCGAGCGTGAACGTCTTCACGTCGGGGAACTGCGCGGCATATTTGGCGGCAACATCCGCGGAACGCGGGCGGTAGAAATTACGCGCTTCGATGTCCTGAGCCTGTGGCGTGTACAGGAACTTGAGGTATGCGTCCGCTACTTCTCGTGTCCCGTGGTCGGTAGCGTTCTTGTCGACGACAGCGACGGGGGGCTCCGCGAGGATAGTTACGGAAGGTGTGACGATATCGAACTGGTCGCCACCGGGCTCGCGCTTGGCGAGCAAAGCCTCGTTCTCCCATGCGACCAGCACATCGCCGATACCGCGCTGGGTGAACGTGTTCGTGGCACCGCGTGCGCCGGTGTCGAGCACGGGCACGTGCTGGTAGAGGCTTTTCACAAAGGCCCGGGCCTTGTCGTCGTTGCCGCCGGGCTGTTTGAGGGCATAGCCCCAGGCCGCGAGGAAATTCCAGCGTGCGCCGCCGGATGTCTTCGGGTTCGGCGTAACGACCTGTATCCCGTTTCGGACGAGATCGCCCCAATCGTGGATGCCCTTGGGGTTGCCCTTGCGGACGAGGAAGACGATGGCTGAGGTATAGGGTGAAGCGTTTTCCGGCAATCGGGTCTGCCAGTCCTTGCCGGTCAGGCCCCGGTCGGCGATGGCATCGATGTCGTACGCCAGGGCCAACGTCACCACGTCAGCGGGAAGTCCATCAACGACGGCACGCGCCTGTTTGCCCGAACCCCCGTGCGACATGCGGATCGTGACCGTATCCCCGTGCTTCGCCTTCCAGTCGGCAGCAAAGGCGCTATTGAGCGACTTGTACAGTTCGCGCGTCGGGTCATAGGAGACATTGAGCAGCGTGACGTCCTTTGCGACGACAGGCAGCGACATTGTCGCGGCGGAAAGCGCGAGGAGCGCGATGCGGATCTTCATCATGATGCTCCCTGGCATGCGATCTGGCGCAACGGAATGGTTGCGATGACGATGCCCGCGGTGCGCAGGCAAAGTCAATAAAGACCCATCGCTTGCACGTCTACACGACACATGCGTTGACATCGTCTTAACGTCGCGCGGCGGCATCCCTACTTTCCGCGGAACGTGTCGATAACGTCGGGGGTAAACGTTTCGCCGTGTTGCCGGTAGATCGCCGAGGCCAACCCCATGGCGCCGGACGCGAGTGCAGAAAGCATGATGAAGCCCCAAAGAAATACCTGTAGCTTGGTAGCGCACTGGTCGATACGTTGGGTCAAGAGCGCATTCATGCCGGTGATCTTGTCCGAAAGGCGATCAAAGCCAGCATCCATGCTCTTCTGCATCACGTCCATACGCGTCTCCATCGCGATGAATCGAACGTCGAAAGTTTCACGCAGATCGCTAATGGCCTTTTCCACGGAAGCGAAGCGGACATCAGTGTTCCTCTCCATCGTGGTGAGCCGGCCGTCAGTGCTCTTCTCCATCGTGGTGAGTCGGACATCTAGGCTCTCGCGTAGACCTTTAGTCTCTACGGACACGCTGTTCAATCGTTCGGCTATCGTCAATTCCAACACCGTCACTCGAGTCTCCAGGCGCTGATGATCGACTTGCCGGACCGGTGATGCAAACGATGCGCTTGCTGTTTTGCGTTGGCGCAAGGTTTTGTCTTCTCGAAAAGTTGCTGTCATGAGCCGGAGCGCCGCGTTTGTTGGGGTCATTCGATGCTAAAGCTGTGCGCTTGGCGAAGGGCCCGCGTCTTCTTGTAGGCTTCGGCTGAAAACGATGTAGGCCTACTTTGGCGCCAGATAAATCGGAGAGGGGCAGGGCGGGAATAAAACATGGCCGCGGATGATCTAGGTCTGCATGGGCACCCTGTCGGTGCCGTGCACCCGAGGTCCTTGCCATGTCCACGCCAGCCCAGATCTTGCCCAGCATCGTGACCACTCGGTCGACGTCCTATTCCAGGGTCGCTATCGCGATGCACTGGAGCATCGCCCTGTTGATCTTTCTCAACATCGGCCTGGGATTCTTCATGGAGACGTTCCCGAAGACCGCGCCGGGCCATGACCAGGTGCTTTTCTACCATGCCTCGTTCGGCACTCTGATTTTCGGCCTGGCCGTATTCCGGCTGTTCTGGCGTGCGACGCACCAGCCGCCGGCGCTCCCTGCATCCATTCCCTCCTGGCAGCGACGGGCTGCCCACGGCCTGCATTGGCTGCTTTACACGCTGATGTTCGTCGTGCCGTTGACCGGTTACCTGCATCGGATGGCGGGAGGGCACCCGGTCAGCTTCTTCGGGCTGGGGAACCTTCCTGTGCTGATCGGCAAGGACGAGCCTTTGCGCCTGCTTACCGATACCCTCCATGTCACCCTGGTCTGGGTGCTTTGCATCCTCGTCGTCGGCCATATCGGGGCGGCGTTGAAGCACCGGTTTATCGACCGTGACGGGGTTATCCAGCGGATGCTGGGCGGCGTATAACGGGGTGGCCATGGGAATCCAGCACACATGATGGCGACGGGCAACCGCGCGGTGGTCGACGATCTGGCATTACGCCATCTCGATGCTGCCTACAACCTGGGCCGTTGGCTGCTAGGTAACGAGCAGGATGCGGCGGACGCTGTGCATGACGCCTACCTCCGTGCCGCCCGTGCCTGCGATACCTATGCCGGTGGCAACGCGCGGGCATGGTGGCTGGCCATCGTCCGGAACTGCTGCCTCGCTCGTCTGGCGTTGCGCAACAAGGAAAAGGCCAACGTTGCGATTGATGACAATCCCGTTGCTGCCGAGCGGCTCATGCCGCACGACGAGAGCGGTGGGGTCGAAGACCAGGTGGATGGAGCGATTCGCCGGCGCCAGATGGCGATGCACCTGGATCGCCTGCCGGCCATGTTTCGAGAGGTACTCATCTTGCGTGAAATCGAAGAACTGTCCTATCGCGAGATCGCGGACGTTCTGGAAGCGCCCATCGGCACGGTCATGTCCCGACTCGCGCGTGGGCGCGCGCTGCTGCAGAAAGCGCTGACTGACGATGGCACCGTGGAGGCACCGCATGGACTGTAAGACGGCTGCGGAGCTCGTGCCGCTGTACTTCGATGGGGAACTGGATCGCGCGACAAGCCGCGAGGTGGAGGCGCATCTGGATACGTGCGCGGATTGCCAGGCGGCGCTCATCGAACTCGATGCATTACGCCGGGCGCTTCGCCACGATGTGCCGCGATTCAGCGCGCCCGACACGCTTCGGCGGCGGGTCGCCGAGAGCGCCACCGTCGCGATGCCGCCGTCGAGTGATCGCCGTGGGTCGTCCAGGCGGCGGACCTGGCTGGCCCTGGCCGCCTCATGGGTGCTGGCGTTCACGGCGGGTGGCTTCACGCTGGGTATGTGGAATCAGGTCGCCTCATCCGGCCATGCCGAATCCCAGCTGGATCGTGACCTTTTCGCCAGCCACTGGCGTGCATTGGCTGCGGCATCGCCCATCGATGTCGTGTCGACTGACCAGCACACCGTGAAACCCTGGTTCGCCGGCAAGGTAGCAACGGCGCCCGTCGTGCGCGATTTTGCTGCACAGGGATACGCACTCATGGGGGGGCGGGTGGATTACGTGGGCAATGAACGCGTTCCCGTCCTGGTCTATCGCCACGGGAAACACCTGATCGATGTCTTTGTACTACCCGGACCGGTAACACATGAGGGTCATGAGGCCGTGCAAATGCAGGGATATTCCCTCGAAAACGCTAACCTTGGCGGGCAAAAGGCCATCATCGTGTCCGATATGGATCGTGATGAATTGCTGCATTTCCGCGATCTGCTGAATTCGGTGACGTAAGCCCCATTAGGTGACAGAGCCCGCAAATTCGGCATATTGGTTCCGGTACGATCAGCCCATGTTCAAGTCAACTCCCATGCAAAACATGGCCGCTAGCTTGTGACAACGCGGTCGCCGTCCCGAGTCAGGCAGTTAGGTGCGTTATTGATTGCCTTGATGGGTATCAATCTCGCGGCAGTGGCGCCGACCCGCCCCAACGTCATGGTGATGCTGGGCATGCTTCTGATGTGCTGGAATCTTGCATTCACGCCCGGGGCACCGATCGGCTTGCGGCTGGTTGAGGTGTACGCCATGGCCAAGCGCGGAGAGCTGCGTACCTCGCTCACATCCAAATTGGTGGTGCTCGCAGGCATGGTGCTTGTGGTGGCGGGCGTCTACGGGAACATCATGGCCGGCTTTTGACTTCAGGCCAGTTCACCGTGCGATGCGCGATCCATCCAGTGCGCGGGCCGTTGCATCGCCCACTCGATCTCGCGGGCCAGCGGATCGGAGATCGTTGCGCCGGTGCGGATATCGTCCAGCACGCCAGGGTCGATGCCTAAGGCCTGGGCCAGGGCTTTCCATTGCGTGATGCCGTCCGCCCTTAACTCCGCGACGAGAAGACGAAGGTTTCGGCGTCGAATGACTTGTACGGCGTCGACCGGCATTGCGCTCGTTCCCAAGGGGTCCCGGCACAGCTTTTCCAACCTGCGACGCCGCGGATGCGCAAATTCGGTAGAGGGCAAGCGGCCGTCATGCGGCGGCTTCTTCGACGGGGCCGCGTGCCACCTGGCGGCGCCACGCGCCAGGGCTAACACCGACGTGTTTGCCGAATACCCGGGTGAAGTGCGCCTGGTCGGCAAAACCGGTCGCGACGGCGATATCCGCCAGCGGCCGGTCGGTACCCCGGATGAGCTCCATGGCCAGTTCGATCCGTCGCGTGGAGAGCCAACGGTGCGGGCTGGTGCCCATGGTCGTGGTAAACGCGCGTAATAGGCCGCTTTCGGACAGGCAGCATTCGCGCGCGAGGTCCTTGAGGCTGATGCCGTCGCTGATGTGCGCGTGGAGCAGTTCCTGGGCCCGCCGCCTTTGCCAGGGCGCAAGGCCCAGCCGCGTGCGCGGCTGGATGAGTTGCCCGCCGCCGTAGCGGACGGCCACGTGCGCACGAAGCGCGAGGAGGGCATGGTCTACCAGTAGGCGGTCGTCAGCGTAGCCATCGATCAGCTGGCGATGCATGCATTCTGCGATGGCGCGTGTCACGTGATCAGCGACGAATACCTCGCCCGGGGGAACGAGACGCGTGATGGGCTCGCGGCAGGCTTCATCGCTGAACTCGCGTAGAGCCTCTCGCGGAATGAAGAAATGCATCGCTTCAAACGGATCGGCGAAGTACGCCTGGGGATGCGCAGTGAGATCGACCAGGCAGGTACTGCCGGCCTCGATGGCGCCTGCGTAAATCGTTTGGCCGTCCATCCGTAGCTCATGCCGGGCCAGCGCCCTGAGCTGCACGACCACCATGAACGCATCGGCTGCTGCGTGCGGCTCGCTGAGGCCGAAGCCATGTTGTTCGTGGCGCAGCGACGTCGCTGCCAGCGTATGGCCGCCATGGGTGGTGCTCGCGCGAAACAGGGCGGCGGGTTGCCCGTAGGCGCGGCCGAGAAGCGGCCCATAGACACCGGATGGCATGGCTCGGCTCCCATGGCGAAGCACGTCGGCAGCCAAGCCTAGGGGGCACTTCAGCGGGGGCCAACTACCCGAACGGGTGAATCGTCAGAGGTCGATGAAGCCGTGTTCCATACCGATGCGCACGGCGTGGGCACGATCCTTCGCGGAGAGCTTCTCAAGGATGCGCTTCATGCGTGATTTGATGGCGTCCTCGGAGACATAGAGGGCTTGCGCGATCTCGCGGTTGGTCATGCCTTGGGCAACATGGCGCAGGACACGTGCTTCACGCTCGGTCAGCGGCTCCCGCTGCGTAGCGGTTGGGGTGCCGGTCACCATGGTGCCGGTAGCCATCGCGCGGACGGCTGCGATGATGTCGTCCAGGGGCGCGGATTTAAGCAGGTACGCGGAAGCACCGGCCGCCATCGCGCGTGCGCGGTGGCCATCGCCTTCGAAGGTGGTGAGCACGATGAGCGCCGCGGCCGGTGCGCGGGCGCGCAGTTGCGTGAGCGCCGCGAGGCCATCGGTGCCCGGCATTTGCAGGTCGAGAAGCGTGACATCCGGCGCCAGTGCTTCGTGCAAGCGGAGGCATTCGGCGCCGTCGCAGGCCTCGCCGACGACATCGATATCGGGTTCCCGGTGGAAAGCGGCGCGCAGCCCTTCGCGCATCGCCGGATGGTCATCGGCGATCAGGACGCGGGTGGCGAGCGTGGTGCGGGAGGCATCCATGGCCGCGATGGTCGCATGGGTCCTTGCGCAGGAAAAGGTTCGAGTCTCAAAGAACGCTATTTTCAGGCAAGATCTTTGCGTACCCTTTGCGGTGTCCTATGAAGGGTGGCGCCGCCCGGCGATGGCGGATGGTTTACGGGCGGAGCGCATGCGTTTGAAATCCTGGGTGGCCGGTTGGGTGTTGGTGGCCTCCGCGTGGGCGGCTGGCGCCATGGCGGGGCCTATCCCGCTGTCCCGCTTCGAACATACGGCCTTCACCCGTCGCGACGGCGCGCCGACGGAAGTGGATGGCATCGCCCAGACCCGTGATGGCTATCTCTGGTTCGGCAGCGACCGTGGCCTGTTCTTTTTCGATGGCGTACGGTTCAGGCAGTTCATCCCCGCAAAGGGCGAGCACCTCCTGGCCATCTCGACGAACCGGCTTTTCGCCCGGCCGGATGGGAGCCTCGTCATCGACTATGCCGCGGACCGGCTGTCTATCCTCAAAGATGGCCACCTGACGCATGTCGATGCGTTGCCGGGGTTGCGTGAGGCGGTGACGTCGCAGCTTGCGGCCGGCAAGGGGTCGGATGTCTGGCTTGCGGACCGGCGTGCCCTGGCGGTGCTGCGCGGCACGCAATCCCGGATCGTGTTCCGCTTCACTGGTGGTGCGCCGTTGGATGCGTTCACGGTCGACCGCGATAGCGGCGATGTCTGGATAGCCCGCGCCGGGCGGCTCTGGGTCCTGCGGGCTGGCGAGGGAGAGCCCGTGGACATCGCGCCGGCACCGGCGGAGACCTTCGGGCTGGCCTTGATCCGGCCGGGTTGGTTGTTTGTTCGCGCGCGCGACAAGAAGATCTGGCGCTTTCGCATGGACGGCCCGCACCTGGTGCCGCTCGGTCCGGTCGATGGTTTCGCGGGCGATGTGATCCCCGATCGGTATGGCGGTATATGGCTGCCTGACCTTGGCGATGGCGTGCACCGGCTGGAGGCACCTGACGTGCCGGGGGCGAACGAGGAAACCTTCGGCTCGCGCGACGGCTTCAGTGGCGACTATGCCTATCGCGGCATGGAAGATAGCGAAGGCAACGTCTGGATCTGTACGCAAAGCGGCGTCGACCGGTTCCGTGTCACGCCGTTTGCGCCGCTGCCTGTGCCGCGGGGTGCCCACTCCCTGAGCATCATGCCGGGGCAAGGTCGCGATGTCTGGATAGGCAGCGAGAACAACCCGCTCCTGCGCTGGGATGGCCGGCAACTCTTGCCGACGCCCGCACCACGCTTTGCCATGTCCATGTTCTGGGATGGAAAGGCGGCCTGGACGGCCACGCGCGGTGAGCTGTGGCGGATGGATGGCGAAGGCGCCGTACGCGCCGGCGGACTGGATGGCGGCTTGTTCCCCATCGCCATGGCACGCGAAACCTCCGGGCGCACGTGGTTCGTGGTGCTGAAGGGCAAGGCGTCGGTACAGGTGCTGGATGGCGGTGTTCTGGCGCCGGCTGATCTGTCGATGAAGGCGGCCGCCGTGGCGCTTGCACCGGATGGCGCGATCTGGGTGGGTGGCGCGAACAATGCGCTGGTGCGGATCGATGGCCAGGTGCACCGCGCGTTCGGCGTGGCCGATGGCCTCGCGATCGGCACGGTCCGCGCCCTGGCCTGGCGCGATGGCGAATTGTGGATCGCGGGCCTGGGGGGTGTTCAAGTCCTGCGGCAGGGCCGCTTCCGGACGTTGACCGTGGCGGGCGCTGTGTTGAGCGACGCGACGGGGATCGCGTTCGACGCGGGTGGCAACCTCTGGGTGCATGGGCTGAATGGCCTGGTGCGGCTTTCGCCGCGCCTTCTGGGGCCGCTTGCAAACACGCCGCTCCCGGGCGACATCCGGACATTCGATGCACTCGATGGCGTCGAGGGGCTGCCATCCGATGTTCGCTCGCTACCGTCGTTGAAGGTAGGTGGGGATGGCCGGCTTTGGGTGCAGAACCTTAGTAACGCTGCCAGCATCGATCCCATGCATTTGCCTGCCGAGATGCTTCCGCCGCCCGCGCGGATCCTGTCGGTGCATTCGAAAGGGAGTGATGCCGTGGCCAACGGTGCCGCGAACCTCGGCCCGGGCATGCGCGATCTCGAAATCATGTACACCTCGCCCGTCCTCGGCGTTCCCGAGCGCGCGCGTTTCCGTTATCGCCTGGATGGGTTCGATGACGCCTGGCAGGATGCAGCGAGTCGCCGGGCGGCGTACTACACCAACCTGCCGCCGGGTGAATACACCTTCCACGTGCAGGCGGGTAACGACGCTGGCGATTGGAACACCCGCAGCGCCAGCTTCCATGTGAGCGTGGCGCCCGCCTGGTACCAGACAGGATGGTTCGCGTTGCTCGTTGTCCTGGCCGTGGCCATCGTCGTCTATACCTTGCACCGTTGGCGCGTCGGCCAGGTGGCGCGGCAGTGGCGTATTCGTCTCGATGAGCGGACGGCCGTGGCGCGCGACCTGCACGACACGATCCTGCAGGGCGCGCAGGGTACGGCACTGCAACTGCAGGCGATGGCCGGTGATGTCGCGGACGCTACCTTGCGGGCGCGCCTGGTGCGCGTCGCGGAACTTGCACGCGAGACGGCCAGTGAGAGCCGTGCGCGGCTCGATGACCTGCGCGCCCATGGTGAGGATGACCGGTTTCCGGCTGCTGCGCTCATTGATCTTGGCCAGCGGCTCTCGCGCCAGGAAACGATCGCGTTCGTGTCGTCGGTGAGCGGTACGGTGGTCGAGATGGAAGGTGGCGCGGGTCGCGAAGTTCGTTCCGCGATCGCCGAGATGCTGATCAACGCTTTCACCCATGCGCAGGGAACCCGGGTTGAACTGGCGATCGACTACGGGCGGCGATTCCATGCATCCGTGGCCGATAACGGCGTAGGCATGAAAGATGCCGTGGCGGCCGCGGGGCAGCGTGACGGCCACTTCGGCCTGCCTGGATTACGCGAGCGCACCAGGCGCCTTGGTGGGCGGTTGTCGTGGGTACGGCCCGAGGGCGGAGGTACGCGGGTGTCGCTTTCGGTTCCGCGGCGGCGCCTGTACGCGCGCTCCACCGTTCTGGCGCCCGTCGTGGCGTGGCTAAAACGGTGGGCCGGGGCGTTGCGGCGCCCGTGATCGGCGCAGAATCGGCAACGCCAAACGATCCCGGCGACGTGCCTTGTTATCTTCGCGAGAACGTCAGGGCGCTCGTTCCTGCAATGGTCACGCAGCGCTGACGCCGGCCGGGGTCAGATGACCTGGACAGCGCGACGTGAGGGCGGGATGCATGGGTATGAGCGACACGAAGGCATTCGATGTGGAAGTGGCGGACCTGATTCGCCTGGCGGGACCCTGCGCTCAGCGCGAAGGGGTGGTCATTGCCGATGCGTCAGGCGAGATCGTTTACGCCTGCGAACAGGCGATCGCCATCCTGGGTATCGTGCGTATCGGTGCGGGCGTTGACGACTACAGCGTCATGCATGGCATCTTCACCGAGGAAGGGCGTCCCTACCCATCCTCGGATCTGCCGCTCGCGCGCGCCATCCTCTATCGAAAGACGACGCGCGACGAGCGAATGCTCTTGCGACGGCCCGACGGCATGATCCACCTGATGGGGGTCTCCGCGCGACCGCTCTTCGATGATGCGAGGAAGCAGGTCGGTGCCGCCGCGTTCGTACGCATCCTCGCGCGTTAGCCGCCGGTGTTGGCTGGCGGTACGAACGCGCTTAGTGGCTTGACGTACGGGCCGCTCCAGTCGGTATCGAAGATGCGGCCCAGCGGCTTTGCGAGGGGCCCGTGGATGAAGAGCGACGCGTCGACCGTGCTTTCGAAATAGCTCCAGCTCCAGTTACCGGTGCCGACGAAGCCCAGCTCGTCGTCGACGATGGCGTATTTGGCGTGCTCCACGCGCGCATAGGGGATAGGGCCGGAGGCTGCCTGCGGGACGGTCGAGTACCGCACCTCGATCCCCGGCATCACCGCGAGGCTCCGCAGGTAGGCCAGGTCGTTGCCGCGTAGCGCCCAGTCGGCGACGATGATCTGCACCTTTACGCCACGTGCCGCCGCGGCGCGAATCGCGAGATCAAGCGTGCCCCAGTAGCCCTTTGGTCCAAAGTCCTTGAGCGCGGAAAGCGTCATCACCTGGATGCGGATACGGTCGTGCGCCTGGTCCAGCATTTTGGCGAGTGCGGGCGCTTCGGTGGTTAGCCACGCAGGTTGCATGGCGGCGGGGCTGAAGGCGGGAAAGACGGTGCTCGGCGCGTCGCCGGTGTTGATCACCACCGGAGCCAGCTCCGTCGCGGGCACAAAGGCCGGTGGCGGGACCCGCGGGGCGGCGATGCGCGCATCGGACGGTTTCGCCGCCAGCGCCCAGAGGTGTTCGAATTCCGCCTGGAACGTCGCGCCCATGCGCGGCTCCGTGATGCGCACGCCCACTTCGTGGATGTGCTGGATCGCTCGCCAGTCCCAGTTCTGGCTGCCGACGAAGACGTCGCGCCCATCGACTTCCATGAACTTCACGTGCAGCACGCCACCGGTGATGTCCTTCACCGGCATCTGCCGGATCGTGATGCCTTGCGCGTCTTTCAGCGCATCGATGGCGGGCTGGCTCTCGTGCATGAAGCTGCTGTCGACGAGCAGGTTCACCTTGATGCCTTGCTTTGCCCGTGCGACGAGTGCATCGATGACGGGGGCGAGCGCGCCGCCGGGCGGATTGCTCAGGTAGAACGCGGCGATATCGATATGGTCTTTCGCATCGTGGATCATCGATAGCCACGTGGGTGCCGTGCGTGCGGTATCGGGGAGCCCGTAGTTCGTGCCCTCGGGAACGCTTTCGACCCAGGTGAACGGCGCGGGCGTCACCGGCGTCTTTGCCGCGCTGCCGAGGGGTAGCAGGCTGGCGAGGAGGGCGAATCCAAGTGCTAGCGAGCGTGCGTGCACGTGGGGGCGGGCGAAAAACGAATGCATGGTGCGGATCCTGGCGGATAGGCGTTGAACGCAAGAAAAAACGGGACTAGCAGCGGTCGGTAGGTGTCATGTAACTTATGTTATAACATAACATCAAGACGTCCCCTCCCTGATGAAAGCGCTTCCCCTGGTGTTCCCCTTCCTCCTTGCCGCGCTGCCCATTGCAGCCCACGCCGAAGCCCGGCAACTCGGCCCGCATGTCCACGGCCAGGCCAGCGTCAACATCGCCGTGGAGGCGAGCACGATGGATGTCCAGGTGAGCCTGCCCGGGCACGATGCCGTCGGCTTCGAGCATCCGCCGGGAACGCCGGCAGAGCAAGCAGCGGTGGATAAGGCAACGGCGTCGCTCAACGCGGCTGCCTGGCTGGTGCCTGCGCCCGCGGCGGATTGCACGCTCGCCCTGGCCCGCGTTTCCCCGCACGGGTTCGGCGGTGCGACCGAGGCGGGTGGCCACGCCGATTTCGATGCGAGCTATCACTTTACCTGCCGCCGGATGGATCGGCTCGACCAGCTGGATGTCCGGCTCGCGTCGGCGTTTCCGTCGGTGGCGAAGGTGGTGGTGAGCCTCATCACGGCGGCAGGAAGTAGCCAGCAGGTGCTCGAGGGTGGCGTGAGTCACGTGGGTGTGCCGCAATGAAGAGCGCAGCGGTATCGCCGCTCGTCCGGGTTCGCTCCGCGTCGCATGCCTGGCCGGGTGCCGGCGCGGCGATAGCGCTCCATGACTTCGAGCTGGCCGCCGGTGAGCGCGTGTTCCTGTGCGGGCCGAGCGGGAGTGGCAAAAGCACGGTGCTCGGCATGCTTTCGGGCGTGCTTGCGCCAGCGACCGGTGATGTCAGCATCCTGGGTACGTCGTTCACCGGCATGGGCGCGCGGGCACGCGACCGCTTCCGTGCGAGGCATCTGGGCTACATCTTCCAGCAGTTCAATCTCTTGCCGTTTCTCTCGCCGGTGGAGAATGTCCTGCTTGGTTGCGCATGGTCCGCCGAACGCAGCCGACGTGCCGGCGCCACGCGCACGCTCATGACGGAGGAGGCGATGCGTCTCCTAGGGGCGCTCGGCCTCGGCGAAAAGACCGTGTCGCGTGCGCGTACGGGCGACCTCAGCGTTGGCCAGCAGCAACGTGTGGCTGCCGCGCGCGCGCTTATCGGCGGCCCTGAGCTGTTGCTTGCCGACGAGCCGACCTCGGCGCTTGATGCAGGCAACCGTGACGGCTTTCTTCGCCTGCTCCTGGCAGAGTGCGCGCGGCATGGTACGGGCGTGGTGTTCGTCAGCCATGACCTCGCGCTCGCCGCACATTTCGAGCGAAGCATCACGCTCGGCGCGGTGGAGGCCTGAGCCATGAAGCTGCTCTCCCTCACACTGAAAAGCCTGCGGCAGCGGAAGGCAGGCGTCGCGCTCACGGTATTCACCGTGGCGCTGAGCGTCTTCCTGTTGCTGGGGGTGGAGCGCGTACGCACCGACGCGCGCCAGGGTTTCGCCAGTACCGTCTCTGGCACGGACCTGCTCGTGGGTGCGCGTAGCGGTCCGGTGACGCTGCTGCTGTATTCGATCTTCCACGTGGGCGAAGCCACCAACAACATCACATGGAAAAGCTACCAGGCCATTCGTGCCATGCCGGAGGTGGCCTGGACGGTGCCGCTTTCGTTGGGTGATTCGCATCGTGGCTTCCGCGTAACCGGTACCACGGCGGACTTCTTTACGCATTACCACTACGGGCGTGGCAATGCGCTCGCGTTTACTTCGGGCAAGCCCTTCGCGGATCTCTACGATGCCGTGATCGGCGCTGAGGTGGCGCGGCAGCTCCACTACAAGGTGGGTGACCGCATCGTGCTTTCCCATGGCCTGGGTGGGCCGAATCTCGCTTCGCATGCCGACAAGCCGTTCCGCATCAGTGGGGTCGTGGCGCCCACCGGAACCCCGGTGGACGCGACCATTGCGGTCAGCCTGGAGGCGATCGAAGCGATTCACGTGGACTGGCGCTCCGGTATGCGGCTCCCTGGACTGGAGGCGTCGGCGGACGAGGCGCGGCGCATGGATTTGACGCCGAAGGCCATTACGGCGGCGCTCGTCGGTTTGCATTCGCGACTTTCCGCGTTCGCGGTGCAGGGTGCGATCAATGACTACGACGAGGAGCCGTTGCTGGCCGTGCTGCCCGGCGTGGCACTGGGCGAGTTGTGGCACCTCATTGGTACTGCTGAGAACGCCTTGCGCGTGGTGAGTGGCATGGTGTTGCTGGTGGGCATGTCAGGCATGTTGACGGCGTTGCTGGGCATGCTCGGCGAGCGGCGGCGCGAGATGGCCGTGCTGCGTGCGCTCGGCGCATCGACGCGTACGGTGTTTTCGTTACTGGTGATGGAAAGCACGCTCTTGACGATCGCGGGCATGCTGGCCGGCGTGATCCTGCTGGATGCGACGACGGCGCTGGCCCACGACTACCTGTTGGCGGTGGCCGGGCTGGTGATCGATGAAACGCCGGCGCCTGGTGAAGGGGTGTTGCTCCTTGTGGTGCTCGCGCTGGGTTCCCTCGCTGGTTGCATTCCTGGCTGGGTGGCGTACCGGCGGTCGCTTGCCGACGGCTTGCAGGTGCGGCTGTGATGATCGTCCGCAACGTCATCATCGCGGTGGTCGTCGTTACCCTTGTGGCATGCGGCCAGTCACCCGGGGCACCCGATGCCGCGCCGGCGGCAAGTGCCACAACGGCCCTCGCCAGTGCCCAGGCGAAGGCCGATGCGACCCGCGCGGCGCGTGCGAAAGCGCAGGCCGATGGCATCGTCGCAGCACGTGCGTTCGCTGCGGCGCATGGCTCGCCCAAGGCCGCGGCGCCCAAGGGGGCCGGGTTGCTCGGTGCTGCCGACGCGGACGGCTATGCTGATCTCGACTGGAGCCACATGATGCCCCCTGAGGACATCAAGCTGCTCCGGGATGCGCCCCCCGTGCTGCACGTTGGCAACCAGCGCATGAAGCAGATCGGTACGTTGCATACGGTCGCCGCGCTGGATAACCAGAAAGTCAAACTTTCCGGTTACGTCGTGCCCCTGGAATCCGATAACGACGGCAAGATGATCGAGTTCTTCTTCGTGCCGTTCTACGGGGCGTGCATCCACGTGCCGCCACCGCCGCCGAACATGTTGATCCATGTCAGGCTGGCGCATGGCATCGACACACCCAGCCTCTACGACCCGCTGACGCTGAAGGGTGTGCTGCACACCGAGGTGACGCAGAACGCGATGGCATCATCCGCTTACGCGATGGACGATGCCGCGCTCGGTGCTTACAAGGATCCGGATACGGACCGGCTCCGGCAGGCGTTCGAATGAAGCGCGGGAGGGTATGGGTCGTGCTGGCCGTTGTCGTGGGTGCTGCCGTCTGGTTGGTTGTCGGCATGCGCGCGCCATCGGATCCGGTGACAGCGCCTGCCGCGCGTGTCGATGCGCCGTCGCTTTTGCCGTCGCCGGCTTCGTCCACCGTGCTGGCGTCTGGCGCCGAAGCGCTCCGGCTCGGCCAGCGCATGCGCGATGATGAAGGCGTCGCCAACGATGTCGTCTTCCTCTTCGTGGCAGCGCTTCGTGGGCGCTGCGAGCCGGCGCGTGCCCACGATCTTCCGCGCATGGCCGTGCTGGCGCACGTTCCCGCGCTGTCGGCCGGTGGTGGCGAAGGTGCGTCACCTGGCTTTCGCCGCGATGTGTCACATGTCGTCAACGATCTCGCGCATCGCGCGCCGTGTAGCGGTGCGCTCGTGATCCAGGTGGGCGGCTATACGGTGTCGCTGGTGCCAGCGACGTATGCCGAGGCGTTTCCTGATAGCTACTTCGACCCTGGTCTTTCCCTGGTGCCGCCTGAGTTCAACGGCGCTTCGCTGGCGGATCGCGTCACCGATGCCTGCACCAGTGTCGCTTATGCAGCCTTGCCGCTCGATGCAGCGCGTGCATGGCAATGCGCGGGGCTTCGCGCGGGTGCCCGCAACCACATCCTTGCCGTCTGCCGCAGCGAAGGGGCCAGCCCCGATAAGGCGGCAGCCGATATCCAGCATCTTCTGGGCAGCCTGCCTGCCACGTGCCAGTAATCATGCCCTCCCTGACTCTTGATCTGATCTTTTCCTCCCTTGCGCTGGCGGCGACGTCGCTGTCGTCGCGTGCGGTCGTCTGGTTGCCCTCGGAAGGCCGACAGCGGTGGCTGCCGTGGTTCCAGGCCCTCGCCGTAGGGCTCCTGCTCGGTGACGCCTTCCAGCATGTGCTGCCGCATGCGCTCGAGGGCGGTGGCGAGGTGGAGCGCGCTCTTATGGTGACGGGGCTTGGCGTTGTGAGCCTCCTGCTCGTTGAGTTCGCCATGCGCTCGACCGCGGGAGATCTTTCGCCAGGCCTGCCGGTGGCGCGGGTGACGTTGCTGGGTGATTTCATCCACCACGCCGTGGACGGCATGATCCTGGCGGGAGCGTTCGCGGCGGGCGCCGCACCGGGTTATGCGGCGCTGGTGGCGATCGCTTTGCACGAGGTGCCGCGAGAAATGAGCAGTGCCGGCGTGCTGGTGGCGATGGGGTATACGCCCGCGCGAGCTTTCATGCTTTCGGTGGCCATGGCCGCCGCCGTTCCGTTGGCGGCGCTGGGCGTGATGGCTCTTTCGCTCGATGCTCGCGCATCGTCGCTGGTATCCGCTTTCTCCGCGGGCACCATTATCTACGTCGCACTGGCCGATATCCTTCCAGGCGTGTGGGCCCGCGCGGCGGGCAGGGCGCGCATCGCGCCCGTGCTGGGCGCCTTGGGTGGCATGCTCTTCATGGCCTTGCTTGCGCAGGGCGAGCACCACCACTGACTTGACTGAAACTATCAGGATCGTGCCCTGCATTGACTGATCCTGCGCAGCCTGCAGCGTATTTGTGCAAAACGCTTCGCAGCCGACAGGCGATTTGCTTTACTGCACGCTGAGGTGGCAGGACAGAATTCAGGCGTGGTCAAAGGTTTGGTTTTTCGGTGCGTACCGTTCGTGGCCCTGGTCATGGCGGGACGCCTGCTCGCATCGGGCGCGCCCGTGGAGCCCATCGGTCTTTCCCAATGGCACCATTCGGTGGTCATGCCGGGAGGCGAGCCGGTGGGCTATATCTCGGCGCTGGCGCAGGATCGCGATGGCTTTCTCTGGCTGTCGACCATCGGTGGCAGGCTGCTTCGCTTCGACGGCCAGGAGCTTAACGAGCCCTTCGCCGAGCAACTCAAGCCATTCCAGGCACCCGTGCTGGTCCTGTTGGGGCCGCACGGCGAAAGCTCCGATATATGGGTGGGGCACCGGCGTGGTGGCGCCACGCATATCGTCAATGGCGTCGCGACCCACTACGAGGGAGGCGCGCTCCCCGCCGGCTCGGTGTTCGTCCTGCAGCGTGATCGTCGCGGTGTGGTGTGGGCGGTCACGCCGTTGGGCGTCGCACGTTTCGTAGACGGAAGTTGGCAGCCGCTTCCGGCCTCGTTCGGCTGGAGCAAGCCGCACCCGGAAAGCCTGGTGATCGAATCGGCGACGGGCGATGTGTACGTCAAGGATGCCGAGCAGGGCGCGCTCGTGTCACGCCGCGGGGAGGCGCCATTCCAGCCGGTGTCGCGCAGCGATTTTGACCGTGCGAACGCCGGCCTGCCGCCGGGCGTGCCGTGGAGCCTGGCGCCGGAGGATGATGGCCCGGGCCGGTTCGCCCCTGATGGTGCGTTCTGGTATGGGCCCACCGAAGGCATCGATCACTATCGCTGGTCCACCGGGACGCCAGCGGGGGTGCCGGATATCCGCGAGCACATGGGGTTCGCGGATGGCCTGTCGGGCGTGCAGGTGATGGATATCCTCGCCGATCGCGAGGGCGATGTGTGGCTGGCCACCGAGAAGGGACTCGATCGGTTCCGGCGTACGCACTTCACGCCGGTAGCGTTCGATAGTCCGATGGGCGGTGCGATCCTCCTGCCAATGCCTGATGGCTCGGTGTGGGTCGCGAACAAGCGGCAGCCTCCGTATCTGTACGCCCATGGCAAGCTGACGCGGGTCGATGCGCTGAAGGATGGCGTATCGGCGGTAACCCTGATGTCGGACGGCTCGGTGATGTTTGCCGGGATGAATGGCTTGCGCCGCTGGCATGGCGGCGAGGTGACGTTCCTGCCGGTGCCACCGCTGCTTGAGCACGCTGGTACACGTTTCAAGCAGGTCCTGGAGGACAGTGACGGTAGCCTGTGGATCACCGTGGCGACCTTCGGGCTGTATCACGTGAGCGACGGCAAGTGGGTGCGCATGAACGGCAGCGATGGCTTGCCCGATGCGTCGCCCCTGCTGATGCAGCGCTTGCCGGGTGGGCACGTTGGCTTCGCGTTTGCCGATGGGCAGTTGCTATCGATGGTTGATGGACGCGCCCGGCCCATGCCTGGTAGCGGCCATCTGGATGTCGGCGCGCCGCTCGTTTGGTTGATCGACGGCGAGGATATGTGGCTCGGCGGTAGCAGCGGGCTGGCGCATATCAGCCACGGCGTTCCGCGTATCTTGAGGCGTGCCGGCCAGGCGTCCTACAACGGCGTCACCGGGCTCGCCCGCGACGCGACGGGTTCCGTGTGGGTGTTCGACCACGATGGCGTGGACCGGGTCGTGGCCAGTGCGGATCCCGCGGCGGACGGGCGCAGCCTCCTGCATATCGCGCCGGGCGAGGGCATCAGCGAGAACTCCGGCGTATCGGCGTCGTCGTCACTCGTGCTCGATCGCTCTGGCATGGTGTGGGTCGCGAGCAGTGATAGCGTCGCCACGCTCGATCCTTCGCATCCGGTGACGAATGCCATCAAGCCCAGGGTAGTCGTCGAAGGCTTGTCGACCGATCAGCAGATGCACCCCGTCGGGCCGCATGACGTGGTGCCGGCACTGACCCACACGGTACGCATTGACTACACCGCGGCCATGTTGCGCTGGCCCGAGCGTACCCGCTTCGAGTACTGGATGAGCGGCGTCGATGACACCTGGCAGCGGGCGGGCACGCGACGGAGTGCCTACTACACCAACCTCTCGCCAGGCCGTTATACCTTCCGCGTCCGCGCGTTCAATGAGGATGGCGTAGGAAGCGAGATCGATGCCGTATACGCATTCCGCGTCGCGCCTGCCTGGTATCAGATGGCGTTGTTCCGCGGCCTGGCGGTGCTGCTCATCGTGGCGCTCGCATGGTTCGCTTACGTTTACCGCGTGCGTGAGCTCACGCGTCGCATGCGCATCCGTACCGATGAGAGGGAGCGGATCGCCCGTGATCTGCATGACACCTTACTGCAGGGCTTCCAGGGGCTGGTCCTGCGTTTCCAGGCGATACGTCAGCACGTTGAGTCCGAGAAGGCGCGCGACATGATCGATCGCGCGTTGGCGCGGGCGGACGATGTGCTGATTGAAGGTCGCGACAAGGTGACGGCATTGCGCGGTACCGGCGATGCCTTCGGCTCAAGGGATCTTGTCGAGGCGCTGGAGGCGGTGGGTGCGGAGCGCGCCGACCTGAGTACGGCGGCTTTCCGTGTCGTTCGCTTCGGTCGGGCGCGCGAACTTTCGGCCGATGCGCTTGAGAACGTGCTAGCCATCGGGCGCGAGGCTGCGCTCAACGCGTTCCAGCATGCTGCGGCCAGCACGGTCACGGTCGAAGTGCGTTACGGCTTCACCTCGCTCGCGGTTCGCGTCGTAGATAACGGGCACGGATTCGATCCCGCCAGCGAACGGGATGGCCACTGGGGCCTGCGCGGCATGGGCGAGCGTGCACGTGGCCTGGGTGCCGAGTTCTTCATCCGCTCGGCGCCGGGTGAGGGCGCCGAGGTGAGCGTGCGCGTGAAGGCGGCCCGCGCCTATCTCTAATCGTCGACTGCGTACGCATGGGCGTGTTTCAGCGAGGGACAGGCCGGCGGGTGCCCGCCGGGGCCGCCGCATGCGATCAGTGCGGACGACGCCATCCATGCCGCGGTGTCGAACGCGGTGTGCGAGCCGACGGGTGGCGATTTCAAGCCCATGCGCCGTAACGCATCGCGCAGCACATGGATGCGGCCCATCCGGCGGGTGGCCGTCGTGTTGTACGTGAAGCTGACCGTCCTGGAAGCTTCCTGGCTCGTCTCCACCATGTGTGGGCTGGTCAGCGGCATGTAGACGCCCGTGCCCGGTTTGAGGTGGAACACATGAGCGCGCTCGCGGAAGGCCTCCTGCCAGTGCGCCCGGCTCAGGTCGTGGCGTGCGTGGAAATCATCGCGGACCAGGTCGTCCAGCGTGGCGCGGTCCGTGGGATCCCACACGTAGACGGTTTTCGTGCCGTGGACCTGCAGTAGCAGGACGTGGCTGCGGTCGATATGAAACGGTGTACACGTGTTGGGCGACGCAGAAAAGATCCATCCCGCCCGGTAGTACACGCCGGGATCCACGCGCTCGATCCGGTCGATGATCGGTTCGAACGCCTGATCGACCAGTGTGCGGTACATGGGGTCGGCCTGGATGTGGCGGAGCAGTACCCACGATTTCGCGTCTTCAATGGCGCCGAGTGATGCCACGGCCGACTGGCCCGAGGGATACATGGCCGCGGCGGTATCGAAATCCGTGCCCGGCTGCACGCCGCTGGCAAAGCTGTACCAGCGGTTGGTTCCGCGGCATCGTCGGCCCAGTTCGACCAGCGCGTCGCGTTGCAGGAGCGGATGGTCCGTGAAGGTATGCGTGAGTGGCGTGACACGCATGGGGTCGAACTCATCCCACGCGAGCGAGATCAGTGGAGCATTGGCGGATGTCATGGGCGGTCACCGTTCGGGGCTACGCAACGTGTGCGTATGCACTACCTGCCGAGGACGGTTATACGCTCGGGTTTTGCCGGGAAACGGTCTGCCGTATGGCTTAGGGCGAATGGCTTAAATCGTTGGTGCAGGCCGTGCCTGGCGTCATTACCGTAAGTTCTTTCGATCTATGCCGATGCTGCGAAATGAATTCGTGGAGACTCGCGCGTGCATGCATCGGAATGCCGCTAACAATCATTTCCACCTTGATGATTTGGCGCGGGTTCCGCGGATTCAGCGTGTCGCATAAGCTCACGGCGTCCATCAAATTATTGATGGACGGCCAAATGCCCAGGGCGTGGGATGTGCGACGGGATAGGCCGGACGCACAGGGGGAAAATGTGCCGTTACGAGTGCCGGTGATGTCTTCGCCCCCCCCCCCCCCGGTGAGCGAGGGCGAAGACATCGGCAGGTTTACTCCGTGATGGTCGCCGTCACGTGGTAGACGCGTCCGCCCCAACCATCATTGGGGAAGGAGTCGGATACTTTCAGGTAGACCGGCTTCGAACCATCCGCTGCCGTGCTCAGGAACGGCGTTAGGTCGATCGTCCGATCGGCCTTGTTCGAGCCATCCGTCACAGGGTTGGTTTCCTGTAGCACCGTGGTCCAGGTCTGGTTGTCGGAGCTCACCTGCACCAGGAACTCGGCGTCGATGGTGAGCGTAACCGTCGCGGCCTTGGTATCCGCCGGGAACGGGAAGCGGTACGTGAAGTGCGCATTGCCATCGGCGAAGCGATTCTGCACGCCATTGCTCTGCGAGTTGGCAGGGTCGAACAGCCACGGATTCTCATCGACGGTGCCGGTATCGAAGTTGATCGCGTGGGCGATCAGCACGTCTGCCTGCGTCGTGAAGCGAAGCCCCGCAGCGGTCAGGTTCACGGTCACCATGTGATGGCCGTCCGCGGCCGTCGCCGGTACGGTGACCTTCAACGGAAGCGTCTTGCTCACGGGGTTGGCGTTGCCGCGCGGCTGCAGGGGCAGCAGGCTGGTTCGTGGCGTTGCCGTCCACCCAGCAGGCACATCCACGGCGGTGAGGGCGAGTAGCGGGAAGAAGCCCGTTGCCGAGGCGCTGACCGTGACCGGGATGGTCGTGGTGCCGGTGGCGGCAGGCATCACCACCGGCTGCGCCGGCGACAGGCTGGCGCCGAGCGAAGCCAGCGGGGTGAACTTCGGAACGTCGCCGATGAGGGCGCTAAGTGCGCTGGCCTGGGTGCGCCAGTCGAACACGTTCGGATGGTCGTCGCTGGTGGCGCCCGACCAACGCGTACCAAGCCTTCCAGCCGCATCGCGGTCGTTGGCCCAGATGCCTTCGGCCTGATCTTCCAGGAAGGCGGCGTATTTCGCGTCGTGCGTGGTATCGACCAGGTCGGTCCAGTAGCGCATGAACACGCCCTTGAACTGCTTGGCGTTGTCGTCGCAACTCTGGTCCGTGCTGTCGCAGGTTTCGGAGAGGACGCCGTTGGTCACCAGGGCGTTCGGCCCGATCGCCGCGTCTGCCAGGCGCTTCACGGTGGCGAGGATCTGCGGATCTCGCGTGGCGCGGAACAGTTCCAGGCCGCCGCCGATGGCGAGGCCCTGGTTTTAGCTCCACACGTTCTGGCCATTATTGGTGCACGCGTTGGTCAGGCCGTCGTTCACCAGGCCGTTGGCGTTCACCATGCCGCTGTTCTGGAACCATGTCCACGCGGTCTTGGAGCGGCCGAGCCACAGCGTGTCGCCATGGATGCGGTTGTGCAGTTCAGCGGTCAGGCGAATCCACAGGCCGTTGGTCACGGCGTTCTTATAGGTGCGCTCGCCATCCCACCATACGCCGCCGCCGCAGGTACTGGTGTCCCAGTAGCCGTTGACGTAGTTGGCGATGGTCACCGCCATGTCGAGGTACTTGGGGTTGCCGGTCAGGTCGTAGGCCTGCACCCAGGTGAGGCCCCACCATTCGGAGTCGTCGATGGCCCGGCTGGTGAAGTTACCCAGCAGGGGGTCGCCGGACAGCACGCCGGCAGGGAAGACGCCCTTGTCTTTCTCAAAGGTGTTGTCGAGCTGCCCCACGTAGCGGCGATCGCCCGTCCGCTGCATGTAGTCGCCGATGGTCTGCAGGGCCACGGCGGAGTTCCACCAACTGGCCGGGAACCAGGCCTTGGTGGGGTCGTACGAACTCATCAGTACGTCCGCGGCGACCCGGGCACGCGCCATGGCCGTCGGGCCATCGGCGTACTGTGGGGAAGGGTGGTTTTGTTGCGTCGCGGCGGAAGGGAAGGTGGCCGCGAGGGCCGTCAGGCTGGCGACGGCCAGCAGTGTTTTGATGCGCATGCGTAATGCACAAAGCTTCATGATTGAAGCGCTCCTCTGGGATACCCACGATGGGGGTGGAGACACCGTCTCTTCCCCGCCACTCCCCGGCTGGACCGTGGGCGATGATCCGGCCTGGCACAGTGTGCGCACGCTAAATTTAGACGTCTAAATTCCCCATTTAGATCGTGCGAATTCGCCGAGTGTTGCAGAGCTCGCGGGCCCAAGTGTGAGAACTATGTCAACGCATTTGTCGCCCGAGGCGCCCTGGCTGAATGAATGGCCATCGGCGAAAAATGGGCCGTCAACACGGCGTGGGCTCGGGTCGTTATCCGGGCTGCGTGAATCGCGGCCTGCGGGAGGGCCGGGTTCGACGCATGCTCACTTCCCAGAGGAAAGAACCCCATGAATGCAAAGTCGAAGATGGTCCTGCTTGGCCTGGTGATCGGAGGGGCCGCGGTTTCCGGGCAGGCCATGGCGCAGGCGGCGCCGCAAACGGATGTGCCGGGTCATCCGCGCGTCAACGAAGTGAATAACCGTCTCGATAACCAGCAGAACCGCATCAGCAATGGCGTGGCCAATGGCACGATGACCCAGAAGCAGGCCGCCCGCGATGAAACGCATGACGCGAACATCGCCCGCCGCGAAAGCGTCGACGAGGCCAAGCACAACGGCCACCTGACCAAGGCGGAGCAGAACCACCTCAACCACGCGGAAAATCGCGACAGCAAGCATATCTACAAGCAGAAGCATTAAGCCCGGCGCCCCGGGGGCGCGCCCGAAACTGGCGCGCCCCTACAGGTCTGCAGTTGCTATGGTGGTCGTCGGCTAATCGTTGGTTCGGCGGAAGATATTGATTTTGCGCAGGTTGGGCGTCGCCGACCACGCGCGCGGCACTGCACAAGAAAGTTCTCAACCTGTTAAGATTGGCTTACAAAGCGATGAGCCAGCCTCCAGGCAAGCCCAAGTCGTGACACAGACACGGGCTCCCCGCCGGGGCGCCCAGGGCTTCAACTACCTGGGGTTTTTCCAGCATGACTCACCGTATGCACGGGCGTCCGCGCCTCTCGCTTCTTTGCCTCGCGCTTGCCGCCGCCTTGCCGGCCATGGCCCATGCCCAGCCGGGCCCGAGCGCTGATGATGCCGATAACGACACCAAGGCCAAGAAGGCCACCACCCTCGATGCGGTGAATGTCCAGGGGCAGGCGGTGTCTGCGTATACGACCGACCAGTCCGCGTCCACGACGCGCCTGCCGCTGACGCTGCAGGACACGCCGCAGTCGGTCAGTGTGATCACCGAGCAGCGCATCAAGGACCAGAACCTCACGGACCTGCGTGCCGTGCTGGATAACACCACCGGCATCTGGTCGACGGCCTACGATTCCGAGCGCGTTGTGTTCTGGTCGCGTGGCTTCCAGATCGAGAACATGTCGTACGACGGCGTGCCCATCGCTTCCAGCCTCAACATCAGCTCGGCGGACTCCTCGCTCGATCCGTCCATCTACGAGCGCATTGAAGTGATCCGTGGCGCCACCGGTCTGCTCAGCGGTGCCGGCAGCCCGTCGGCCAACATCAACTTCGTGCGCAAGCATGCGGATAGCCGCACGCCCGAGGCGGACGTATCGGTGAGCTACGGCTCCTGGCATACCCAGCGCGAAACCGTGGATGCATCGACGCCGTTGAACGCGTCGGGCAGCATCCGTGGCCGTTTTGTCGCCGCGCACGAGGACGGCGATTCCTACATCGACCGCTACCACAATCAAAAGAACGTGGCCTATGGCGTGATCGACGCCGACCTCGACGACAACACGACCCTGAGCCTCGGTTACGACTGGCAGAAGACGCGTCCGACCGGTGTGACCTGGGGTTCGTACCCGGTACTCGACCAGGATGGCGCGTTCATCAAGTGGCCGCGGGGGTTCTCCTCTGCCGCGGACTGGACGCACTGGAACAACACCACGCAGACCGCCTTCGCCGACCTGAAGCACAGCTTCGACAATGGCTGGCAGTTGCATGCCATGGCGAGCCACCGCAAGACCGATGCGGATTCCGCCTTGTTCTATGTGTACGGCGCCCCGGACCGCACGACCGGTGAGGGCCTTATCCCGTACGCATACAAGAGCTTCCAGCGCGGTAGCCAGAACAATCTTGACGTCTTCGCTTCGGGCCCGTTCCAGGCCTGGGGGCGTGAACACGAACTCGTCGTGGGCCTCACCGATTCGCACTACCGCACGGACTACTTCGAGTATCCGCACGGTGACTTCCTGCCGGACATCGGCAACTTCCTGCAGTGGAACGGCGATTACCCGTATCCCGATTTCTCCTCGACGGCAGATCGCGTGTCGATCGCGCGGACGGAGCAGAGCGGTGCGTACGCCGCCGCGCGTCTGCAGCTGGCCGATCCGCTGAAGCTCATCGTGGGTGCGCGCTATTCGCGCTGGAAGAACGACACCAACGACAGCACGGCGGGCATCTACCACGAGACCGCCAGCAAGACGATCCCGTACGCGGGACTCATCTACGACATCACCCCGAACTATTCGGCCTTCGCGAGCTACACGCAGATCTTCGATCCGCAGAACAACCGCAAGGAAGATGGTAGCTACCTCGAGCCGGTGCTGGGCACGAGCCGCGAGGTCGGTATCAAGGGCCGTCACTTCGATGGTGCGCTGAACACCTCGCTGGTGTTCTTCGAAACCAAGCAGGACCATGTCGCGGATGCGTTGCCGGGTGTGTACCTTCCGGATGGCATCACCCAGGCCTATCGCTCGGTGGATGGCACGACGTCGCGCGGTTATGAGTTCGAAGCGCAGGGCGCGCTGTCGAGCAACTGGAATGCTACGTTCGGCTGGTCGCACTTCAACGTGAAATCGCCGGATGGCGGCGCACTGCGTCCGTCGCTGCCGCGCACGTTGGTGCGTGTGTTCACCACGTATACGCTACCGGGTGAGTGGAGCGGCCTGACCGTGGGCGGTGGCGTCAACTGGCAGGGCCCGTCGAAGGCGGATATCGATGATGGTTACGGCGTCGTCCGCCTGTACCAGTCGTCGCAGACGCTGGTCAGTGCCATGGCCCGCTACGCGTTCAACGACCATGCCTCGGTCCAGTTCAACGGCGACAACCTGCTGAACCGGAAGTACTTCGTCCTGGATGACTCGAGCGACCTGTACTACGCCCCCGGTTCCACCTGGACGCTCTCCTTCAACTACAAGTTCTTCTAAGCGCCCTTGTAGGAGCGCGCTTGCGCGCGACATCTTTCGCCCCAACGCAACAGGCCCTGTTGCTCCTCGCGAACGGTGTCGCGCGCAAGCGCGCTCCTGCAGTAGTCTTCGGGTATGTCTAAGGCGGCGTCCCCTGCAGGCAACTGGCTCACTATCTATCGCGATGGTGAGACCGGTATCGAGAGTGTGCAGGCACATTTCAGTGGGCATGCCTACGATGCGCATTCCCACGACGAAGTGCTGATCGGCGTGACGCTGGATGGCGTGCAGCGCTTTCGCTGCAACCGCTTCACGCATACCAGCACGCGAGGGCGGATCATCCTGATCGAGTCGACAAGGCCTTGAAGGGCCTGACCCTCCACCGCTGACGAAGCCCCTGTAGGAGCGCGCTTGCGCGCGACATCTTTCGCCCCTGCGCTACAGGCCCTGTTGCTCTTCCGCGAACGGCGTCGCGCCCAAGCGCGCTCCTACAGGTCTGCGGCAGTTGCGGAGGTTTGGCGGGCGATGCTAGCCTTTCACTGCCGCCGCGACGGGGCCGTAAGCGTTTACGTCAGCCAACGCGCATCCTGGACAGTCCGTTTCCTCCCGAATTCGGGGCGGCTGTTCGCTGCGCGGAGTTTGCGACGTGGACATGTTTACCGAGAGCTTCAAAGGGAACCTGCGGTTCCTTTCCTTCCTGCAACGGCCGGCATCGATCGCCGTTCTCCTGTTCTTCTTCGTAGGTATCGCCGACGGCGCCATGCTGCCGTTCTTCGCCCTGTGGGCGCAGCACGATGCCGGCATTCCCGTGGGCTGGATTGGCGTGCTGTTTGGTTGCTACGCCGGGGGCGAGATCCTGGCGACGCCTTTCATCGGCGGGATCGCCGACCGCAAGGGGCGCAGGCCTGTCCTGCTGTGTTCGACGCTGGGCGTTGGCCTTGGTTTTCTGCTGCTGTATTTCGCCCATGGCGTGTGGCAGGCGGCTTGCGTGCTGTTGCTGATCGGCATCAGCGAAAGCGTGCTGCATCCGACGATCATGACGGTGATCGCTGATTCGGTCCCGCACGAGCGGATGCGCTCGCAGGCGGCCCTGGCGCGTACGCTGTCCAGCCTGGGGCGTGCGGCGGGGCCGGCGCTTGGCGCGATCCTGGTCCTTCACTCGCTTGGCAGCGTGTTCCTCGCGTCGTCGGCCGCGATCCTGGTGTGCACGGTGATCGTGGCCTGTTGCCTGCCCGAGACGATGATAGGTGAGGGCGAAGAGGACGACGACGAGGAAGGCCTTTCGTCGCTGCTTCCGGCTTTGCGCGACGGGCGCCTGGCGAGGCTGCTGCTATGGGTCATCCTGCTGGAGATGTGCGGAAGCTGGATCGAGGCCGCGCTGCCGCTCTATGCGCACACGATGGGGACGCTGAGCGCATCCGGCGTGGGTGCGTTGTTTTCGTACGGCGCGCTGCTGGTCGCCGTGCTGCAGTTCCCGCTGACGCACCTGACCCGGCGTGTGTCCGAGGCGAAACTCGTGCTGGCGAGCGGCGCCGTGCTGGTGGCGTCGTTCGCTGCCTTGCTCGTGTCGCCTGGCGTACCTTCGCTCGTGATGGCGATGAGCGGCTTCGCACTGGCCGACATGCTGTTCGGTCCGTTGATTCCTGCGGCGGTGAATGCCCTTGCGTCGTCGTCGAAACGTGCGACCTACATGGCGGCCGTGTCGGTCACTAACGACATCAAGGATACGCTCGGCCCCGCAACGGGCACGGCGCTGTTCGCGCTATCGCTGCAGTTGCCGTGGGTGGCCGGGATCGGTCTGGCCGCGGGTGCGGCCGTGGGCCTTGCGGCAGCTATCGCGCGAGCTCCGCGACAGCGCACGGCGGCGGATCACGGCGCGGCGTGAATGCCGGTCGCGCCACCGTACGGAAGGATGCTCGCCGATGACGCCATGGCCACCTGGTGCATCACGCCGTAAGGCGGGATCGCTTCCGTGGTGGTCGTGGCGGCGGCATTCATCGCGCCATAGGGCAGGATGGCCGCAGTCGCGGGTGCCGCCACGTGGTTCATTGCGCCGTACGGCAGGATGCCCTTGGCGCTATCGGCTGCAACGACCTGCGCGGCAGGGGCGGTGGCGCTAAGGGCGGCGGCGTGAGTATCGGACATGGCCCAGGTGGCGGTGCCGACGAGGGCAAGGCCGAGGGCGATCAGGGCGGCGGTCTTCATGGGGCAGGGCTCTAGGCATTACACCAGATGGTGTCCTAGCCATGATGCACCGCATCATTCTTGTTATCCAATTGTTAATTGCTATGGGCGCGATAGCCTGGGCCAATAACAAAAAGCCGCGTTGAATCGGTTACTTGGGTGCGACAAGCCGCCGAATCCCGCCTTCGGCCACCTCGGCGAACTTCGCGGGGTCGCCGAAGGCGCGGGCCGTCAGCATCGCCCCGTACACGATCGCGATAAAGGCCTCCGCTTCGGCACTGGCGGCGCCACGGAGCTGGAATGCGCCGGACTGCGCGCCCTTGGTCAGGATGATTTCCAGCCAGCGGGAAAGGTCGCGGAAGTGCGCGCGGACATCAGCGGCAAGGCTCTCCGGGAGTGACGGCAGTTCCGCGGCAAGCATGCCAGCCACGCAGAACGGTGCGCTGGCGTCGGTGATGCACTTTTCCCAGTAGCCCACGTAGAAATGGAGCTTTTCGAGCGGGTCGAACGGGCCGTCGGCGAGCAGTTGGGTCTGCGCCACGATACCGGCCCGCGACTGCTCGACGACGGCGTGCGCCAGGTCGGCCTTGGTGGGGAAGTGATGGTGGATGCTGGCCTTGCGGACCTGGACCTCGTCGGCCACATCGGCGTAGCTGAAGCCGTTGTAGCCGCGGGTCTGGATGAGGTAGCGGGCGGAATCGATCAGCTTTTGCTGGGTGCTCATGGTGGGTAGCCTACTACTTGGTAGGCTCAGCGGCAACGCTTCTGTAGGAGCGCGCTTGCGCGCGATGGGGGCTCAGGGCACCGCCGATCGCGCGCAAGCGCGCTCCTACAGGAGGTGGCGTTGACTTGCAGGCCTACCTACTAGTAGGCTGATTGCACCCCTTCAGGATTTCCCCCATGACCTCCCTCCGCCAGTTCTACTACCTCCGTGCCGGCGTCGCCTTCGCCTGGGTTGCCCTCGTTGTCGTCCTTTCGAAGATGGGTGCGCCCGCTGCGGTCGCCTACACGCTGCTCGTCCTCTATCCCCTGTGGGACGCGCTCGCCAACATCATCGATGTCCGCCATAGCGGTGGCCTGCGGGCTAACCCGGGACAGCAGTTCAACGCAGCGGTAAGCATCGCTACCGCCGTCGCCCTGGTGATCGCCCTGATTGCCGCGGGGACCAAGGGCGCCTTGTTCGTCTTCGGGGTGTGGGCCCTGTTGTCGGGCGTGCTGCAGCTGGCGGTCGGTATCCAGCGTCGGAAGCTGGGTGGCCAGGTTTTCATGATGATCAGCGGAGCGCAGTCGGCGCTGGCGGGCGTCATCATGGGCATTCGTGCTTTTGGCGATCCGCGCAGCATCGCGGAACTTGCGCCATATGCGGCATTTGGCGGCTTTTACTTCCTGCTGTCGGCCTTGCGGCTGACGTTCAAGAAGCCGGTGGTTGATCCGTACAGCCGCGCGGCGCGCTAATTTGCGTGGCATGAGCGGCGACGCGATGCGCGGCCGCTCATGCCTGCATCGGCTCAGGCCAGCACGAACATCTCGATGGCCTTGGCTACGCCATCTTCCGCATTGGTCGCTGTTTCATAACGAGCCGCCTGCTTCACGGCGGGGATGGCATTGCCCATCGCCACGCTGGTGCCAGCGAACTCAAGCATGGCGATATCGTTCTCGTGATCGCCGAGCGCCATGACCGCATCCCGGTGGATGCCCAGCTGATCCGCCAGGGTCTTGAGACTCGGGCCCTTGCCCGCGCGCTTGTCGAAGATATCCAGGAAGGTCGCGGAACTCTTCAGGGTGGCGAAGCGCGCCGACATTTCCACGGGCAGCCGCGCGATCGCCGCGTCCAGCACGTCGGCCTGGTCGATCATCATCAGCTTGGGAAAGCGCAGGCCGGCCGGCATGTCCGTCACCGGACGGTAGCTCAACGGCGTATGGGTCAGGTGCGAATCCGACACCGTATAGACGCTGATGTCGCGATCCGGCGTGTACATGCGCTCGCCATCGAGGCCCTGGAAGTGCACGCCCAGTTCGCGGGCCACATCCGCGCAGTAGAGGTAATCCTCCAGCCCCAGGGTGAACTCGACGACACGCTCGCCAGTGCCGATGTTCTGCACCACGGCGCCGTTGAAGGCGATGCAGTAGTCGTCCTTGCCGTGCAGGCCCAGTTCGTTGAGGTAGGGCACCAGGCCGGCGACGGGGCGGCCACTGGCCAGCACCAGCTTGACGCCACGGGCCATGGCGGCGCCGATGGCGGCTTTGACGCGGGGCGAAATGGTGTGGTTGGGGCTGAGGAGCGTGCCGTCCATGTCGATGGCAATGAGCTCAATGGGGCGGCGTCGTTCGATATCCATCAGTGTGCGTGTACCCGGGTTTACATTACTGATCGAATTGTACGACATTACGTAACTGTCACGTTCATCAAATCCTTACACCTGCGCCGGTAGCCTCCGACCGATGATCGAATCCAACGTACGTGCACGGCTCGACGCACTCCTGGCAGGCGGCGGCCGGCACATCCTCGGTATCGCCGGTTCACCGGGCTCGGGGAAGTCAACGTTGGCGGCCCAGATCCTTGCGATCTGCGGCGATACGGCGGTTAACGTACCGATGGATGGCTTCCATCTCGCCAATGCGGAGCTGAAGCGGCTTGGCCGCGCTTCGCGCAAGGGCGCGCCCGATACCTTCGATGCCGCGGGCTACGTGGCCTTGCTGCGGCGCCTGCGTGCGCCCGTGGAAGGCGAGACGGTCTACGCGCCGGCGTTCCATCGTGAGATCGAGGAGCCCATCGCAGGCGAGATCGCGGTGCCCGCGAGTGCGCGGCTCGTTATCACCGAAGGTAACTATCTGCTCATGCAGGAAGGCGCGTGGAGCGGCGTTCGCCCGTTGCTCGATGAGGTGTGGTTCGTCGATGTGGATGACGAGCAGCGCCGCAGGCAATTGCTGGAACGGCACATGCGCTTCGGTCGGTCGCGCGAAGATGCCTTGCACTGGATTGAAACCACCGACGAACCGAATGCCCGGCGTATCGACGCCACGGCACATCTCGCGGATTTCCGCGCGCGCACCCTTCCGATGGAGTCAGCATGAGCGTTGTGTCCTCTTCCTCTGTGCCCGTGGCCGGGGAGGCCACGCCAAAGACCGCCCTGGTCGTAGGCATCGCCGTCATCGCGGCGCTGGGTGGCCTGCTTTTCGGCTACGACACGGGCGTGATCGGCGTCGCGTTGCTCGGTCTCGGCCGCCAGTTCGCGCTGGATGACACCACGAAACAATTGGTGACCGGCGCGATTATCTTCGGTGCGCTGTTCGGCTGCCTGGCGACGGGCCCGTTCTCCGATCGTCTCGGCCGTCGGCGCATGGTGATCTTCGTCGGCGTGCTGTTTGCCGCGGGTTCGATTGCATCGGCCTTCGCGCCGTCGGTCGGCTGGCTGATCGCCGCGCGCTTCCTGCTGGGTCTTTCGGCCGGTAGTTCCACGCAGATCATCCCGGTGTATATCGCCGAAGTATCGCCCTCGAAGCATCGCGGCAAGATGGTGACGCTGTTCCAGTTCATGGTGGTGTTCGGCATCACCGTGGCGTATTTCACCGGCTTCGTGTTGGGTGAGCACTGGCGCTGGATGTTCGGCCTGGGTGTCGTACCCGCAATCATCCTGCTGGGCGGCATGGCCTATCTGCCAGAGAGCCCGCGCTGGCTCGTGGCGGAAAAGCGTATCGACGAAGCGATGAAAGTGCTCGAGCGCGTGCGTGGCAGTGCCGCGGCGGCGCGGGCTGAGATTGCCGAGATCGAGACCGTCGCCGAGCAGGAGCCGACCGGTAGCTGGAAGGACATCACCAAGCCGTGGATCCGGCCTGCCGTGGTCGTGGGCGCGGGTATTTCGATGTTCTCGCAGATCACCGGCAACAACGCACTGATCTATTACGCACCGACCATCCTGACGAAGGCTGGCTTTTCGGATGAAGCGGCGGTGCTTGGCACCGGTGCGAGCACGGTGCTCGTCGTGATCATGACCGTGATCGGCAGCTTCCTGGTCGACCGGTTCGGCCGCCGTACGTACCTGCTGTGGATGATCCCGGGTTCGATCGTGGCGCTCGTGGTCATGGGCTTCATGTTCCTGGGTGCGGGTCCGCAGAACGATTTCAGCCGCTGGCTTGCCGTGGCCTGCCTTGCGGCCTACATGATGTTGAACTGCGGCAGTTTTGGCGTCTGCATCTGGCTGATCAATTCCGAGGTCTACCCGCTGTTCGTTCGCGGTAAGGGCGCGAGTGTGGGCGCCTTCAGCCATTGGACGTTCGATCTTCTCGTGACCCTGTCGACACTGTCGCTGGTCACCTGGCTGGGTGCGGCGCATACCTTCTGGCTGTACGCGGTGATCTCCGTGTTTGCCTTGGCTTTCGTCTACTTCCTGGTGCCCGAGACCGCCGGCAAGAGCCTGGAGGAGATCGAGCACGAGCTGCGCGAACATCGCTTCTATCCGTTCCAGAAGAAGCGGCTGGAGCATTAAGCCATAGCAAAAAGGCCCGCCAGCGCGTCACCGCGCTGGCGGGCCTTTTTTATCAGCTCTTGATGAACTCGAGGATGTCTTTGTTGAGCTCATCGGCGTGCACGGTCAGCATGCCGTGCGGGTAGCCCTTGTAGATCTTGAGCTTCGCGCCCGGGATCAGCTTGGCCGAGAGCACACCGGCGTCCTGGTACGGCACGATCTGATCGTCGTCGCCGTGCAGGACGAGGGTCGGCACCTTGATCTTCTTCAGGTCTTCGGTGAAGTCGGTTTCCGAGAAGGCCTTGATACAGTCGTAGTGCGCCTGGATGCCGCCGTTCATGCCCTGGCGCCACCAGTTGTCGACCGTGCCGTCGAGGGTCTTCACGCCCGGGCGGTTGAAGCCGTAGAACGGGATCGGCACCTCGCGGTAGAACTGTGCGCGGTTGGCGGCTAGCGACTTGCGCAGGCCGTCGAACACCGAGATGTCGAGTCCACCCGGGTTCGCCGGGGTCTTGACCATGATCGGCGGTACGGCGCTGACCAGGATGGCCTTGGCCACGCGGCCTTCGCCATGCTGGGCGACGTAGCGCGCCACTTCGCCACCACCGGTGGAGTGGCCGATGTGGATGGCGTTCTTCAGGTCGAGGTGACGGACCAGCTCGGCAACATCGGACGCGTACGTGTCCATGTCGTTGCCGGTCGAGGTCTGGGTCGAGCGGCCATGGCCACGGCGGTCATGGGCGATGACGCGGTAGCCCTGCGAGAGGAAGAACCACATCTGGGCGTCCCAGTCATCCGAGGACAGCGGCCAGCCGTGGTGGAAGACGATGGGCTGGCCAGTGCCCCAATCCTTGTAATAGATCTGCACGCCTTCCTTGGTGGTGAAGATCGCCGACTCGGCGTTCTTCTTGCCAGCGCCGGCCTTGGCCGGCGCAGCGGAACCCTTGGCACCTTCAGCCGCCAGCGCGCTGCCGGCGACCATGGCGCCAGCGGCAAGCCCAGCAGTGGCGACGAACTTGCGGCGGGGGGCGTCATGCGACGTGGTGGTATCGTCCGGGTGCTTCATGGGGCATCTCCTGTTTAGGTGATGCCACTATCGGCGACAGCGCGACTTTCGAATTGAAAGGAAGTGCGCGGAACGTGCGGATTCCATCCCTTTTTTGCACAAGCATGCCTTCGCTCGTGTAGGAGCGCGCAAGCGCGCTCCTACATTACTTCGATGACGCGTTGGGCTCATTGCCGGCGCTTGCGGCAGCAGTTCCGACGGCGGTTCGAGCCGACGTGATGAATGTGCCCAGCGGACAGGATGCCTTCTTGCCACAGTTAGCCTGGGTTAGACGCTTACGGATCACGGCTTCGTCGGCTTCCATGCGCCCCGCACGTAGCGCCGCGAGTGTCGGCATGGCGATCGAAAGGCGCACGGCTTTGCCCTCGGACGTGCCCACGAGGTCATAGATCAAGGCCCCGCCGGGCGGGAAGTCGTCACCCTTCGTGGCGACATGCCAGTCGAGGCCGAGCAGGCCGGCCTGCGCGGCGAGGTCTGTGTCGTGGCCGATCAGGATGATGACGCGCGTGCCGGGTGGCGCGAGCGGATTCACCGTGGTGGTTTGCCCGGCTGCCTGGGCGAGGGTGGCGGTGATGTGCGCGAGCATGTTGCCACCGCGGCCGCGCGAGGCCTCAGGCGTGGCATGGGCGAGTTTGAACGAGGTGTTGTGAAGCGTGATGATTCGGGCCACGCCTGCCGCGTCGAGGCGGCCCCATCCGTAGCGTGCCTCGGGCATCCCTTCGGCGTAGGCCAGCATGATGTTCTCGGCGAGCGAGCCTGCCGTCTTGAGTGCCTTGGCGACGTCGCCGCCGAGCAGTACCTGCTTTCCATCAGCTTGCGCCTTTTTCAGGCACGCGTCGTCGTGGCAGCCGAGAAGTACCTGTTGCAGAGCCGCCAGCGTGCTTCGGGTGGTGGTGTCGACCGCCGCTGCGTCGATACCACCCTTATCGTCGTCTTCACCGCCTACGCCACGAAAAAGCGGGTCGTCCTGTCCGGCGGGGAATGCCTGATATTTCGCTGCGCATTGCGGGGAGAGGCCTGAAAGTAGTGCCTCGGCACTCGCCCGGTTTCGCGGCGTGCTGTCCGCGATCACGCGAACCTCGCCGCCACAGGCATCGCCTGGCAAGCCTGCGGCGGTGAGATCCTTACCCATGCGCTGACCAAGCGAGCGCAGGGTGGCGATGCCATGCGGCGTGAGCTGGCCGGGTGCCACGGGCCACGAAGGCCAGGGTTCCGCGGCGTACTTCGCTAGGTCGGCGGGTGCCTTGGTAGGCGAACGGATCCCGTGGCGGATCAGGATGATCCGCGCCAGCACCTGTTCATGGCTATTCGCTTCGGCGGCGGACGCTACAGGCGCCGCCAGGGCAAGGACAACGCCAAGCCAGATTCCGCGCATCGTCATCGTGCCCACTCCTTACAGCTTCAGCGAAAGGTCGAGGAACACGCCGCGACCGGGCAGGCCCCAGTAAAGAGCATCGCCGCTTACGTTTTGCGTGCCGGCGTAGCCGATGAGTTTGTGCACGTTGAACACGTTGTTGACGTCCATGCTGACCGACCAACCCTTGCCGGTTGGGCCGCCGTCGGCACTGCGGTAGCCAATCGCCGCATCGGTCGAGACGTAACCGCCGAGGCGGTTGTCATTGACGAAGATCGTCTGGCCCGCGTCGTCGGTGGTGTTGTCGCTACCGTACTGCTTGCCGATGAACTTGGTCATCACGGAGCCGTAGTAACCCAGCGGGCTGCTGTAAAGCAGGCCAAGGGCGGCCGTCAGCTTGGGCGTGCCAGCGATCTGCGTGCTGGAGTTCTTGTACGTCGCCTTGTTGTAAGTGGCGTTTCCGTAGAGGCTAAGCGAGGGCGTCATCGCCCAGGTGCCTTCCACCTCGGCGCCCTTGTAAATTGCGCCGCCCGTGTTCAGGTACGTCGATTCCTGGCCCTCGGGGGTGTTCACCAGCGTGCTGGCCAGGTAATTCTTGAAATCGATGTAGTAGACGTCGGCGCCAAACGTGAGCTGGCGGTCCGCATAGGCCGTACCAATCTGGTAGTTCGTCGTGGTTTCCGGATCCAGCTTCTTGGAGCCGACCAGCTCGATGACATCGATGGGCGGTGCGAGGAAACCCTTGGCTACCTGGGCGTAGCCCGTCCACTGGTCGCTGAAGCTATCGTGCAGGCTCAGCGAGGGCAGGGCGGCGTTGTAGTTTGCCGAGTTGTACTGCGAAGCCTGGGCGTTTTCCTTGCTGATCGGCGCGTTCATCTGGCGCGTTACGGTGCTGTAGCGCACGCCAGGGCTCAGTGTCAGGGCGTCGGTGATCGCCCAGTCGTACTGGACATACGGCTGGAACGTGTCGGTCCGATCGCGCAGGATGTAGTTGTACTTCGAGCCATATTTGGTGTTCGTGTCCGCCCCCGTCGTGAGGTCGAGCGGGTACTGGTAGCGCGCATCCTGGCTACGCTCGATCCACGCACCGGTCTGCAGTTGGCCCGGGCCGAGTTCGCGCTCGAAGCGGAGGACATCGCCGAACGAATGGAATCTCGAGCTTGCGAGCTTGCCCGGCACGTCGTTTTTCAGTGTCGAGACCTTCTTGCCGGCGGCGTTGTACAGCGTCACGCCGTTATCCGCCGGGTCGTTATCCGACGCGTCGGTGGTCTTGCGCGCCCAGTGGTCGAAGCTGTTGTAGTACGCCTTGTTGTCCACGCTCCAGTCGCCGAGCTGCGTGGTGAGGCCGATGTAGGTGAAGCTCGAGTAGTAGGCGGCGTTGTTGTAGCCCTTATAGCTCTGCAGCGTGGGGTCGTTGCCCAGGCCGTAGCGCCAGCCGAACTCGTCCATCTCCTGCTTCGTCGCACCCTGCACGGTGTTCTGGTGTTCGCGGTTGTAGCTGCTCACGAAGGTCAGTGTCGTGTCCGGCGAAAGGCTCGTGATGGTCTTGATGAACGCGTGCTCGCGTTTGTCATCGGTGCCCTTCAGGTACGTGTCGCTCTTTTCCTTCGACAGATCCGCGAAGACGCGTGTGTTGCCGATCGTCTCGTCAGCGCTAACGCCGCCAGCCACCGTGTTCCAGCTGCCGACCGTGGTGTACAGCGTGATGCCGTCCACCGCGCTGGGATCGCGTGACCGAAGGCCGACCGTGCCACCAAACGTAGCATTGCCGACCGTTGATCCACCGCCTGGGCCACGATCGATCTCTGCCTGGCCAAGCACGTGATTGTTGAAGTAAGCCGAGGTCGTGTGGTGCAGATCGCTGGCATCGCCAAAAGGAATGCCGTCGAACGTGATGTTGAACTGGCCATCCTGGAAGCCGCGGATGCTGATGCCTTCGTTCTTGCCCATGCCCGGGCCTTCCGGCGATGTCACCGTCACGCTCGGCGCGTACTTGATGATGTCGTCGAAGTTTGAATTGAAGCGCAAGCCATCGCGGATGAAGCGCTCATCGATCACCGATGTGGGCTGGGTGGCCTCGAGGGGCGGGGCGCTCGGGGCGAGCGTGTCGACCATGTTGGCCTGGACGCTTACCGGGGCGAGATCACGCGGGGCGCCCTGGGCCTCGTTGATGGGCGGGAGGTTCCCTGCGCGGCTGGATGCCGCCGTGCTTTTGTCGGCCTTGCCTGCGGGCACCAGGGTGATGGTGCCATCGTTGACGAACGTGTAATCGAGGCCGGTGCCCTGCAGAAGGGCGTGGAGCTGCCCCTTCGGCGGCAGGCCAGCCGGGACGGCTTTGCTGCGCAGGTCGTGCACTGCGGCCGGCGTGTAGACCACCTGCAGGCCGGTCTGGCGCGCGAAGGTATCGAGGGCCTGGTCGAGCGGCATGGCAGCGATCGGTGCGTCTTCGGTGCCCTGCGCCGCGATGGCGGTCAGCGGCAAGGTGCCCAGCAGCAGGGCGAGATGGAAGGCGAGCTTGTTGCGCATGGGTAGGGACTCGTGAAGGAGGACAGGGCGCAAGCGATGCGCATGTCACGTACGAGTCGGCGGGACCGCCACCGGGTACCGTTTTTTCCGTGAATTTTTTCTTACAGCCGCCTTAGCTTCGTCGGCACGCTCCGGCGAACGACATGGATGCCTTGTGCATCGCGGTGGATCTGCACGTCCGGCAGGGTCTGCAGATAGGCGACGAAGCCTGCCGGGTCGCGTGCATGGAATCGGCCGCTGATGCGCGTGTTGGCCACGGTTTCGTCTTCGATCAGCAGGGGTGCCTGACCATAATCATTGAAGCGACGTGCCACTTCGCTGATGGGCGTGTCGTGGAAATCGATGTCTGCGGGAAGCCAGGCAAGATCCTGCGAGAAATCGGTGCGTGAGGCGATATGCGAGAGGCTGCCATCACTAGCCACGCTGGCGCGCTCGCCGCCTTCGAGGTGAGCTACTACGTGTTTGTCTGCCATGACATCCACGCGGCCGCTCAGGACGGCGACATCGCCACCGTTCGGTCTTGCGCTGACCTGGAAGACGGTGCCGATGTCACGAAGAACGGTGCGGCCAAGCGTCACGCTGAGCGGGGCTGGCGAGTCGTGGCCCACGTCGATCAGCATCGTGCCGCTCAACACCGCGATGGCACGCTGGCTGGTATCGAACTGCACGCGGATCGACGTGCCGCGATCGAGTTGAATGCGGCTTCCGTCATCGAGTTGCAGGCTGCGTGTCGCATCAGCTGGCGCACTATAGACAACGCCGGGAGGGGTGCCGGGCCCTCTCGGTGCGAGCGTGTACGTCGCCACGGCCACGGCCACGGCCACGGCGGCACATGCCGCGGCCGCGCCGACAAGCCAGCGCGACCGGTGTGACGCTCTTGCGGGCTGTGCCGACGCGTGCCGCGACGGTGCGGGCGCTCGCGTACGAAGCGGCACGACGGCAGGCTCACGCGCCGCGCGTTCGATGAGTTCGTGGGCTGGCGTGGCATTGGACGGTGCGGCTTCACGCACCTCCTGCTCCCATTGCACGATGGCCATGTATTCCGCTACGTGCGCCGGGGAATGGCGCAGCCACGCCATGAATGCGGCGCGCGACGACGCGTCCAGTCCTTCGCGGTTGGCCAGCAGCCACTGCGCGGCTTCCTCGGTGATGCGTCGTGCGGCCGCCTGGCCCATCAGGTCATTCATAACGCCCCATCCCTTGCCGGCACGCGGCCAGTCCCTTGACGATGTACTTCTTGACCATGTGTACGGAAATATCGAGCTGGTCGGCGATCTCGCGATAGCTGAGGTCATCGCGGTAGTGCAACACCATGACCGCGCGGCACTTGGGTGATAGTCGCCCCATGAGCTCTTGCAGCCGCTGGCTTCGGCGCTCCTGGTCGACACCCGATGCGGCCTCGCAGGGTGTCGCCAGCCGTTCGAAGACGTCGTCGAGCCCGCTGTCTTCACGGCCGCCGGTCAGTCGGCCGCCGGCGCGTTGCCGGAGCAGGTTGGTCGCCACGGTGAACAGGTAGGCTTCCGGATTCTGGATGGACTCCGGGTCGGCTGATAGCAGCCGGAGGTAAGTCTCCTGCACAAGATCCTGCGCATCCCACGCATGGCCCGCGCGGCGATGGATATAGCGTTGCAGCAGGCCGTCCTGTTCGAGCAGGACGGTGGCAAGGCCGGCGGAAGGATCGGGCATGAGGGCCCCTTGGAACCCGAAAGGGGCGGATGCTAGGTGTGGTTTGTGACTGGCGTGTTACGCAGGGCGGTTGCTGCTGGTCACAGGGTTCCGAGCCGCATGTTGATGGGCCAGCGGAAATGGCGCCTCGTTTCGGGCGATCCCCATGCGGCACCCAGATCCCTCGCGAAGTCTTCAAGCAGGGCTTGCTGCCCCGCGTCTCTGGCGCGCTTTACGGCCGACCACGTCGATATGTAGCCAAGCATCTCGGCGAGGTCCCAGTGGCGCTCGATGAAGAGCTCGGGTTTCGGCAGGGCTCGGAAGGGGAAGTCGATGGTGGCGTAGCCGCTGTCGACGAGCTCGCGTTCCGGTGGCCAGTAAGGACCGATCTGCTCGCTATAGAACGTCTGGTAGCAGGACTGGATCGCGGCGTCGAGCACGGGCACGCCATAGCTGATCAGTGCGACGACAGCGCCGGTCTCGCCAATGCGGCGAGCTTCAGCGTAGAACGCGGGAAGGTCGAACCAATGCGCAGCCTGCGCGGCGGTGATCAAGGAAACGGAGTGATCGTCAGCGGGCAGCGCTTCCGCAGGTGCGCTCCGGTAGCGTACGCGTTCATGCTGCCGTGCGCTCGCGATCTGGCCTGCACTAGGGTCGAGGCCAATCACCGCGTCGAAATGCTCCGCCAGTTGGGTGGTCAGCTGACCCGTGCCACAGCCCACGTCGACCGCCAGCCGGGTCGACGGCGACACGCTGGCCAGGAAGGATGCCAACGTATCCGGATAATCAGGTCGGAACCTTGCATAAGCTTCTCCGCCCTGGTTGAACCAGTTCTGCCGCGTCTCGTTGCTCATCGCTGCTCCCTGAGAAGTGGTGTACGGATTTTGCGCGCATGACGTCATCGACGCCAGTGTGCCGTCATCGATGGCGCAGCGCGAAAGCTCCGTGCGGAATCAAGTGAGCCGTAACGCGTATAATCTGCGGGTTCCCTTCGTAAGGCAGCAGCATGTCCCACGGTCCCGACGTCGTCTTCCTTCCCGGCTTCATGCTCGATGGCTCGCTCTGGGACGATATGCAGCCGTACCTGCCAGCTGACAGGATCGTTCACCGGGGGCGGTTGGAGGGTTCAACCATCGAGGCCATGGCGGCGAACGTGCTGGCCGAAGCGCCGGATACCTTCATCCTGGTGGGCTTTTCATTAGGCGGGTTCGTGGCGAGGCAAGTGGCCGGCATGGCACCCGATCGCGTGCGTGGCCTGGCCCTGGTGGCCAGTTCGGCGCGCGATGATGCACCGGAACGTCTCGAGGCCAAGCGTGTGGCATTGCGCTCGCTGAATAGCACGACGTTCAACGGCCTCGGCATCCGTTCCATCGCACCTTCGGTGCACCCGAGTCGTGCGCAGGATATGCCCTTGCTGCAGCGCCTTCGCGCGATGAGCGTGAGCCTGGGTTACGAGGCGTTCGTCCATCAGTCGCTGCTTGATCGAAGCCACATTCCCACACAGTTCGCGTGCCCCACGTTGGTCGTCGCGGCTAGTGACGATGCGTTGCGGTCGATGGAAGAGGCCGAGGAACTGAGGGGGCTGATTGCCGGCTCGGAATTCGCAGTCGTCGAGGAGACGGGGCACATGATTCCGATGGAGAAGCCCCGCGAACTCGCGGAGCTTCTTGCCGGCTGGGTCGCTACCCGTGTGGGCGACGCGTAAAGACGTGCGAGTGGCCGCTCACCCACATCGCGATGTCTTTCAGCAGGTGCTGTGAAGGAAAGACGCGGCCGTAGAACACGAGCCAGATCACCACGGTACCCGCGCCGAGTAGCCACGCCTGCGTCGTGGGTACGTCACGTCCGCGCCGAAGCCCGTGGATGAACCACGCGGCCACGACGGCGCCTAGCGTCGCGCCCATGATCACTTCGGAAACGCTGTGCACTTCGAGCGCAAGGCGCGATATGCCCACGGCGATGCCGAGGCACGCGCCTGCGGCGATGGCTATCCACGCCAGTGACCCCTGCATGCGCCTGACGAGCAGGGCCGCAAGGCTGGGCCAGGTCAGCACCGACAAAGCCGTGTGCCCGCTGAATCCGGTGTAATCGAGCCCGGGTGGCCCGATGCCCCAGGCCATGAACATCAACTTGGACAACGCCACGGCTCCGCCACACGCGATGGCAGCGAAGACCCAGCGGAAAGCATCCCGGCGCTGCGTGGGTAACGCGAGCACGAGGGTCATCCACGCGATCAGGGGAAGCAGCAGCGCGCTATCGCCAAAACTCGTAATGGCATGCCACATCACAAGCACTCGGTGATCGTGGCTATCATGGAGATGTTACGCATCGTGCCTCGTTGTCAGTGTCCAGGAGTGTCGCGCCACATGTTCCAGAACGTCCTTGTTGTCTGCATTGGCAATATCTGCCGCAGCCCCACTGCCGAATTGCTGTTCCGCCACCGGCTGGGCGAAGGGAGCAAGGTCACGGTTTCCAGTGCCGGGCTCGGGGCCATGGTAGGGCATGGCATCGACCGCACGGCCCTCGATCTTCTCAGCGAACACGGTATCGATGGCAGCGCCCACCGAGCCCGCCAGCTTGACCGCTCGCTCATTCGCAGTGCCGACCTCGTGCTGGCCATGGAGCGGGACCATGTCGGTTCCGTGACACGGATGGCGCCGGAGGCCAGTGGCAAGGTGTTCCTGCTGGATCGATGGCTGGACGGCCAGGGCATCCCGGATCCTTATCGGCAAAGCCGGCCCGCTTTCGAGCATGTCTACACGCTTATCAATAACAGCGTAAACAGCTGGATGAAGTATCTCTAGTCGTAAGACGCGACGCCAGTCAGTTTTCAGTCCGGTTTGCTCGTGTACTGTCACTAAGACGTGCCGAGTGTGGAGGGCGCCATCGCTCCCTCCAGTCAGTGCAGTCCATGCGGGCCTCCCGTCTCACGACATAGCGAGGCCCACCGAATTCACTTACCGGACCTACCGCTGATTTTGTCTTGGCCTGATGCCCGACAACGCGCGCTGGGCGCGCTACGCCTGATTGCCCTCGCTGGCCTTGCCATGGTGCTTTTCGTGCTGGCGGCATGCTCAGCCGTATCGAGTGGCAGTGTGCAGGCCATCCGTCTCGCCGTGCACGGAGAAAGCGTGCACCCCACGGCCGAATCCGTGGCCGCTTCGCCGTACTTCCAGCTACAGGCCAATGGTCCTGACGGTGAGGCCATCCTTGTCCTGGGCAAGGTGGAAGACGGCAAACTCGGTTGGTACGGGCAGGGCGATGACATTCTCTTCACGCGTGATGGCGTGCTGGTCAAGACGGTGGGCTTGCCGCAAAACCTTGGCGCCATGGCACTCAGTGGTGCCGCTGATCCCTTTGCGACCGGGCTGCAGCATGTCGATGCGCCCCTGAGCTATACGCGCACGGTGGACTGGTCACCCGGATACCGCTACGGCGTTGTGATGCAGGTCACGCTCACGCCGGAAAGCACGGATAACGTCGAGATCCTCGGCACGATGCATCGCCTTCGCCGCTATGACGAGCACCTCAGTGGGCCATCGGGCAGCTATACCAACCGTTACTGGGTCGACCCCGCCGATGGTTTCATCTGGAAGAGTCGCCAATACGTGGCGCCCGGCTTCCCGATTGAGTTGATCGCGTTGCGGCCGTACATGGGGAAGGCCTCGTGAGGCGCGCGGCGTGGGCGATCATCGGGCTGGCCGCGTCTGGCCTGGCCATGGGGCAGGAAGGTTCGCTCCATGCCAGTGCGTCTGGCGAAGTGCGCCAGCCGGGTTCGGCCGTCTATCCGTCCGGAGCGAGGCTGTCGCAGGTTGCGCTGGCAGCGAAGGTGAACCCCGATGCGTATCTTCCCGGCGCCGCGTGGCTCAGGCCGTCGCTTAAGGAAGTCCAGCTCCGCCTGAAAACGGGCGTGGTCTTTGAGCTCGGCGTTATCCGCATGGCAGCAATCAGTGATGGCCATGAAGCGCTCGGTGTTTCGGCGGCAGCGTTCCAGGCGTGGATAGCGTCCTTGCCGGTGACTGGCCGACGCACCAGTGTGGTGCTTGATCCCGATCAGCTCGAAGTGTCGCCACCCGATAACTGGCCGATCAAAGAAGGGGATGCGCTGTTCTATCCTCGTAGACCGGCAGGTATCCGTATCGTCGGCGCAGTGGAAAAGCCCTGCAGCGTGCCCCTTGAGGCACTTCAGGACGCCCGCCGGTACCTCGCGGCGTGCCCGTCGTCGAAGGCAGCCGATCCAGACATGGTGTTCGTTATCCAGCCGGACGGCACCGTCTTTCCGCAGAACATCGCATTGTGGAACCGGGACCCTGCACGCGTGCTCGCGCCAGGCGCCTGGATCTATGTGCCATTCAACCGCAAGGCCATTGCTACGTCGACGGATGGCCGCTTCAACGAGGATGCCGCCGCTTTCATTTCGACCCAGTTGCTTGATACGGCGGGTGCGCCTTGAGGCGGCGCCTGGTTCGCCGCGCCCCGCCCGGATTCCGCAAAGCGGCGTGGCGGGGCTGCTGCGCGGGCATGGTGCTATGGGCGGGCGGCGTGGCGACCGTTCACGCGCAGGAGTACTACACGCAGAGCGATTTCGGCGGTGTGGGTCTCTTGCAGACCCCGACCGCCCGTATGGCCCAGGAGGGGGAATTCAGCTTTGTGTTGAGCCGTACCACGCCCTACACGAACTACAACGTCTCGATGCAGCCGATTCCCTGGCTCGAAGGCAGCTTCCGCTATACGAACGTGAGCAACCGGCTGTACGGCCCCACCTCGCTTAGCGGCAGCCAGACCTACAAGGACAAATCGATCGACGTCAAGGCGCGGCTCTGGCAAGAGACGCGCTGGATACCCGCGGTGGCCTTTGGCGTTCGCGACGTCGGTGGTACGGGCCTGTTCGGCAGCGAATACTTTGTCGCCAGCAAGCGGGCGGGGCGGTTTGATTTCAGTCTTGGCCTTGGCTGGGGCTACATCGGCAATCGAGGCGATATCGCCAACCCGCTCGACATCATCAGCGACCGGTTCAAGACGCGCCCGGCCAGCGGCACGGGCGCCACCGGCGCACTCAGCATCAACAAGTTCCTGCGTGGCCGCCCTGGCTTTTTTGGCGGCGTGGAGTACCACTCGCCGTGGGACTGGCTGGTGTTGAAGGCCGAGCTCGATGGCAACGACTACAAGCACCAGCCGCAAAGCAACAACCAGCGGCAGCGTTCGCCGATCAACCTGGGCGCGGTGTTCCGCCTGAACAAGAACGTCGATCTGACCCTGGGCTACGAGCGCGGCACCATTGCCACGGCTGCGCTCAACCTGCATGCCAACCTGGCGACGCATGTTGGCCCCGAGAAGTCGTTCGATCCTCCGCCGGAGCCTGTGTCGTTCACGAGCACACCGGTCACGAGCATGCCGACCGGCCCCTCGCAGGGTACCGGGCAGGCGGCGAGCGACGTGGCGGGCGCCGCGGTGGCAATGGCGGCACCCACGGGCGCCGCCCTCCCGGACCGCAAGCCGCCGGAGCAGGTCGACTGGGCCCAGGTGGCAAAAACACTGCGCGCCAACGCCGGCATCAACGTCAGCAGCATTCGCCGTCGCGGCTCCGAGCTCGTGATCCAGGGCGAGCAGGATCGCTTCTTCTACACCGCGGAGGGTGCGGGACGCGCCACCCGCATCGTCGATAACCGGGTCGACAACAGCATTGACTGGGTCACGGTGACCAGCGAGCGCAACGGCATGAGCATGGTGGATACCAGCGTGCACCGGCCGCGCTTCATCGAGTTGTTGAACCATGAGATCGACCTGCCCACGTTCCGCCGTAGCGTCGAGCAGGATCCGGTGACGGCGCGGGATGAAGAGGTGCTCTACAACGCGCCCTTGAAGCGCTTCACTGGCGGCACGTCCATCGGCTACCAGCAGAACGTGGGCGGCCCCGATGCGTTCATTCTTTACCAGGTGTACGGCGCGGGCTACGGCACGTTCAATTTCAGCCGCCATCTCTGGCTCGATGGCGTGCTTGCGGTCAATCTTGCAAACAACTACGACAAATTCCGTTACGACGCGCCCAGCAACCTCCCGCGCGTCCGCACCGACGTACGTAAGTACGTCACCAGCTCCGACGTCACCATGCCCAATTTCCAGCTCACCGGAACGAAGAAGCTGGGTGAGGATCTGTACGGCATGGCCTATGCGGGGGCGCTTGAGAGCATGTACGCCGGCGTGGGCGGTGAAGTGCTGTATCGCCCGTTCGGCGAGCACTGGGCCGTCGGTGGCGACATCAATTGGGTGAAGCAGCGCGGGTTCGACCAGGACTTCTCGCTGCGGAAGTACCACGTGGTTACCGGCCAGGCGACGGGGTATCTCGACACCGGCTTCCACAACGTGACCCTGGCGGTCAGCGTGGGCCGTTACCTGGCGGGCGACTGGGGCACGACCGTCGACGTTTCGCGTCAGTTCGCGAACGGCACCCGCATGGGCGCCTACTTCACGGTAACCGACAAGTCCGGCAATTCCGGCTATGGCGAAGGCAGCTTCGACAAGGGCATTTATGTGTCGATTCCGTTCGATGCGTTGCTGCCGAGCTCGTCGCGCAACCGCGCCACCCTGATGTGGCAGCCCCTGGTGCGCGATGGCGGTGCCCGCCTCAATAAGCGCTATACCCTATACACGCTGACCAACGATCTCGATACCGATCTGTTCGACAAGAACCTCGGCAAGATCAGTCAGTAACCAGGGCAGGGGACTACCAGGCATAAAAAAAGGCGCGCCGTGAGGCGCGCCTGGGTCGGAACACATCAGCGTTGCAGGGATCTGCCGCGACCGATGCCGTAGTAAGCGAGGCCCGCGTCTTCCACCGTCGCCGGGTCGTACAGATTGCGGCCGTCGAATAGCGCGGGCTCTTTCAGGGCCGCCTTGATCCGGGCGAAATCCGGGCTACGGAAGGCCTTCCACTCGGTGACCAGGGCTAGCACGTCTGCACCTTCCAGCGCGTCGTATGGTTTCTCGCAGAGGACAAGGTCGTCGCGCTGGCCGTAGATGCGCGTGGTCTCTTCGCTGGCCTCCGGGTCATAGGCACGTACGCGGGCGCCGGCCTCCCACAGCGCTTCGATCAGGCGGCGGCTCGGCGCCTCGCGCATGTCATCGGTGTTCGGCTTGAACGCCAGCCCCCACAGGGCGATGGTCTTGCCAGCGATGTCGCCATTGAAATGGCGGAGGATCTGCGCAAACACGCGGGTCTTCTGCGTGTGGTTCACTGCCTCGACGGCGGTCAGCAGGCGCGCATCGTAGTTATGCGTGCGAGCAATGCGCTCCAGGGCCTGCACATCCTTGGGGAAGCACGAGCCACCGTAGCCTGCGCCTGGGTAGATGAAGTGGTAACCGATGCGCGGGTCGGAGCCAATGCCCTGGCGCACGAGTTCGACGTCCGCGCCGACCCGCTCGGCGATGTTGGCGATCTCGTTCATGAAGCTGATCTTCGTCGCAAGCATGGCGTTAGCCGCGTACTTTGTTAGCTCGGCGGAGCGCTCATCCATGACCACCATGCGATCGTGGTTGCGGTTGAACGGTGCGTAGAGCTTGCGCAGGCGGCTCACCGCGCGCTCGCTCGATGCGCCGACCACGATCCGATCAGGCCGCAGGCAATCCTCGACGGCATCGCCCTCCTTCAGGAACTCAGGATTCGATACCACGTCGAATTCAACGTTGGCGCCGCGTCCGCTGAGCACTTCCGCGATGGCGCCACGAACTCTATCGGCCGTGCCCACGGGTACCGTGGACTTGTTCACGACCACCGCATAGCGATCGAGATGCGTGCCGATGGTGCGGGCGACGCTCAGGACGTACTTGAGATCGGCGCTGCCATCCTCATCCGGTGGGGTGCCGACAGCAATGAAGATGATTTCGCCGTGGCTGATGGCCGACGCTGGATCCGTCGTGAAATCGATCTGTCCGGCAGCGTAGTTGCGCTTGACGATCGGTTCCAGGCCGGGTTCATAGATCGGGATGATGCCTTTCTTGAGGCCCTCTACCTTGGCTTCGTCGATGTCTACGCAGACGACGTGATTGCCCATTTCCGCGAGACAGGCGCCGGTGACCAGACCTACATAACCGGTACCAAAGATTGTGACCTTCATTCAAATCGCCTGTAGTGCGGAGAAACGGTATCCAACATCCTCCATCACAGCTGGCTGTCGCGATCCAGGTTGTACTGGGCGGTAGCCGCGTTGTTGATCAAGCCCGAAAGCGGAAGGAGCTGGCTGATAAAGCGGTTCCAGCGGGTGATGCCGGCCGGGCCGACATACACGACATCGCCGGGTTCGACAGCGAACTGGCCGGCGATCGCGTACGCGGCGGGCGAGTTGTTGTCGAGCTGGTAGATGGTGGCAGGGGCCTTTTCCATGTTCTCGACGCCGCGTATCACGTAGACGGACTTGCCGCGCGCACTGGTCTGGTTGAGGCCGCCCGAGCGGCCGAGGGCCTGGGTGAGACTGAGGTCGCTCGTCTTGAAGGAGATGGCCTGCGGGCGCAGCACCTCACCAAGCACGTAGACCTCGTGGTTATCGTTATAGGGCATGTAGATGCTATCGCCGCCCTTGAGATAGATGTCCTGGCCGCCCTGCAGCGTATGCGAGAGCTTGTCGAGGTCCAGGTGGTATTCCTGGTTGTCGCGACGTAACACGACGTTCGACAGGTCAGCGATCTGTGCATTCACGCCCGCGGCGCCCACGGCCTGCGATAGCGTAAGCGGCGCCACCGTGATGTTCTGGGGTGAAGTATTCGTGAAGGCGCCACCCATGGTGACGCGTTGGCTTGCGAATCCGACGATGCTGATATCGACCTGGGGCTTCGCGATGTACTTGGTGAGCCGGTTGGAGATTTCGGTGCGCAGCTGCTCGATAGTCAGGCCCGCAGCGTTGATCTGGCCTACATAGGGATAAAACAGCGTGCCATCCGGCCGGACAAGGCGGCCATTCGCGGCCGTCTGTTGCTGGGAGCCGGCGGGCGAGGTGAGTTCAGGATGCTCCCAAACGGTGATGTACAGCGAATCGCCGGGGCCGATGTGATAGTCGTCGGGTTTGTAGGCAGTAAGCGATGGATCAAGGCTGGCCGGGGAGGCGGATGCCTTGTCCATCGCGATGAGCTTCGGGGTGATGGGAACAAGCTGGTATCGCGCGCCAGTGGCGCTCTGCTTGTCATTCAGCTCACTGGTATTCATGTGCTGGCCGGGGGCCAGGACGCAGGCATGCAGGAGCAGGCTGCATCCGGCCACACCGAGGGTCGGCAGTAACTTCATCGTGCGCGGATTCCTTGGATGGAACGACAGCCCGGAATTCGGACGGCTCCCTACTAAAACCGACCCTGCATTAACCGATCGGGAACATGATGGACGTTTGGACGTCCATTCATGAACACAGCACCAGTTTAGTGCGTTCCGCCGGTTCCGCCCGTGCCACCCGTACCGCCGGTGCCACCTGTTCCACCCGTACCGCCGGTGCCGTCATTGCCGGTGCCCGTAGCGGAGTTTGCCGTTGCGCCAGTGGCCGCGGCCATCGCGGCAGTGCCTGCACCAACGCGTGCGGGCGCTACAGCGCCTTGCGATGCCTGGCGAGCCTGGCTCGGCGTCGCGACGCGCGGCGCCTGTGCAGCGCTGTTGTCGCCGTTTGCGGCGGGTTGCGGCGTAGCGCGCTGGGTCTGCGCCCACAGCGGTGCTGCGACGGCGAAGATGGCGCATGCGATTAGCAGACGTTTCATGTCTGATCTCCTGCGGTGTGTGAATTACTTAGGAATGTTTCTGAATAAAAGTGCGCACATCATTCTGCACACACATTCATGAACGGAGATGCGCGACGAATGCGCGTGTGTCATTCACCGCTATCCATGTGTCAACAAGCAAGTCGTTCTGCTGAACGCCAAAATTCAGCGAGTGTTTCTGTGAAACGTGTCAGGTTTTAGCACATGCCTCATTGCCGTGAATTTCGTGGCGATGCAGCATCCACTCATATTCACCGTGTTGCGCGAGTGGTGAGCGAACCGAAGCCGGTGCTCCGCGGATTCGGGTAATAGCGTGTTGAACCGTTACGAGATCCTGGATGGATGCTCGTCGGTTCTACAGGGGGCACGTACCTTGGCGCGCCGGCATGGCCGGTGGCGTCTCTTGGCAGAAGGTACTTGTCATGCAACTGAAAAAAATCAACGCTTTAGTTGATCTGGAGCTTCGCGTCGGTGACCTGATGAGTGCGGTCACCGCGGCCCACGTGGCCTATCTGGCTCGCTTTCAAGGCGATGCCATGGATAGGACGTATGCGGCCGCCATGGTCATCCTTGTGCTGTTCACATTGGTGGGCTCCATGCTCTTCCGTGTGTACGAACAGCCATTGGGTGAGCGCCCGATCAGCCAATTCTTGCGCATTGCAACATCATGGTGCATTGCCTTTGCGGGCCTCATGGTGATGGGTTATCTGCTGAAGATCGGCGATTCCTTCTCGCGTGGCTGGGTGTTGCTGACACTTCCGTTCGGTCTCATTGGATTTGGTTTGGTGAGACTGATCGCGCTTGTTGCGTTGCGTCGCCTGCGTACGCGCGGCGAAGGCATTGCGCGTTGCCTTCTTGTCGGCGCGACCGATTCAGGTTTGCACATGCTCGAGCAGGTGCGCGGCAATCCTGCGCTGGGCATGGATATCACGGGGTACGTCAAGACGAGCTACGACCACGGCGTACCGGAAGGCGTGCCGAAAGTGGGTTCGCTCCTTGAGCTTGAAGACATCCTGGAGCGCGGTGAATGGGACGAGGTGCTTCTCGCGCTACCGGTTAGTGCAAATCGCGCCATTACGTACGCCATGGACCGCATGGAGCAGCATGTGGTCACGGTGAAGTTCGTACCTGACCTGTTGGGGCGCCAGCTCATCAATCACCAGATGGAAGATTGCGCGGGCGTACCTATCGTCACGCTTCGTTCCAGCCCGCTCGAAGGCCATGCCTGGCTGGTGAAGAACATCGAAGATCGGCTGCTCGCCGGCGCGATTCTCCTGATGATCTCGCCGATCATGCTCATGCTTGCCGTCGGCGTGAAGCTTTCCAGCCCTGGACCGGTGCTCTACCGCCAGCGCCGCATCGGTCTCGATGGCAAGGAATTCGAGATGATGAAGTTCCGCTCCATGCCGGTGGATATGGAGAAAAGCGGGAAGGTCGCGTGGGGTGGTGCACAGAACAAGACCACGACGCGCTTTGGCAAATTCATCCGCCAGACCAGCCTGGACGAGCTACCGCAGTTCCTGAACGTGCTCCGTGGCGACATGTCCATCGTGGGGCCGCGGCCGGAGCGGCCGATGTTCGTGGAGCAGTTCAAGGGCGAGATCGATGGATACATGCACAAGCACCTGGTGAAGGCCGGTATCACTGGTTGGGCCCAGGTCAACGGATGGCGCGGTGATACCGACCTGACGCGGCGTATCGAGCACGACCTGTACTACATCAACCATTGGTCGCTCGCGTTCGACCTGAGGATCATTTTCCTCACCATCTTCAAAGGCTTCGTGCATAGCGAGAACCAATCGTCCTCACGCACGGGTGTCACGGCTACCGCGGGAGCGCAGCCGGCTGAGTCCGCGATCGAGGAGACGCCTTAAATCGCCGGTCGCAGGGCAGGCGCCCATGTGGGCGCCATCGCGCGCAAGCGCGCTCCTACATAGAAAGGGCTTTGCTTGAAAGTATTGATTTGTGGCGGCGCGGGTTACGTGGGATCGCACATGGTGCGGTATCTGCTCGAGATGTCGCACGAGGTTGTGGTCTACGACAACCTGTCGACCGGACATCGTGAATCGGTGCCCGCGGGCACCGCGTTCGTCCATGGTGATATCGGCGATGCGGGGAAACTCGCACGCGTGTTCGCGGAACACCGTTTTGATGCGGTGATGCATTTCTGCGCTCGTTCCCTGGTCGGCGAGTCCGTGATCGATCCTTACGCCTACTATGAAAACAACGTGGGCAACACGATCTCGCTGCTCGACGCGATGCGCCACGCAGGCGTTGATCGGCTCGTGTTTTCGTCGACGGCAGCCGTGTTCGGGCACCCGGTGTCAGAAACGATTGATGAGAGCCATCCCACCGCGCCCATTAATCCGTATGGCCAGAGCAAGCTGATGATCGAGCAGGTGCTCTCGGATGCCGCACGTGCCTACGGCCTGCGTTCCGTGGCATTGCGCTATTTCAATGCCGCGGGCGCCTCGGCCTGTGGCTCGATTGGCGAGGCGCACGATCCCGAGACCCACCTGATCCCCAATGTGCTGAAGGCGGTCCTGGGGCAGGGTAAGGGTCTCAAGGTATTTGGCACCGATTACGATACGCGCGACGGTACGTGCGTACGCGACTACGTGCATGTGAACGACCTGGCCTCAGCGCATCTGCTCGCCATCGAATACATGGAGAAGAACGAAGGTGCATTTACCTTCAACCTCGGCAACGGCGAGGGCTTTACGGTGCGCGAAGTCATCGCGGCCGCAGAGAAGGTGACCGGGCGCACGGTCCCGCACGAGTTCGCGGAGCGTCGGGCGGGCGATCCGGCCGTGCTTGTCGCATCCAGCCAGCAGGCTCGCGATGAGTTGGGCTGGCGGCCCGCCATGGCGAGGATGGAAGACATCCTCGCTTCGGCCTGGCAGTGGCACCTCGAACCGAAGTTCTGACGCCGCTAGCCGGCGGCAAGCTGACCGATCAGCTGCATGGCGTTCGGCACCGGCTTGCCGTCGGCAAAACATGCTTTGACCAGGGTGTTGACCTGGGCGAGGGTGGGGCGTGTGGTGCGGAAGCGGTCCAGCATGGCGTGATCCTGCGCTGACGCTGGCTGCGCACCCTGCGCCTTCGCCGCGCCGCCTGCCGTGGCGAACATCCGGTTCTCACCCAGCCGCGTAGCCGTGGCGAGTTGCATATCGATGCCGGGTGACTGCGGCGAAACGACGATATTGTCGTGGATGGCGATGTCACTGGGGACACCTTTCCACTTGGTCGCCTTGAACACCGTCACTTCCGCGCCCGCGAGCGGCTTGTCCGGAATGATGATGATGTTGTTGTAGATCTGGCTTCCGTTGACCGGGCCCGAGATGCGCAGGCTCGCGCTGTCCGTCTTGCGCAGGGCATCGTTGATGCTGACGTTATAGCGGACGATGGTGCCGGTGTTGCCAATATCCCCGCCGCTGCGTCCGTCGTTGCAGACCAGGGCCATGCCGCCGACGTTGTCGTGGCTGTAGTTGTACTGGATCAGCGTATTACGGCAGCGGAAGTCGGAATCGAAGCCCTGGCCATCGGCATATGCCTTGTGGTCGCTGACTTCGTTGTACTGGACCGTGGTGTTATCGCAGTCGAACGGCCAGATGCCGGCAGCCGCTTCACCGCGCGGTAGCGGGCCGCACTTGCTGATGGTGTTGTGCTCCATGACGGCGCCATCGCACCCGCGCACAAGGATGCCATCGCCCGGGACGCCAGTAAGGCGATTGCCGCGCACGGCCACGCCTTTCGCCAGGCCACCGGTGCGGTCACCCGCGGCGAGGAACAGGATGCCATCGCGCTGGGTGTTCTCCAGGACGTTGTCGGCAATGAGGAGGCCATCGTAGCGGGTCGGCTTGTTCTTGCCCTTCGCCTCCACGAGGATGCCACTGCCGCCGCCGGCTTGTTTGACGGGCAGGCCGTTGACGTCCCGCACGTGGAGGCCCTGCAGGGTGATGCCATGTGCCACGCCATAATCCTGGTGGAACAGATGGACGCCCGTGCGCTTCGCAGCCGGTTGGGGGCCCTGGTTCGAAATCTCGAGATTCCGCACCGTCCAGTACTCGATGTTCTGCAGGCGTAGCGTCGAGGGCGACTGGCCATCGGCATGCAGGTGCGGTAACGCGCCCTGGCCGTAGGCATCGACGGTTACCGGCGCGCCGGCGCTGCCCGAGCCCTTCGGCAGGAAGGCGCCTGGATAGTCACCGCCGCGCTTGAAGAGGATCCGGTCGCCCGGGCCGAAGGTCACTTTGTTCAGCCGGTCGAGGCTGCGGAATGCCTGCGCTTCGCTCGTTCCCGCATGGCTGTCACTGCCTGCGGTTGCGTCGATGTACCACGTCCGCCCGCCTGTCGCGGCTGCCGAGACGCGGGTCAGGGGTAGTGCGGCGGCCGTGGCGACCGCGAGTGCCGAATAACGAAGGAAATCCCGCCGAATCATGTTCTACCTCCAGGAGCGCCCGTGTAGGAGCGCGCTTGCGCGCGAAACCACGCGACGAAAGCCGCCGGCTATCGACGCTCGCTAAGCGAATACCGAAATACCCCGCCATGCTTCTTCAGCATGTAAGCGAACCCCGCCAGGTGCTTGATCGTCAGCCTGGAGAACTTTCGCGTCCGGCGCTTGTAGTCATGGACGATCGAGATGCGCCGTGAGTAGTAGTTGCGCAAGCCCATCTTCCGCGTCCGCACGCAGAACTCCGCGTCTTCCGGGCCGAAGAAGATCCGGTCGTCGTAGCCCATCAGGAGCGCAGCGGTCTTCTTGGTGAACGTCTGGTTCGCGCCGAGCACGTAGTCCACTTCCATCGGATCGGTCTCATTCTCGAACACGGTGTCGGTCATGAGGTGGCGGTCGAGTTCCCTCTGGACGAAGCCGAGCTTGCGCGTGGCAGCCACGCGCGCGGCGATCGGCTGGTAGAAACGCGGGAAGCGGCGCGTGGAATCCTGCCGCGTCCGGTCGACGTTGAGCAGCTCGAAGCCAACGACCCCGGCATCCGGGTGGGCTTCGAAGAAGGTCTCCACGATGCTACCCGGGTCGTTGGTGAGGAAGATGGTGTCGTTATCGAGCGTCATGCAGTATCGGCCGCGCGCGAGGAACAGCCCGCGATTGCGCGCCGGCCCGACACCGAGGTTGCTCTCCAGTGGGAAGTACCTGATCTGCGGCAGCGTCGCCACGAACTCGGCGCTGCCGTCTTTGGAGCCGTTATCCACCACGATGACCTCGTCCTGGCTGAAATCCACCTTGTCCACGAGGGAAAGCAGGCAGCGTTCCAGGTTGGCCAGTTCGTTCCAGGTGATGATGATGATCGATAAGCGCTTCTCGGCCTCGCTCATGACGATGCTCCTAGGGGGTCGTGGTTTTTGAGGGAAGAAGCGGGGCTGCCATCACGCAGCGAGGAAGGGGTGATGACCGCATTGGCCTTCACCACGTAATTGTCCGGGATGACTACGGGGCCGAAGATGCACGCGCCGGTGCCAATGGTGACGTTGTCGCCGATGATGGGTGTGCCATCGCCGGGGAACCGGTTGCCGATGCACACGCGCGCGTAGAGGGTGCAGTTGCGGCCGATGGTGGTCTTGCCGTTGATGATGACGCCGAACGCGTGGAAGATCACGAGCCCCGGGCCGATCGTCGCCGTCGTGGGCAGGTAGCTCTTGAAGACGAACTCCGCGAACTTCTCCAGGATGCGCAACGGCGTGTGGAACACGGTGCCGCGCGCGCTGGCGATGATCCGGTAGGTCAGGATCACCCAGAACGACTGATCCAGCATCCACCAGACCATGCCCCGCCAGCCGGGCATGGCGGCGAGCCGTTGCTTGTCCGCACGGAAGTCATTGAGCATGGATCGGCTCCGGTCGGGGAAGAGGTGCCTTGCTGCGCAGGAAAGCCCTGCGCGCTTTCACGTGTGCCTCGGCTTCGGCGACGAGCTTGCGGTGGCGTACCTGTTGCCTGGCGTAGAACATGCCCACGAAGAACCAGAAGTACGCCTCGTATCCACTGAACTCGATGAACGCCAGCATGAGATACAGGAGGAGGAACGCCTTCACGTTGGTGTTCTGGCCCTCGGTCTTCGAGAACAGGATATGCGCGCACATCGCGAGGAACAGCAGGGCCGACTGGGCGCCGCCTTCGAGGAAGAACTGCAGGTAGATGTTGTGGACGTTGTTTTCCACGAACGTCAGGCCGGAAATCTGCTCCATGATCGGCACGCCGTTGCCGACGCCGTAGCCAAGCCAGTTCTGCTTAAGGGCGATGCCTGCGTTGGTCCACAAGGCCAGGCGGCCGACGTTCTTGTGCTCGAGCTGCGTCTCGGCCTGGAGGTTGAAGCGATCCAGGACCGGCACGTCGATGACCTGCGACAGGATCAGGCCAACCACCAGGATGACCATGGCGACGCAGAAGAACGTGTAGAAGTAATAGTGGCGGGTCTTCCGCATGCGCCATGCGGCAATGAAGATGGACACCGCGGCGCCGATCAGGCCTGCGCGCGACAGCATGGTCGCGCTGGTGAGGAACGCGATGCCGGCGGCGATCGGGTAGGCCCGCGTGCCGATCAGCAGGATGGAAAGCAGGGCCAGCAGGCTGGCCTCGATGTTGCGGCCGCCGGTCGACATGTACAGCACGCTGGAGGCGCTTTCGCTGCGCGTATAGATCGACCCGAGCGCATTGGCGTAGGCGATATCGCGCAGGATGATGAACACGATGCAGCAGCCGAGCATCCAGATGAAGATCTTGCGCAGCTCGAATTCGGCCAGCTTGTGGCCGAACACCAGCCCCAGAAAGTACGAGGAGGCGACAAAGACGATCAGGGTGGAGCGGAGGCCGCCACCATAGGTCGCGGCAGCCGCCAGCGAGGTGGCGGTCAGTACACCGATGAATGCGGTGGCCGGGTTGAGCTTCAGGTAGCGCGCTGCGGGAAGGTAGAGCACCGGCATCATCAGGAGGAGCAGGTGGTACACGTTCACGTGGGTTTTGCTGGCCGAGCTGTGACCCAGCGGGATCTGGACGAAGATCATCGCCATCAGGGTGATCGCCATCGCCCGGGTCTTGTTGATCACCATCAGCCGAGCGCCACGCCGAAGAACTTGTGGATCAGGACTTTCAGGGTCGACTTGTAGCCACCCAGCGACACGTTGCGCGCGATATCGCCCAGCGGCGGGCGTTCCCGGTTCATCACGTACTGGATGTTGCGGTGGTTGCGGCGCTGGTCGGGGCTCATCAGGCTCGCGTGCTTCGCCATGAATCGCTGGCTCCCTTCCGCGCGCTTGTTCGAATTGCGGATCCGCGCGCGGCTACGGTCGTCGTCCACGAACGAGAGCAGGTGCGGGGACCGCACGGCGGGCCCGAAGCGGTCTGCCAGGCGGATCCACATGTCGTAATCCTGCCAGCTCGGCATCGCTTCATCGAAACCGCCCAGCTCACGCATGCGCGAGAGTTCCGTCAGGACCTGGTTGCCTGCGTGGTTCGCGTACAGCATCCCGGGCAATGTCAGGGGTTCGGCCTTCGCAAGCTCCGCCGCGGAGAACGTGCGATCACGCATCGGCTCGACCTGCGGCAGGGTCTGGAAGTACTTGAAGCGCGTGCAGGCGAAGGATGGCGAATGCGCCTGGTACAGGTCGACGAGGCACTCGACGCGCTGCGGGTGGAAGAAGTCGTCGTCGTCGAGGCCGGTGACGTAGGTGCCGCGCGCATGTTCCATGCAGCGGTTGCGCGCGCGGCAGGCGCCTTGTGGCGTCTCGTTGCGCAGATACGTGAACTTGCCGGGGTAGCGCGCGACGTAGTCGGCCATCACCTCCGGCGTGTCATCGTCCGATGCTTCATCACAGACGACGATCTCGATCTCGGCGTAAGTCTGCGCAAGCACGGAATCGATGGCACGGCGTAGCAACGCGGAGCGGTTACGCGTGGGGATATAGACGCTTACCAGGGACATAGCGTGTTCGCTCCTCATCTCAGGCTCCCACCGGCGCCGCATGGCGCGAGAGCAACACGGCGCGATGACGCCAGGCCAGCCATGCCAGCGGGGGCACGGCAAACACGAAGCGGATGGCGCAGGCCTTCCAGTCATCCGCGGGGTAAATGGCGACGGCGAGCATCAGCAGGGCATAGGGGACGAAGCTTTCGAGCGTCCAGGCGCTGAAGAAGTCGCGCGGGGTGATGTCGATGATCTTCGAGGAGAAGAAGTAGTAGGAGAGGATGGTCGAGAGCACCTGGCTAAAGGCCAGGGCGATCGCCATGATTTCGAGCGAGCGTGACAAGGCGCCGGCCACGCTGACCGCGAGGGTGATCCCGCAGATCTTGAGGTTCCAGCCGAACTCGATATCCGAACGGCCAAGGCTCTGGCTAAGGGCGCCGATCAGCGAGCCCAGGGGGCGCAGCATGCCAAACAGCAGCATGAGCGGGATCAGGTGGGCGACGCCGTCGTAACGGTGGCCATAGAGGATGGTGACGGCTAGCGGCGCCGCCACGGCGAGCATGATGAAAACCGTGGCGCTGAAGATCGATACGCCACGCAGGCCGAGCAGGTAGATCCGGCGCAATGCGGCGGGATCGTCCTGCAAGGTCGCCAGGCGCGGCAGGGCCAGGCGGGCCGCCACCGGCATGATCAGCTTGGTCGGCTGCAGCACCAGTTCCTTCGCCAGGGAGTACACGCCCAGCGCGGCAAGGCCAAGGAACTTGCCCAGGATGACCTGGTCGGCCTGGCTGCGGAGCTGGTTGATTACCTGCGAGCCGAACTGGAACGCACCGTAACGAAAGGCTTCGCGGATGATCTTGCGGTCGAACGAGCGGCCCGGGTGCCAGTCGCGGTCCGAGCTGGCGACGAACAGGGCGAGCCGCACGAAACTGTTGACGACCATCGCCCAGACCGCCGCCTCGATCGAGGCGTGGAAGCCCAGCACCATGATCACCAGGGTGGCCAGGCCCGACAGCCTGCCGATCATCTCGATGCGCGCCAGCTTGGGAATCTGGAACGCCTTGATCAGGCTCGCCTGGTATTGCGCGGCGACGCCAAGCATCAGGAAGTTCAGCGTGGACAAGCGGAGCAGGCCGCCGAGAACTTCTGACTGGTAGAAGTCCGCTATGCCATATGAGGCGACGAAGAGGACGACAGCCGATACCGCGCCGAGTCCGGCGCTGATCAGGAACAGCGAGGTGCGTTCGGGCTTGCTGATGTCCTGCCGGTGGATCAGGTAGCTCGAAAGGCCCATGTCCTGCAGCATCGTCGCCACCGCGTTCACCACGTTGACGATGGCGAGGGCGCCGAGCAGGTGGGCATCCACGTGGTGGGCGAGCAGGGCGATCTGCAGTAGCTGGCTGAGGGCGCTGACCACCGTAGAGCTGGCGGTCCAGATTGCATCGCGTCGTACGGAAGCCATCGTCTGCCTCCGTCAGGCCAGTTGGGCGGCCAGCTGATCGTGCAGCCGGTGCTGGTTGAAGCGGCTTTCGACGGTATCCCGTGCCTGCCGCGCGACCGCGTCGAGGTTGTACTCGCCGCGTTGGATCGCGGTGAGCGTTTGCGCCAGGGCCGCGGCGTCGCGCTCGGGAACGAGCCAGCCGCTGCGGCCATTCTCGATAAGCTCCGGGATGCCGCTATGCAGGGTCGAGAGGCAGGGGACCCCGGCGGCCATGGCCTCCATCAGGGAGACCGGGATGCCTTCCTGGTCGCCATCCGCCGCCGTGACACTGGGCAGGGCGAAGACATCGGCCGAGCGCAGCGCGGACTGGATGTAGGCCTTCTCGCGGCGGCCGCGCAGGTGGATATGCGCCGCCATGCCGCGCTCGGCAACGAGCGCCTTCAGTTCGTCCTGCAGGGGGCCATCGCCGATGATCTCGAGATCGATGGGTACCCCTTGCGATACCGCGTGCGCCACTGCTTCACAAAGGTATCTCACCCCTTTTTTCTCAACGAGGCGAGCCACGCTCACCACGCGCAGCGTGCGTTCCGGTGAAAGCCTGTCGCCCTGGCGCTGGCGGAAGGGGAAGCTATCCAGGTCGACACCCATGCGATGCACGCGGATCTTCCCGGGGTCGCAGCCGAGTGATTCGAGCTTGTGCTGCCAGCGGGTGCTAATCGGCAGCATGTGCTCCCCGTCGGCAAACAGCCTGGGGTAATCGTTGGCGTGGCGAGCCAGTACGCTGTGTTGCGACAGGTCGTAGCCGTGGAACACCGTATAAACCGGGCCTTCGATGAGCCCCAGCGAGCGCAGGTGCACGGCGAGAACGCCGGTAGGGCCGAAGTGCGCGATGATCGCGTCGGCCTTGATCGGATGGGTGATCCGCCGCACCGCACCGGCCAGGGTCAGGCTGCGGGCGACGTGGCCGTAGCGCCGGGCGGAGAGCGCACGCCGGACGCGCGCCTGGCCCAGGGCAGGCGCCACCTGCTTCACGCGGTCGAGCAGGCGTTGCCAGCCCGGCACCGCAGCGCCGGATTCGTTGAAGATAAACGTGGCACGCTCCATCAACCCGCGCTGCTCGACCAGGTCACCTGGCGTGGGGCTGCTGCCCCGGCTTACCGCGAGGATGCGCACATCGAACCCGCGATCCAGCAGGCCGATGATCTGATCGATCACGAACGTCTCCGAATACTTCGGAAACTCCGGGAGGACGAAGAGCACCACCATGCTCACGACCCGACGCCCAGCGTGGCGAGCACGGATTCGCGTGCAAAGGCTTTTTCACGTGCCACGGCCGCGGCAACGCGCGGACGCAGGGTCTCATCCTGCAGCAGGCCTAATACCTTGGCTCTGAGCGTGCCGTCCAGCAGCGACTTCACCGGCATCGAGAGCTCCGAGGTGCCGAGGCGCTTCATCACGCCTTCGCTCTTGTGCTCGTACGCCAGGGCGACGGCGGGTGTGCCGAAGTTCATGGACATGATCGCGCTATGCAGGCGCGTACCGATCGTGAGCACGCATTGGGCAAAGCGGTGGCCAAGCTGGACATCGTTCAGTTCGTCCATTTCGACATGCATGGCATCGGCGCGGCGCATGCGGCTGCGTACGCGCAACGCGATCATGCGGTCGTCTTTCGGATACCCATCGATCGCCGTGCAGGTCGACAGCGCTTGCAGGCGGTAGCCAGCGTCGGCGACGGCGTCGAGCAGCTCAGCGAACGCGGTTTCATACGTGTCCTGGCTGATGCCGAGGCGCTTGTCGAACGGCGCAAGCTCACGGAAGGTCACGGCGACGGCAGGCTGCTCCGCCGCGTAAGCCGGGTCGCCGGTCGAGACGAGCCACGCGGTGTCCGCCGCGGCACGCACCCTGGTCTGCGGGATCGCGCCGTCGGCCATGTGTTTCAGGCTGACCTCCTCGCGGAGGGCCAGGGCGTCCACGCGCGACATGACGTCCTGCGAGATCTTGCGGAAAAGCGGGTGTTCGAAGGGGCCAACGCTGTGGCCGATGAAGAAGATGGGGCGGCCCGCCAGCAGGGCGCAGAGTGCATGGTCGTACTGGGTTGGGCCGTACAGATCGACGAAGAACGACCCGCCTACCTGGATCACCAGGTCGTACGCGCCGAGGGAGGCGATGTAATCCCTGTGGCGCTGTGGCAGGCCAATCAAACGCGACCAGGCGTTCTTCATCATGTGGGCATGGAGTAGCCACGGAATGAAGCGACGCAACAGCTTCGCCTTGATCGAGCCGAAGCGCTGCTTGCCCGCTTCGATGTAGTAGCTGTTGAGGGTATCCCGTTCCAGCCGGCGCCCCAGCAGCCATGCCGAGCTGGTGGGGAAGCGGCTGAGGATATCGATCCGGCTGCCTGGGATGGCGCCTTCCAGGCACTCGAGGAGGCCGCGGAGGATGGCGCCGTCGCCACGGTTGCCGCAGGTATGGTTGCCGACGATAAGAATGCGGGTCATGGTTACGTCGGCTCGGTCTGGTACTTGTAGTAGGCGTATGCGGAGTAGCCCGCGGTGCGGCGCTCGACCGCGTTGAAGATGGCGCCCTTCAGCTCGACGCCGTTCTGTTCGAATCGTTGCTGTGCAAGCGCTAGCTCACGCGCCTTGTTCAGGCCGAAGCGGGCGACGAGCAGGCTGGTGCCGGCATGGTGGCCAATCACGGCGGCGTCGGTCACGGCCAGGATGGGTGGCGTATCCACGATGACCAGGTCGTACTGCGGCACCATCGCGTTGATGAACTGGCTGAAGTGTTCATGCATCAGCAGTTCCGAAGGATTGGGTGGCACGCGGCCGCGGGTGATGAAATCGACGTTCGGCACGATGTTCTTGTGCATGACCGTGTCGATTTCGTGCGAGCCGACGAGGACGTCCGAAAGTCCCTCGCCTGCGCGGATGCCCAGGTGCTGGTGCAGCGTGCCGCGTCGCATGTCGCCATCGATCAGCAACACGCGTTGGCCTGCCTGGGCGATGACCGCCGCGAGGTTGGCGGACACAAAGGTCTTGCCGGCGAACGGGCTGGCACCCGTGATCATCAGGACGTTGTTCTTGGCTTCGAGGCGAGCGAAATGCAGGCTCGTGCGCAGGCTGCGGAAGGCTTCGACGGCCAGATCCGCCGGGTCGGCGATGGCCAGCAGTTGCTTCTTTCGGCTGCGGCTTGTCGTGGTCTGGCCGCGGCTCAGCGGTACCGATGCGTATACAGGCAGGCCAAGATCTTCGATGGCCGCGGGATCCTCGACGCCCCGGTTAAGGATCTGCTTCAGGAAGACGAAGGCCAGGGCGAGGAAGCCGCCGAGGAAGGTGGCGACGACGATAACGAGCGCCTTGCGCGGTTGCACTGGCTGGGTTATGTCGACCAGCGAGCGATCGACGATGCGAACGTTGCCGACGGTGCCAGCGCGGGCGATATCGAGCTGCTGCGCCTGGTTGAGCAGGCTGGTGTAAGTATTGGAACTTACCTGCACATCACGGTTGAGCTTCAGGAGTTCCTGCTGCGTATCGGGCAGGCCGCCGACCTGTTTCTCCATCGCAGCCTTCTGCGCCTCCAGCGTGCCCATTTGCTGTTGCAGCGCCTGGTAGGCCGGGTGGTCGTGGGTGAAGCGGCGGTCGATGTCGGCCTGCTGCATGTGCAGCTGCTGGATACTGTTCTCCACGCCGACGATCTGATCGAGAAGGCCCTTGGTCTGCATGCTGATATCGACGGCATGCGACTTGGTCTGGAAGGCGTTGAGCGCCGACTGCGCCGCATCGAGCTCGTTGCGCACCTTGGGTAGCTGGTCCTTCACGAACTGCAGCTGGCTGGCGGCTTCGGCCGAATTGCGCTCGACGTTTTGACGCACATAAGCACGCGTGATGTGCTCCATGGTCTGCTGCGCGAGCACCGGATCAGCGTTGTTGTAGGTGAGATCGATGATGCCCGAGTCAGTACCTTGCTCGAGCGCGACGATGTCCGTCTGCAACTTGTTGATCGTCGTCAGCGGTGGCTGCTCGACCACATCGAAGCGCGTGCCGGGGTTCGCAAGAAGCTGGCGGATCTGCACGGTGACGTCGCCGGCTTTGACCAGCTGGCCGACCGCACCCTGCGCGATGGTCTTGCCATTGTCGTCAAGCAGTGTGAACTGGTGGTTCTCGCCAGCGCGCAGTTCGAGCTTGTGGTTCATCAGCGCATCGGGGAGGTCGAGCTTGAAAATGTCGACGATTTCGCCACCCCAGCCGTACCGGCTCAGGCCAAAGCGAACGGGGCCGAGATTGCCGGGTTTGCGGCCTCGTGAGAGGTAATCGCCGACGATCGGCATGCGTTGCGGGTCGACCTGCACGTTCAGCTTCAGCTCGTCGACGGCTTGCCCGATGACGAGGCGCGACGTGATGAGTGCGATTTCCGTGGTGGCCTGTGATGCCGTGGTGCCAAGGGATTGAGTGAGGTCACTCAAGCCGGGAATCGAAGGCGTTTTCTGCTCGACCTGAACCACCGAGGTGGCCTGGTAGATGGGTGTGGCGAACACGGTGTAGAGCACGCCGATGAGAAGGAATGCGCCGGTGACACTCGCTATCACCCACTTATGATCTAAAAGCGTGCCGAATAGCGCGTTTAGGTCGAGGGTGTCGTTGTCACGCGCCTGATCTGTTGAGTTCATCATGCGTGGGCAGGTTGTCCCAAGGTGAAATGGCCGTCCGAACGGTTATAACGAGGTTTTGATGAACGACTCACTAAGCACATGAATCTCACGCTCAGCTTCGACACGAAATCGCAATAACCAAGGTGCATCGCGGTGATGCACCGCGATGGGGATAGCAGTAAACGTGAAGCACGGGGGACATGGAGCCGATGTTGTCGGACAAATGCCGTCGCGATCCGTCGACTCACGTGCTACGTGTTCGAGCTTAGACGCGCACGGCGTGCGTCCGGTAGCGATGCGCGAGTGTTCTGCGACACGCATCAATAAAATACATATCCGTAGTCGGATATAAGCGATATACGTGATGATTCAGTGAGTGTGCATCTTCATGCTGTGCACGCATGCATAACGATCGATTCATGCCCGAGTTGGTTTCGTTGCGTCGCACATGATCGCGATCCCCGTTGTTGCGGGATGATGGCCGTTGCTTTGTCGCAGCGCGTTAGGAGATCAAGCTGAACGCGATTAACGACCTGTTAACTCATCCGGCCGGGGTAGCATGCTTACGGCCGGATGCCAGCGTAGTAATCCGCAGCAGCATCCATTTCCGCCTCGGTCATGTTCCTCGCCACGTTACGCATTTGCCCGCTGATATCGTTCTGGCGTGTGCCATGGGCGAATGCCGCAAGTTGCGCCTTCAGGTAGGCGCGCGGTTGTGCATCAAGTCCTGGCGTGCCGAGCTTCGTGGTCATCGCGCCGTGGCATGCTCCGCATGGCGGGATGTTTCGCATGGGCGCACCCACGGCGATGATATCCGGTGCCGACGCAAGGTCGCGCGAGGCCGGTGCGGGTAGCGACGCGTAAAATGCGGAAAGGTCGCGCATATCCTGGTCGCTGAGGTCCATCACCAGTGGGCGCATGACGGCACTGATGCGGATACCTGCCTGAAAGTCCTTCAGCTGCTTGAAGACCGCGGCGGCACCTTCACCGGCGAGGCTCGGTATGTCTGCTGAACTGACGCCTCGCGTGCCATGGCACATGGTGCACTTGAGCGCGAGCGTGCCGCCGCGGCCCACGCTGCCGTCCGCAGCACGGTTGTCGAGGTCGGGCGTAAGGACCACGGCGGAGGTCGGGTGCGATGGGGGCGGTGGCGGTGCCGTAGGCACGAGCCAGCCCTTCGGGACGCCCGCAGCCCCGCAAAAGGCGTTCCACAGTCCCTTGAACAGCGCATCATTTTGCGCGGACGGCAGCCATACGAAGCCAACGAAGACGGAGAACACGAGGAGCGCGAACGTCCCGCCGACGCTTACGGTAAACCACCGGCTCCGCAGCAGCGCGCGACGTGAACCCGGGCTCATGGCTTGCCTCCCACGTACACCGCGGGCACCTGAGCCTCATGCAAGCGCATGAGCTGGGCGATGGGGAAGCCGTAGTTGGTGAGGGTCAGTGCGATCATCAGGCCCACCCACAAACCCAGGCCGTTCAATGCCCAGGGCAGGTTGGCTGGCTCGTGGACGGGCTTGCTGAAGGTGTAAGGCTCGGGCGCGATCTGCGGCGCGCGGTGGTTGCGCCAAAGCACGGTAAGGAAGATCGCGGCGGAGACGACGAGAATGGCGCCGCCCACGACGGACATGATTACGGTCAGCGCTTCCGTATCGCCGCCAGGTGCCGTGTAGTCGTAGAACGCCATGCGCCGCGGCATGCCGAGCAGGCCCGCATAGTGCCAGGGGAAGGTCAGGACGATCATGCCGATGAACCACAGCCAGAGTTGCGTGCGGATCAGGCGCAGGCTGCCCATGGCCCTGCCAGTGAGGTGCGGCCACAGATCGTAGGCAATGGCGAAGTACATGATCACGATCGCGCCGGCAAAGATCAGGTGGAAATGCGCGGTGACCCATTGCGTGTTGTGGATGGTGGAGTTGAGCTGGTAGCTCATGTTGATCAAGCCACCGGCACCGCCGAAGCCGAGCATCACGAACGACAATGCCAACGCCAGCATCTGGGGGTTATCCCAGGGCAGGGCCTTTACCCAGCCGAACGCGCCCTTGCCGCCGCGCAGGCGCGAGGCGATCTCGACCGACGCGCAGATGGTGAAGACCGTCAATAACGTCGGCACGGACACCATCGCCGTGAATACCGAATGCAGGAACTTGAAACCGGCGCCCACCTGCGGGTCGGCAAACAGGTGGTGGATGCCGATCGGCATGGCGAATACCAGGAACAGAGCGAATGAAATTCGCGCCATGGTGTCGCTGTACAGGCGCCCGCCAATCGCGCGGGGGACGATCGTGTAAAACGCGATATAGGCCGGCATCAGCCAGAAGTAGACGATGGCGTGCAACGTCCATGAAAACAGCACGCGTGCGAGGCCGGCATTGATGCTTGACGACCAGCCGAGCGCCACCGGAATCAGCTGGAACAGCAATTCGAGCGCGGCGCCCACGGCCGTCCACGCCCACAGGTACGCCCCGGCTACGGTGGCGAACATGGCCAGGGGGACGGGAGCCCCTCGGTGCGCGCGCTTCCAGGCGTAGAGGTTGACGCCCATCAGCGCCACCCAGATCCACGAGCCCACCACCACCAGTACGACGCCGATGTAATAGGACGCGTGTCCCACCATGGGTGGATAGAACGTATACAGCACGGAATCGAGGCCGAGCCCCACCGGTATGGCGGCGCCCAACGTGCCGACGATGATCAGGTAGAAGCCCGCCCATGCCCATCGCGTACCGATCAGCGGCTGCCTCAGCGCCAGCTCGCTGAAGGCATAACCGAAGCCCATGGCGACCAGGGTGGGGAACACGTAGCCCATGACGGTGCCGTGCGCCGTCACCGAACGGTAGTAGAGGTCGGCATTGCGCAGCCAGCCGTGCAAGGGGCTGCGAATGAACATCTGCCACTCGCCCAGCAGGATCGCCGCGCCGAAGACCGCGAAGGCGAGCCAGAAATGGGCGAGGACGAGGCGCTTGTTATAGATCACAGGTTGCCCTCCTTGCGTGGCTGGTCAACCGGGTGAAGGCGTTCTTGTCGACGACCCTGACGTTGGCCCACATGCCTTCGTGTCCCGTGCCGCAGAATTCGTGGCAGGGCATCAGGTGGTCGCCCGGCGCGTCGAACGAGGTCTTGAAGGTCGCGATGAAGCCGGGCTCCACCATGGCGTTGATATTGGTGCCCGTGACCAGCATGCCGTGGATCACGTCGGCGCTGGTGACCCGGAACGTGACGGGTGTTTCGGCGGGCACCACGATGCATTGCGGTGTGAACGAGTACTGCTGGCCGATCACGTGGACAGTCACCGAGCCATCTGGCTCATAGACGCTTCCCAGGTTGGCTTCGGCGAACTCACCAGAGACGTGAAGCGTGGTGGGGTCGATCGTCTCGACACGGGAGGGCGGCATCATGGCGGTGCTTAAGCCCATGAAGATGGTAATTGCCACGAGCACGCTGACGATGCCCAGCATGGCGAATCCCCAGCGCCGCTCTATGCGCGCGGCGACGTCGGCGGAACCGTGCAACTCGGAGGCGGGTTGGACCATGGGGCACCGTTTAGTGGATGACGCCGCGGGGGAGGAAGGCCAGGAAATAGAAGAGGAACCACATGGCGATGACGATGGCCACGGCGATGCCGGCGACCGCGAGCGCGCCTTTCGGCCCGCTACGCACGATCTCGTCGACGCGCTGGTCTTCCTCGGTGGGTGGGCTGGGTTCGTGGTTGGCCATGGCGTGTACCGTTAATCGAGCGGTGCGGAGCGCAGCTTGTTCACATCACGATCCGTCACGGGCGTGCCGCGGTTGTCCCAGGCGGTGCGGATGTACGTGACGACGGCGGCGACTTCGACGTCGGAGAGTTCCTGCGCGAAGGGCGGCATGCCGTAGGGGCGCGGGTTGCGTTGCGTGCCCGGCGGGTAGCCGCCGTTCAGCACCATGCGTATCGGGTTCACCGGTGAGTCCATGGCGATGGATGGGTTGCCGGCCAATGGTGGGAAGTCGCTGCCCCGTCCCTCACCGTGCGCCCCGTGGCATACGGCGCACTGTTCGCCGTAAATCTTCTTGCCGAGTGGCGCCAGGCGCAGCGTGGCGGCGTCCTGGGCATGGGATGGCGGCGGTGCAGTGTTGTTGTTTCCAGCCGTGGATGGCAGGTCCTTCAGGTAGACGGCCATTGCACGGATATCCGCGTCAGAGAGGTATTGCAGGCTGTTGTGCACGACCTCGGCCATCGGGCCGTAGACGGCGCCGCGCGTCGACACGCCGGACTGGAGAAGGTCGGAGATTTCACCCAGGCTCCACTCGCCCAGCCCGGCCTCGCGATTCGAGGTGAGCGACGGGGCGTACCAGTCTTGCATGGGGATCAGGCCACCCTGGTAGGCGGCGTCTTTCGAACTGCCACCCAGCGAGTTGATGGGCGTATGGCACAGGGAGCAGTGGCCAGGGCCCTCGACGAGGTACGCACCGCGGTTCCACTCCACGGACTTCGCGGTATTGGGCTTGTACTCGCCCTCGTCGAAATACAGGGTTCGCCAGCCCAGCAGGAGTTTGCGATCGTTATAGGGAAACCGCAGCGCCTGCGCGGGACTCGGCTTGCGTACCGGGGGTACCGAACGCAGGTACGCATAGATGGCGTCGACGTCCGCGCGCGTCATCCGTGTATACGCGGCGAATGGCATGGCGGGGTAGAGCAGTTCGCCAGTCCGCGAGCGACCCGTGTGCATCATTTTGTAGAAATCGTCCGCACTCCAGGTGCCGATGCCTGTGTCACGGTCGGGGGAAATGTTCGGCGAATACAGCGTGCCGAACGGGGTGAGCATGGGCCGGCCGCCCGCGAACGGCTTGCCGCCGGGGTCGGTATGGCACGCGATGCAGTCCGATGCGCGGGCAAGGTACTCGCCGCGTGCGAGGGTCGCTGCATCTTGTGCGTGGCACGGCAGCGCGGCCACCAGCAGCGATAGGGCCAGCCAGGCTAAGCGAGTCACCGAGCCCATCCTCTTCATCGCGCGTGCCCCTGTTCGCAGGTCAGCGCGAGCGGGAGCGAGCCCTCGGTCGCGGGCGCCGGGTTGAGCGGAGCCGGCTGCGCAGAGAGCCATGCGGCTACCGCAGTGATGTCGGCATCGGAGAGCCGGACGGTGATCTTCTGCATGCAATTGGGGCTGTCGGTCACGCGCGCACCAAAGCGTGAGGCGCCCAGCTGCGCGCTGATGTACTTCGCATGCAGCCCGAGCAAGCCGGGAATATCCGGCGAGATGCCCGTCAGCGAGGCACCGTGGCACGCCGTGCAAGCGGGGATGTTCCTCGAAGCATCGCCTTTCAGCGCGAGTGTCTCACCGAGTGCCAGTACCTGGGGCGTGACGTTCGGCCTGGGCAGGTTGGGGAAGGGCGTTCGCTGGGTCGCAAAGTACTGCGCCATCTCCTGCAGGTAAGCGTCCGGCAGGTACTCCAGCAGGTAATTCATGGGCGCGTATTTACGCTTACCATCGCGAAAAGCGACGAGCTGGTTGTACAGGTAACCGGCGGGCTTGCCCGCCAGCCTGGGGAAGTAATCGTCCTTGCTACCTTCGCCCTGCTTCCCGTGGCAACTGCTGCAGGCGAGCACGCGCGAAGCGGTGCTGTCGGGAAGTGTCACCGTACTCGCCGTCTGCGCGGCGAGCGGCATGGATGCTGCACCCAGCACGATGGCCAGCAGGCAGGCAGTGACCCGGCGGCCCACGCGTGGCAGGCCCATGGCACGGCAGCTTGAATTCATCAGTCAGACCACATCGTCCAGACGACCCGGACAGGCACTCGGCCTGTCCTCCCCATGACAACCCTAGTTGTACGTTTCGACTCTGTGGGCGGTCTTGCGTGTAACGATCGTGCGCGATGACATTACCGCGCTTTCGTTGCCCCTTGCGTAAGTAGAATTACTGCAAGGGGCAATGTGGTCTGGCGAACCTGCGCGAGATCAGATTCAGCGCCAGCCGAGTGCCGGCGCGACGTGCTTGAGGATCGATTCGATCAGGTGCACGTTGTAATCGACGCCCAGCTGGTTGGGCACCGCGAGCAGGAGTGTGTCGGCGTCGGCGATCGCCTGGTCGGCCGCCAGCTCGGCAACGAGTTGCTCGGGTTCGGCGGCATACGTCCGTCCGAACACGGCCTCCATGTTGTCGATGAAGCCCACCTGGTCGTTGCTCTTGCTACGGCCGAAGTAAGCGCGGTCCGTATCGTTCATGAGCGGGAAGATCGAACGTAGCACCGAGATACGCGGTTCGCGCGCGTGGCCGGCTTCCGCCCAGGCGTCCCGGTACACGCGCATCTGCTTCGCCTGCTGCACATGCAGCGGCTCGTTCGTTTCGTTGGCCTTGAGCGTGGAGCTTTGCAGGTTCATGCCCATCTTCGCGGCCCATGCCGCGGTGGCATTGGAGGCCGAACCCCACCAGATGCGATCTCGCAGGCCGGGCGCATGCGGCTCAGGCCGGAGCAGGCCGGGCGGGTTGGGAAACATGGGATGGGGGTTCGGCTGTGCGAAACCGTTGCCCTCGAGCAATTGCAGGAACACCTCCGCGTGGCGGCGGCCCAGGTCGGCGTCCGTTTCACCATCGGCAGGCGCGTAGCCGAAGTGCCGCCAGCCCTCGATCACTTGTTCCGGCGAGCCCCGGCTGATGCCCAACTGCAAGCGGCCGCCGCTGATGAGGTCGGCCGCGCCTGCCGTCTCCAGCATGTAATGCGGGTTCTCGTAGCGCATATCGATCACGCCGGTACCGATCTCGATGCGCCTGGTCAGTGCGCCGATCGCGGACAATAACGGGAACGGCGACGAAAGCTGGTTCGCAAAGTGGTGGACCCGGAAATACGCACCGTCCGCGCCGACCTCTTCCGCGGCCACGGCCAGGTCGATGGATTGCTGCAAGACATCCGTGGCAGTGCGCGTGGCGGAATGCGGCGAGTCGGTCCAATGGCCGAAGGAAAGGAAACCAATGCGTTTCATGGGGCAGGCCTCTGCTCAACAGAGGCCATGATAACGCCGCGTTGCGGGTGCCCGGCTAAGCGTGGACGTGCCTCGTTTCGAACACAGTGTTCTCCAGAAGGTCACAGCCATTGGGTAGTGTGAAGCCAGGTACATGCCGGTGGCCGATATCAACCAGTCCCGTACCGGCGGCCAGCATGGGCTTCTTGCGGACCACCTCGGCCAGTGCCGCCTGGAACGCGGCGGGGAAGCCCACGCGCGGGTACAGCTGCAAGGTATCGTCGATCACCTGGGGCGTAAGTTCGTCGTAATGGAAGCCCAGCACATCCAGGTGCGAACCCATGTGGACCAGGGCAATCTCGGGCTCTTTGTATCCGGCGATGCCGATGCTCGAGTGGAGCGCGATAGCATCCCACACGGTCTGGGCGCGCGTTTCGGCGTAGCCATCCGCCAGGAGGATCCCGCGCGCGGCGTCCGCGCCGTCCACCTCGAAACGCTTGTCCGCGGCATACGCTTCGGTAAGGCCGAGGTCGTGCATGATCGCCGCGAGATACACCACCTCCCGATCGTATTTCAGGCCACGCTTTCGCCCCAGGAATTCAGCAAACCACCAGGAGCGATGCACGTGGTTGAGCATCTCGCGGTTGTGGACGCGCGCGACAAGATCGGCCGCCTTGCGCGTGTGGGCGGAATCGGGTGCCGTGATGCCCGCAAGGGTGATAGGTACGTTCATGCGCTGATCCTCGATCCGTGCTGGATAGCCAGCCACGCTGCGATGTGCGCCGCCACATCCGCGGGCGCCTCGAGCGGCAACAGGTGGCCGCGTCCCGGCAGGACCTTGAGCTTGGCGGCGGGCAGCTCCGCGGCTGCCTGTTTCAGCGCATGGAGCATTGGGCGTAGCTGGGTTGGGTTCGACATGGAGGACTGTCCCGGCGGAAAGGTTCTCCTATGCTATGGACGGCACGCCGCTACGATTAGTGGCATCACGTGACCGAGACTCGGTCGAGAAGGGACGGAATGGATCGCTTGACTTGCATGGCCGTGTTCGAGGCCGCAGCGCGGACCGGCAGCATCGCCGGCGCGGCGCGCCTCCACGAGATGACGCCGTCGCACGCCAGCAAGCACCTGGCGGCGCTTGAATCGGCCCTGGGCGTGTCCCTGTTGCGGCGATCGACGCGGCAACTGGCGTTGACCCCGGAAGGTGAGCGCTACCTCGAGCGCTGCCGACGCATCCTTGGCGAGGTGCGCGAGGCGGACGATGAGGCGCGGGCGCATACCGATGTGATTTCCGGCACCTTGCGGGTGACGGCGCCGGTGACGTTCGGCGCCTTGCACATGGGGCCGGTCGTGGCCTCGTTCCTTGCCCGTTATCCCGGTGTGGCGTTGCAGGTCAGCCTCGACGACCGTTACCAGGATGTGCGCAGCGACACCGTGGATATCGCTATCCGGATCGGCAAGCTGGCGAATTCGTCGTTGGTCGCGCGCCGTCTTGGCGCATGCCGCATGGTGTTGTGCGCGGCGCCACGGTTTCTTGCCACACAGGGGGCTATCAGTACGCCCGCCGATCTCACCGGCCTGCCGATGCTGGCCTTCAGCGAAGCCGTATCGCCGGCTGACTGGACGCTGCGCGATGCCGATGGCACGGCACATCGCATCGAAGGTGTGACACGCCTGGCGGCAGACAACGTGCAGATGCTCGCCGCCGCGGCTGTCGCCGGCGCAGGTCTCGTCTTCGGTCCGAGCTTCATCCTTGGCCCGGCGGTCCAGCGTGGCGAACTCGTCACGCTACTGCCTGGTTACGCGGCGGATAGCCTGGATATCAGCCTAGTCTATGCCACGCGCGCCTACCTGCCGCGGACCGTGCGGGCCTTCGTCGATCATCTCGTCGCCGCGCTGACCGAGCCATTCAGTTGGGACTGAACGCGCTGAACATGCCGATCAGGCTTTGCGGCGAGTCCGGCCCGAAGAGTGTGCGGAGCAGCTGGTCGGCATCGGTGGCCGCGGCGGCACTGCGCTGGAACATGGTTTCCTCGTAGGCCGCGATCGCCGCTTCGACATCACCGGAGTGGCTGGCGAGCGCGAGTGCGAGCTCGGCGCCGTCGATCATCGCGAGGTTGGCACCCTCGCCCGACGGAGGCATCAGGTGTGCCGCGTCACCGACTAGGGTGACGCCAGGCGTGCGAGGCCAGCGGCTGCCAGGCGGAAGGGCGTGGATCGGGCGGAGGATGGGGGTACCCTGGCTTGCTGTAATCAGTGCGAGCAGGCTTTCGTGCCAGCCTTCGAACTCCGCTGCCACGCGTGTCCGCGCGGCCGCCGTATCCGCAAAGTCGATCGCTTCGAACCACGCCTCGGGGCGTTGCAGCGCGATGTAAGCGTGCAGCACGCTATCGGGCTCACGGTGGGCCATGATGCCTTTGCCCGGGGCCACCGCAAACATGCCACCACCACCCACGGCATGCGCGCTCGCCGGCTGGCGTGCATCGGCGTCGTGCAGGTAAGTCTCGACGAACGCGAGCCCGGCATAGGCTGGCCGTGCTTCTGAAAGCAGCGGACGCACTTTCGACCACGCACCATCCGCGCCGACGAGCAGCGCGACGTCTGCCTGCGTCCCGTCGGTGAACGTCACGGTGTGCCGGCCATGGCCTTGTGGCGACGCGCTCACGAGCTTCTTGCCCCAGGCGATGGTGCCAGCGGGAAGTGCGTCGATGAGCATGTCACGCAACGCGCCGCGCGGGACTTCGGGGCGCCCACCGGTGCCGTCATCGGCCTGGGCGAACAGCAGGTTGCCCGCCATGTCGAGGACGCGCGTCGCTTCGCCGCCGGGGTGGATCAGCTTCAGGAAGGGCTCGTAAAGGCCCGCAGCCTTGAGCGCCACTTGCCCGTCGCGCTCGTGGATATCGAGCATGCCACCCTGGGGGCGGGCCGAGGCGGAGGCATCCGCTTCGTAGACGGTCGCGGGAATGCCGTGCACGTGCAAGACGCGGGCAAGCATCAAGCCGCCAAGGCCGGCGCCGATGATGGCGATCGGTGGGGTCATGAGTGGGGCTCTTGTGGAATGGCGTTCCATTGATCTTGGAACGGCGTTCCACTTGTGTCAATATGCCGCCATGCCCAAGCCCACCCGCACCCCCGTACGCCGGGAAGACTCACTGACGCGTGAGCGGATCATCGAGGCCGCCACGGCGCTGCTGGATGCCAGTGGTGAGGCGGGGCTCACCTTCCGTGCGCTCTCCGAGCGGCTTGCCACGGGTGCGGGCGCCATTTACTGGCATGTGAAAGACAAGCAGGACCTACTATCCGCGGCGAGCGACGCCGTGGTCGCCGCCGCTCTGGAGAACGGGGCATCCGGCAAGACGCCGGAAAGCCGTATCCGCGCCATGGCCCTTGGCTTGTTCGACACCATGGATGAGCATCCATGGGTCGGCGCCGTCCTGGCGCGTGCACCGGGTGACATGCCTACCGTGCGTATCTTCGAGCGCATCGGCCAGCAGGTCACGGCACTCGGTGTGCCGTCGAAGGCGCGCTGGGGCTCCGCGAATGCATTGTTGAGCTACATCCTCGGTGTGGGCGGGCAGAACGCTGCCAATCGCCACTACGCCGTGGCGCACGAACTCGACAGGGAGGCGTTTCTCGGCGGTATGGCCGAGGCGTGGGAGCAACTGGATGCCGACACGTTTCCCTTCGCACGCAGCGTGGCCGGCCAGCTCGCCACGCACGACGACCGCGCTGACTTCCTCGCGGGTATCGACCTGATCCTCAAGGGGATGCGCGGCTAGAGCGTACGGGTCGGGAATCCAGACCCTGAAAATCGGGATTTTCCCGATACGGTGAATCCATCGCGATCGCGATAGTGCCTACCAGGGCGCGCAGAGCGCACCTGTATCCGTTCATTGGGGAAACGGCCGCAAGGGGCAGGACACCCAGTGGACTTCTATCCGCGCAACGTCAAGGAATTCCCCATGAGTATCGGTGACTATATCGCCGGCCTTTCGTACGACCCCAGGGTGCTGCTGAGTGTCGTGGCCGATGGCGCCACGCAGGCCGTGCCGCTCAAAGAGCGCACCACGCAGTCGAATGCGGTGGTGATCTGCACCAAGACGAAGACGAGCCTGAAGAAGAACCTGTCCGAGGTCGCGATCCTCAGCCCCTCCGCTGGCGTGATCTTTCCCGGCGCGCTCGTGCTTGCCGATGAAGACTTGATGGAAGGCCACCCGACGCCGCTGGCGCTGGCGCGCAACAGCTGCGTGCTGTCGATCGACCTGCCTGGCTTGCCCAACGCACACAAGACCGTGGTACCTACGGGCTCAGCTGTTCAGGACTACGTCAACGCCGCGCTGGAGGAGTGGAACCAGGGCGCCAGCCGCGAGGGCTACGTCAATGCGGCGCGCTCGTTCATGCAGATCACGCAGTCGTTCTCGTCGCAGCAGACTGCGCTCGACCTCGGCTTCAGCGCGAAATGGGCGGGTGGCAACGTCTCGTCGCAGCTCAACACCACCAGCAATATCGAGCGCTCGGTCGTGGTCGCCTATTTCAAGCAGGTGTTCTACACCGTGACGATGGACGTCCCGGCCTCGGCGGCCGGGGTCTTCGCCGAAGCGGTGTCCGAGAACGAAGCACGCCAGGCCTTCGATGGCGCGCACCCGCCGGCGTACGTGCGCAGCGTCGATTACGGCCGCCTGCTCATGATCAAGATGGAGACGTCCTCCGTCGATACGTCGTCGAACCTCAAGGGCGCCTTCGAGCAGGCGACGTCGAGCGGCGTCACCGCGGGCGGCAGCTTGTCCGGCAAGTACGCCGAGATCATCAAGAACTCGACCTTCAGCGTCGTTGCCATCGGTGGTGGCGCTGAAACCGCCATCGAGGTGTTCAAAGGTGGTGCCGAGGATGCCATCAACGGTCTGCGCGCTTATATCCAGAAGGGCGCGACGTACCGCCGTGACAATCCGGGCCTGCCCGTCGCTTATCAGGTTGCCTTCCTGAAGGACAACCGCTTCGCCACGATGGGTTTCCCCACCGATTACACCGAGACCCAGTGCGTTCGCTATCCCAACGGCTTCGTGCGCTTCGAACACAGTGGCGGCTACGTCGCGAAGGCCGAGGTGACGTGGAAGGAAGGCGACGCGAACGGCAACCTCGTCGATCGCAAGTGGGAGTCGGGGCAGAAGACGGCCGGCTGGTCGTACACCCTCGATGTGCCTGGCGATGCACAGAACCTGCGCCTGAAGGCCTGGGCCAAGACAGGCCTGGTGTGGGACCCGTGGGGTGAAATTCTGAACGTCGCGCTGGAAGGTCCGAACAACAAGACCTACGTGTTCCGGGGCACCACCCTTAACCGCAAGTTCGATGTGAAGTAGTGCGTGGGAGGCATCGGTATGACAACCAATATCAAGCGACTCATCATCTTCGGCGATAGCCTGTCGGATATCGGCGTGAAGCGTAATACGGCCACTGGCGCGTTTGCCGCGTTGTTTGGCCTGATGCGCACGAACCAGGTGAACCGGTATAGCGACAACCGCAACTGGACCGACTTCATCTGGGAGTGGGCCGGCGGCCAGCCGCTGATCGTCACGGACAAGGCCACCTCGGATGCGGCGGCGCTGCCGCACCTGAGCTGGAGCAGGAACAGCCGGCAGGGTACGCCGGATAGCGCCCCGGTCTATTACGTGAACTACGCCGAGGGCGGCGCGATGGGCGGTTCCGATCGCTATGGCGTGGGCCTGGGGACGTTCCGGGAGCAGTTCGAGCGTTACAAGGCCGACCTGAAGAAGTATGGACCGGAGCCGGGCGTCAGCCTCTACCTGATCTGGTTCGGTCTCAACGACCTGGTGACCAACGAGCGTAAGTCGACGGACATGAAGCCCGTGGCGGACCAGATCAGCGCGATCTGCCAGGAGATCATCAAGCTCGATCCCAATGCGGCGTTCCTGTTTGGCAACCTGCCGGACCCGCAGGATGCGGTGCGCTTCATGGGTAAGGAAGCCACCGACAAGATCGTGGATTTCTCGAAGGGCTCGTTCGAGTTCGGCCACGAGCTGGCGAAGGAAATCGAGGCCCACTTTCCGAAAACCAATCCGGCGGCGGTGGTCGATCTGTTCACGCCCATGTACCACGTGTGCAAGAACCTTGGTGCCTATGGCTTCACCAAGGGAGCGCAGCCGAAGGGTATCGAGGTGCGTTACGGGGCGGCACCGAAGAACGCGGCAGCCGCGTTCCTCACCACGACCAGCGACGAGGCCCACCCGACCGAAGAGGTGTACAAGGTCATCGCTCAGATCTGGGCGAGCGAGATCCGCAAGCACTTCGAACTGGGCACGTTGAGCCAGAAGCCTGACGCCGCCTTCACGGTGAAGGGCAACAACTAGTTCCATGGCGCAAACGCCGGTGGCACGCGCTGTAGCGTGCCACCGGTCGCGTGGTAGCCTAAGGAGTTGCCACCACACTCCGAGCCACGATGACGCTCCCGCCGAAGTCCCGACGTCCCACGAAGCGCGCCGGGGCAGATGCCCGGATGTGGCTGGCCCTGGCCCTGGTCATTGTTTTCTTCGTTTGCAGCGGCCTGGTCGCCGGGGCAAATATCCGCACCATCCGTAACGACAACGCCCTGGTCATCCGCTCGCAGGAGACCGTGGCCGGGCTCGCCGAGATCCTCTCCAGCATCCAGGATGCGGAAACCGGCCAGCGCGGCTATCTGCTCACGGGCAACGACAGCTACCTCGACCCTTACCGCAACGCCCTCGGCATGATTCCGGCGCGTCTGGAATCGATTCGCGGCTCGCTCGGAGCCGACGCGGGCCAGCAGGCACGCTTGCGCGAACTGGGCGTGCGCATCAACGACAAGCTGGCCGAGCTGCGGGAAACGATCGAGCTTCGCCGTGATCGTGGTCTCGAGGCCGCGCTACCGGTCGTCAACTCCGATCGCGGCAAGGCCTCGATGGACGACATCCGTGCACGCCTTGCCGCGATGCGCGCCGTCGAGTTCGACCTGCGCGCCAAGCGCCTGGCTGAAATGGAAGCCGCTTACGGTACGGCGCTGACCAGCGGCGCCGCCAGCGCCGCGCTTGGCGTTGCCTTGACCATCTTCATCGCCGTTCTGATCCGCAGGAACGCGGCCGCCCGAGAGCGCGAGGCGTGGCTGCAAGCGGGTCGCCTTGAGCTCGCGGGCGTGATGGCGGGCGATAAGGATGCTGCGGAACTCGGCAAGGCGATCCTCGGTTTCCTCGCGGGGTTCGTTGGCGCCGAAGCGGGTGCGTTATTTATTGCGAACCACGGCCGCTTTGAACGCGTAGGGGCGGTGGGGCTGGCTGCGCATGGCGAAGGCGATACCCTGCGCTCTGCAGGCAGCCTCCTTGGCCGCGCCGTGGACGAGAGCCGCGTCATCGTGGTCACCGATGTTCCCGAAGGCTATTTCACGATTGGCTCCGGCCTGGGGCAGGGCGCGCCGCGTCACCTCGTCGTCGCGCCCGGTATCTCCGATGGCATGGCGCAGGGCGTCGTGGAGCTCGGCTTCTTCCAGCCGGTCGATGACGATGTGGTGACCCTGCTTGAACAGGCTTCGGCCGCCATCGCGATCGCCTTGCGTTCCGCCGCCTACCGCGCCGAACTGACCCGCCTTCTCGAGGAAACCCAGCGCCAGTCGGAAGCCTTGCAGACCCAGCAGGAGGAGTTGCGGGTCTCGAACGAGGAGCTGGAAGAGCAAAGCCGTGCCCTGCGCGAGTCGCAGCACGAGCTGGAAGAACAGCAGGCCGAGCTCGAACAGACCAACGCGCACCTGTCGGAGCAGTCGCAGCAGCTGGAGGGCCAGCGTGACGCGCTGCGCGCCGCGAACCTTGCCACCGAGCACAAGGCGCGCGAAGTCGAGCGGGCCAGCAAGTACAAGTCCGAGTTCCTTGCCAACATGTCGCACGAGCTGCGCACGCCGCTCAACTCGGCGCTCATCCTCTCCAAGCTGCTCTCGGACAATACGGGTGGCAACCTCACCGAGGAGCAGGTGAAGTTCGCCCGCACGATCCACACCTCGGGCACCGATCTGCTCTCGCTCATCAACGACATCCTCGACCTGTCGAAGATCGAAGCGGGCCATGTCGAGGTGCGCAGCGAGCCCGTCCGCACCGAGGCGCTCCTCGATGACCTGTCGGCCCTGCTATCGCCGATCGCGTCGGAGAAGGGCTTGTCGTTCCGCGTGAAGATGGAGCCGGGCACCCCACCGATCATCGAGACGGATCGCCAGCGCATCGAGCAGGTCCTGAAGAACCTGCTTTCTAACGCGCTGAAGTTCACCGAGGCCGGCGGCGTGGTCCTGGGCGTGCGTGCCGATCGCGGTGGCCAGGTGGCATTCACCGTGGCGGATACCGGCATTGGTATCGCACCCGACCAGCAGGCGCGGATCTTCGAGGCGTTCCAGCAGGCCGATGGATCGATCAGCCGCCGCTACGGTGGTACCGGTCTCGGGTTGTCGATTTCGCTTGAGCTCGCGCGCCGCCTGGGTGGCGATATTACCGTGCATAGCGAGCCGGGCAAGGGCAGCACCTTTATCCTGACCGTGGCCACGAAGCTCGTGGGCACGTCGGTGCCGTTGCCGCCGGCGCCGATGCCTGCACCACTCGCGCCACGCGCACCGCTACCGCCGCGCCCCGTGGCGACGCCATCGCCCTCGCCAGCGAGCGTCGTCACGCCGATGGGCGACAAGGGGCGTCTCATCCTCGTGATCGAAGACGATCCGACCTTCGCCGAGATCGTGAGTGGCCAGGCGGTCGACATGGGCTTCCGCGCGCTCATCGCCCGTACGGCCCAGGACGCCCTGAGCATGGCCCGGGAGCAGCTTCCGCACGCGATCATCCTGGACGTGGGCTTGCCCGATCAGTCGGGCCTCTACGTGCTCGATATCCTTAAGCACGATGTCCGCACGCGACATATCCCTATCCATGTGGTCTCCGCGGCCGATCATTCGCGCACGGCCCTTTCGCTGGGCGCCGTGGGCTACCTGGTCAAGCCGGTGACGCGCGATGCGCTGACGGGGGCGCTCGATTCCCTTGAAGCTCGTCTTTCGCAGCGGCCGCGCCGGGTGCTGGTGGTTGAGGACGATGCGGTGCAGCTGGATGCGATCCGGCACCTGCTTGCGACGGCGGATGTTGAAACCGTCGGTGCGCGGACGGCTGCCGAGTGTGTCGCGGCCCTTCAGGCGCAAGCCTTCGATTGCATGGTGCTCGACCTGTCGTTGCCGGATGCGTCCGGTTTCGAACTGCTCGAGACGCTGAGTGCCAAGGAGGGCCACGCCTTCCCGCCGGTGATCGTTTACACCGGGCGCGTGCTGTCGCCCGTGGAAGAGGACCGCCTGCGGCGCTATTCGAGCTCGATCATCATCAAGGGAGCGAAGTCGCCGGAGCGCCTGCTCGACGAAGTCTCGCTGTTCCTGCACCAGGTGGTGAGTGAGCTGCCCGAGCCGCAACAAGGCATGATCCGCGCCGCATTGCATCGCGATGCAGTCCTCGAAGGCCGCCGGATCCTCCTTGTCGAGGATGATGTGCGGAATGTCTTCGCGCTGATGAATGTGCTGGAGCCGCATGGTTGTCTCGTCACCATCGCTCGCAACGGCCAGGAGGCGCTGGATCTTCTGGCCACCTCGGGCCGGGACGGGCAGGGCGCCTTCGAGCTGGTGCTCATGGACATCATGATGCCGGTGATGGATGGCATCACCGCGATGCAGCGGATTCGCCAGGATGCCCGCTGGGACAAGTTGCCGATCATTGCGCTGACCGCGAAGGCCATGCCTGACGACCAGCAGCAGGTGATGCAGGCCGGCGCGAGCGACTATGTGGCGAAGCCGCTGGATGTCGACAAGCTGCTTTCGCTGATCCGTGTCTGGCTGACGGACAAGGGCTGAGCGGCAGGCCATGACGCTGCATTTTTCCTGCACGATGTGTGGCCGGTGTTGCCACGGGTTACGCCTGCCGCTCAGCATGGCGGAAGCAGCGGCCTGGCTGGATGACGGCGGGGATGTCGAGGTGTTTTGCGAGGCGATCCCATGGCCCGAGGATCCGCCAGCCGAGAATGGCCCGGCGTGGCACAAGCGCAGGCGATCGTTCCTGGCGCAAAGCGGCCACCTGCCGGTCAGGGTCATCGTCAGCCTGGTCGCGACGTTTGCCGGAGCGTGCCCCAACCTGCGGGATGACATGGGCTGCGGCATCTACGAACGCCGGCCGACGGCGTGCCGGGTCTACCCTGCCGAAGTGAACCCCTTCATTCCCGTCGATCGGTCGCTGAAGCTTTGCCCGCCCGAGGCGTGGCAGGCCAGCGCGGTCCTGCAGGATGAAGAGGGGCATTGGGTGGACCCGGAGGTGGCTGGTGCCGTCGTGCGCCGCCGTGCGGATGACTATGCCGAAGCGAGCGCCCGGGCCCGGTTGTGCACCTTGCTTGGCATTCGCGAAGCCGGCCTGTCCAACGAGGGGTTGCTGGCGTGGTCGCCCGGGCGGGTTCGTTTGCGCGAGGTTCTGCAAGCGGTGGCGGAAACGTCCAATCCGCCGACGGATGATGGCGATTGGGTGCTCGTTTCCCATCGCCTGCGCACCATGTGGCTGTTGGAATCCGCCGGCGCGCGAGCGCAACAAGCGGTGGATCTCGCAGGCGCCGATCGCCGTTTCGTGAGCCTGGTGGGCGAGGAATAGCCCGTAGCACTTGCCACGCACGGTAGCCGTGGCGGATGCTCTCGGCTTGCGCGATGAAGGAGCGAACTCGTGGTAAATGCTGTTCCGCAGCCGGTGGTGGCGACGCTTTCGCGATCGGCCATGTTCCTGACGCTGACGGTGAATCCGGGCTCGGTGGCTGCCGACGCGGTGCGTGGCCTGTGTGGCGACCTGGCTGGTTTATTGCGTGCGGTCGGTTTCCGTGATCTGGAGGGCCAGCTGTCCTGTGTCATGGGCTTTGGCTCCGAGGCTTGGGATCGCCTGTTTTCGGGCCCGCGTCCCGCGGAGCTCCATCCGTTCCGCGAGATCATTGGCGTGCACCGCGCGCCGTCCACGCCTGGCGACGTGCTACTGCATATTCGCGCCAGGCGGATGGATCTGTGCTTTGAACTGGCTACCCAGATCCTGGCGAAGCTGGACGGGGCTGTATCGGTCGTGGACGAAGTCCATGGCTTCAAGTACTTCGATGATCGCGACCTGATCGGCTTCGTCGACGGCACCGAGAATCCCACCGGTTTCGAAGCGATCGAAGCCGCGGTCATCGCGGATGAAGATGCCGACTTCACCGGCGGCAGCTATGTGATCGTGCAGAAGTACCTGCACGACCTGAAGCGCTGGAACGAGGTGCCGGTCGAGGCGCAGGAGAAGATCATCGGAAGGCACAAGCTTTCCGATATCGAACTCGATGACGCGGCCAAGCCGTCGTATGCACACAACGTCCTCACCAGTATCGAGGAGGATGGCCAGGAGCTGGATATCGTTCGCGACAACATGCCCTTTGGTGATGTGGGCAAGGGCGAGTTCGGTACCTATTTCATCGGCTACGCGCGCTCGCCGTCGCGTACCGAAAAAATGCTCAACAACATGTTCGTCGGGTTGCCGCCCGGTAACTACGACCGATTGCTCGATTTCAGCGTGGCGACCACCGGCTGCCTGTTCTTCGTACCCTCGGCCAGTTTCCTCGGCAACATCCCCGAGGCCCCGCAGGTCACGGGCTCGGCGTCGGGCACGAGCGCTCTTCCCGATGCCGCGACACCGTCAGGTGACGGTTCACTCGGCATCGGTGCGATCACATTGGAGAACCACCATGGGTAACCTGTTTCGCGAACTCGCCCCGGTCAGCGGCGGCGCCTGGAAGCAGATCGACGAAGAAGCCACGCGCACGCTGAAGGAATACATGGCCGCGCGCCGCCTCGTCGATGTGATTGGCCCGCGTGGCTACGATCATGGCGGCGTGCCAACCGGCCATGTGCGCGAGATTGCCGCGCCGGACCAGGGCGTTCGCGCGTTGCAGCGGCAGGTCGCGCCGCTGGTCGAATTGCGCGTGCCCTTCGTGTTGTCGCGCGAGGAAATCGACGGCGTGGCCCGCGGCTCGAACGATCCCGACCTACAGCCGCTGAAGGATGCGGCGCGCAAGCTGGCGTTCGCGGAGGACCGCGCGGTGATCGACGGCTATGCGGACGCCGGCATCACGGGCATCCGCCAGGCGACGGACAACAAAAAGATCGCGTTGCCGGCCGATATCGCGGCATATCCGCGTGCCGTGGCCAAGGCCCTGAGCGAGCTACGCCTCGCCGGTGTGAACGGCCCGTACCGCCTGGCGCTGGGCGCGAAGGCCTATGCAGCGATGAACGGGGCTACCGACGAAGGCTACCCCGTCTATCGCGAACTCTACGGCATGCTCAATGGCGCCATCGTCTGGGCGCCGGCCATTGAAGGCGGCTTGCTCATCTCCGCCCGAGGCGGCGACTACGAGCTACACCTCGGCCAGGATGTCTCCATCGGCTACGACTCCCACGATGCGAAGTCCGTCACGCTGTACCTGCAGGAGACCTTCACCTTCCTCTCGCTCACCGCCGAGGCCTCGGTAAACCTCGTCGCCGGTTAAGTTCCGCGCCGTTGTAGGAGCGAGCTTGATCGCGATGGGCCTTGCCGCAAGCACCCATCGCGCGCAAGCGCGCTCCTACATGGCCGCTGGCTTGATGCGGTACCAGAGCGCATACAGCGCCGGCAGGAACAGCAGCGTCAGCACCGTGCCACCGATGGTGCCGCCGATCAGGGTGAAGGCCAGCGAGCCCCAGAACACCGAGAACGTGAGCGGGATGAAGGCTAGGACCGCCGCCAGCGCCGTCAGGATCACCGGCCGCGAGCGCTGCACCGTTGCCTCCACCACGGCGTGATAAGGGTCGAGCCCTTCGCGCTGGTTGGTGTGGATCTGGCCGATCAGGATCAGCGTATTGCGCATGATGATGCCGGCCAGGCCAATCAGGCCGAGGATGGCGTTGAACCCGAACGGCTGGTGGAACAGCAGCAGCGTGGGCACGACACCCACGAGGGCGAGCGGTGCGGTGGCCAGTATCATCAGCATGCCCGAGATTGAACGCACCTCGAAGACGATCACGATCATCATCAGGAGCAGCATCAGCGGGAACACGGCGGCGAGCGCCTTGTTCGCCTTGCCCGCTTCTTCCAGCGCGCCCGCCGTGTCGATCGCGTAGCCTGCCGGCAACGCATCCATCAGCGGCTTCAGCTGCGCGATGACCTGCATGGAAATGTCGGGCGGCTGGAACCGTTCATCGATATCGCCGCGCACCGTGATAGTGGGCATACGGTCGCGCCGGCGCAGGATGGGATCCTCCATGCGCGTTTCGGCGTGGCCGAGCTGGTCGAGCGGTACGCGCTGGCCAGCGCTGCCGACGAGCGTGAATGCACCCAGGTGGGCAGGGTCCAGTCGCGTGGGGCCGGCGCTGCGGGCGACGACGTCCACGGAGCGGATATCTTCGCGCACGCTGGTCACGGTGATGCCGGTCAGCAGGAACTGCATCTGGTTCGCTGCGTCGTGGGTGGTCAGGCCGATGGCCTGCAGGCGGTCCTGGTCCAGCACGAAGTGCACGGTCGGCACACGTTCGTCCCAATCGGTGTTTACCGTGCGCATCGCGCTGTTCTTCTGCATCACGTCGCGAACCTGACCGGCCAGTTCACGGACCTTGCTTTCGTCCGGGCCGGAGACGCGGAACGCCACGGGGAACGGGGAGGGCGGTCCGAACACGATCTGGGTGGCGCGCACCCGCGCCTCGGGGGCCAGGCCATCCTGCACCGCCTGGCGGACGCGTAGCTTCAGCGCTTCGCGCGCCTTTTCGTCCTTCGTCAGCACGACGATCTTGGCGAAAGACGGATCCGGCAGCTCCGGCGCCATCGCCAGGAAGAAGCGTGGCGCGCCCTGGCCGATGTAGGTGGTGACGATTTTCGCTTCCGGCTGCTTGCGCAGCCAGGTCTCCACCTTGGCCGTGGCTTTCGTGGTGGCGTCGATCGCAGTGCCTTCCGGCATCTGCACCTCCACCAGCACCTCGGGGCGATCGGAGATCGGGAAGAACTGCTGCCGCACGAAACCCATGCCGAACACGGCGACCACGAAGAGCCCGATGACGGCCAGGGCGACGGCCAGCTTGCGCCGGACGACGAACGCGATAAGCCTGCGGAACGCCTGATAGCGCGGCGTGCCGTAAATGGCCGCATGGCCGCCTGCCACGGGGGCGATCTTCGGCAGCATCTTCACGCCAAGGTACGGGGTGAAGATGACGGCGACGAACCACGAGGTGAGCAGCGAGAACATCACCACCCAGAAGATATTTCCCGCGTACTCACCCGCAGTGGACTGCGCAAAGCCGACGGGCATGAGGCCGATCGCCGTGACGAGGGTACCGGCGAGCATCGGTGCCGCCGTGTGGCCCCACGAATAGGTGGCCGCCGTGACGCGATCCTTGCCTTCCTCCATCTTCACGACAATCGTTTCGATCACGATGATCGCGTCGTCGACCAGGAGGCCTAGCGACAGGATGAGTGCGCCCAGGGTGATGCGGTCGAAGTCGCGCCCGGTGACCAGCATGATGATGAACACGCCGGCGAGCGTCAGCGGTACGGCTGCCGCTACCACCAAGCCGACGCGGAACCCCAGGCTGACGAGGCTGACAGCGATGACGACCGCAAGCGCCACGAAGAACTTCAGCATGAATTCGTCATAGGCCTCCGCGATGTTCACGGCTTGGTCGGTGACCTTGGTGAACGAGAGGCCGAGCGGCAGGTCGTGGGAGATCGTCGCCGCTTCCTTTTCGAGTGACTTGCCGAGCTCCAGGCCGTTGTAGCGTTCGCGCATCACCACGCCAAGCAGCAGCGAGGGTTCGCCGTCGTTGCGGACCAGGAAAGTCGCCGGGTCTTCGTAGCCGCGGCGTACCGTGGCGATGTCCGCGAGACGGAGGGTCTTGCCGTTGGCGATGACCGGGGTTTGCTCGATGGCCTTCAGGTCGTCGAAGGCGCCATCGAGGCGAATCACCACCTGTGGCCCAGCCGTGTCGATCGAGCCGGCCGCCGTGAGGACGTTTTGTTTGTTCAGGGCATCGAAGACCGTGGTGGGCGCAATGCCCAGCGTCGCGAGCCGCTCGTGCGAGAACTCGACGAAGATCTTCTCCGGCCGTTCCCCGATGATGTTCACCTTCTTCACGCCGGGCACGTGCAGCAGTTGCTGGCGAAGCGATTCGGCTTCGCGCACGAGCAGGCGCTGCGGCTCGCCGCGGGCCTTTAGTGCGTAAAGCGCGAAGGTGACATCGGCGTACTCGTCGTTGATCAGCGGCCCGATGACGCCAGGGGGCAGCTTCGCCGCTTCATCGCCGAGCTTCTTGCGCGCCTGGTAGAACTCCTCGGGTACTTCCCGTGGCGGGGTGTCGTCACGCAGCGTCAGCGTGGTCAGCGCCACGCCGGGACGGGTGAACGTCTCGCTGCGGTCGTACCACGTGAGTTCCTGCAGGCGTTTTTCGAGGGGCTCCGCCACCTGGTCCTGCATCTCCTGCGCGGTCGCGCCAGGCCACACGGTCGTGATGGTCATCACCTTGATCGTGAAGGCCGGGTCCTCGGCGCGGCCCAGGTGCACGAAGGCAAACAGGCCGGCGAACGACACGGCGATGATGAGGAACAGTGTGACGGCGCGCTCGCGGACCGCGAGTGCGGAAAGATTGAACCCGCTCATGGCTGCACTCCCGCCGGCAGGCTCGTACGCACCTGCTCGCCGTCGTGCAGCTGATGGGCACCCAGGGCGACAAAGCGCTCGCCGGGCAGGAGGCCGCCGGTGATCGCCACCGTTTCATCGCCGACGGCACCGAGGGTGACCGCGTGCCACGCGACCGTGGATCCACCTGCCTGGATCACCCAGACGCCAGGACCCTTGCCGCGATCGAAAACGGCGGCGAGCGGTATGGAAGCGGGAGCGGCGCCGGGTGTCGGCACGTGGATGACCACGGTGGCGCCAAGCGGCGCGCCGGCGGCATCGCCATCCAGCGTATAGCGGGCTTCGAACGTTCGCGTGAGCGGATCGGCAGCATCCGAGAGCAGGCGGAGATGGGCTGCGACGTGGGCGCCATCGTTGCCGTACAGCGTGGCTTGCGCCGTCGAACCCAGCGCGGGGCGGAGCGTCTCGGGAAGCGATACCAGTGCTTCCCGCGGCCCAGCGTGGGCGAGGCGCACTACCACCTGGCCCGCGGTGACCACCTGGCCCGGTTCGGCCAGGGTGTCGACGACGGTGCCGTCGGCATCGGCAAGGAGGACCGAATAGCCGGCTTCGTTGGCGGTCACGGCGGCCTGGGCCTGTGCGGCGCGCAGGCGTGCTGCCGCCGCGTCGGAGGCGGCCTTGGCCTGGTCGTAGGCGGATGCGGAGACGGCGCCGCGGCCGACCAGGCCACGGAAGCGCTTCTCGTCGGCCGCCGTCTGGATCGCCTGGGCGCGGGCCGCCTCGAGCTGGCTCACCGAGGCTGTGTCGGCAAGGGCGAGGTCCGTGCGGTCGATGCGCATGAGCGCCTGGCCCTTGGTGACGGTCTGGCCGGCGTCCACAAGACGTTCGACGATCTTCCCCGGAACGCGGAAGCCGAGATTGCTTTGCACGCGGGCGGAGACGACGCCTGAGAAGCTGCTTTCTCCAGCTTGCGTAGCCTGGAGCGTGGCCGTGCGGACGAGTGGTGCGGTGCTGCGGGGATCGGCCTCGCTGCGGGAGCAGGCACTTAGCGCTAGGGCAAGCGCCGTGCCGCCGACGAGGGCCAGGGTGAGCGGGAGAGTGCGGGCATGCATGACGGCTTTCCGGAGCGGGGAAAACCACATCGTGGTGTCGAGTGACCAAAATGGCAAGTGGTCACTCGAAGATTATTTTTCGACCGTCCCGGCCAGGCGGCAGGGAGCTTGCGTTAGGGAGCGAGGCTGCGGAGGATCAGGCTGGTGACGGCTGGCAGGCCGTCTTCGACGAGGTCCAGGTTGTGCTGGAGCATGACCGGGTCGGCCAGTGGGAGCGCGGCCAGCCAGATGCCGCGGCACACCTCTTCCAGCGGTGTCTTCCGCTCGAACGCGCCTTGGGTGCGCCCCTCCTGAATAACATTCGAAAGCAAATCATAGACTTGCGCGATATGCTTCTCAGAGCTTGTCCAGCCTTCGGCGCGGGAATGCGCCACGATGTCGTAGAGCTGCCGGTCGTTGAAGAACTGCGCCAGGCATACCTCGACGGCCGTGCGCAGCAGGGCCCGCACCTTCTCGTTGGGTGTGGGAGCCGCTTCGACCGCCTTGGCGATCGCGGTGTACTGAGATGCTAAGGTTTTACTGCAGATAGCTTCGCCAATGGCTTGTTTCGAGTCAAAGAACTTGTACAGGTAAGCTTTCGAAAAACCGATGGCCCGGGCGAGATCGGCCATGGTCGTCTTGGCATAGCCATAGCGGCTGAAATGGGCGTCGGCGGCATCGATGATCTGGTCGCGGATGCCGGGGGTCTGGGTTTCGGTCGCAAGTACGTCGTTCATCATCCACCTATACAGGAGGAGCGGTTGAGGGGCAAATAAGTGACTGATCTGTACATGGGTCACTTAAGGCTTACTCACAAGCGCTCCGGGTGGGTGCGTCACGTCCAAGGCGGCGCGTAGCCGTGGTACTAAGCTCGGCGGATGACGACAGCTCCCTCGATCGAACCTGGCGATGTCGCCGAGGCGTGCAGCGAAGGCGCGCGGCGTTGGACCCTGGTAGCGGCCATCCTTGGGTCGGGCATGGCCTTTGCCGACGGCACCATCGTGAACGTCGCGCTGCCTGCCATCCAGCGCGCCATGAGCGCCACCGCGGCGGACGGACAATGGGTCATCGAGTCCTACGCATTGCTGGTATCGGCACTGCTGCTCGTGGGTGGGGTGCTTGGCGACCGCTTCGGCCGTCGCCGCGCGTTCGCCATGGGTGCGGTCATTTTCACGCTGGCATCGTTGGCGTGCGCCGCCGCACCGGGAATCGCTACGTTGATCGTTGCACGTGGCGTGCAAGGGCTGGGTGCCGCGCTGCTCGTGCCGGGCAGTCTTTCGCTTATTACGTCTGCGTATCCGAAGTCGAGTCGCGGCCGGGCGATCGGGACGTGGTCGGCCTTCAGTGGCGTGACGGCCGCGATCGGTCCCGTGCTGGGTGGGTTCCTCGTCGAACACCTGTCCTGGCATTGGGCCTTCCTGATCAACCTGCCGTTAGGCGTGGCGCTGGTCGTGATCTGTCAGTGGCGCGTGCCGGAAAGCCGGGGCGCGGACGCGGGGCGTATCGATGTGGCAGGTGCCGTGCTGGCGACGCTCGGACTAGCCGGCGTGGTGTACGCGCTGATCGAGGCGCCGTTGCTTGGCTGGGGCGCGCTCGCGGTGTTGGTGGCGGGCATCGGCGGGCTTTGTGCGCTGGTCGTCTTCCTCGTCATCGAGCGTCGCGCCGCGGCGCCCATGTTGCCGCTGGAACACTTTCGGGATCGGAACTTCACGGGCGCCAACCTGCTGACCTTCCTGCTCTATGCCTCGCTGGGTGGCAGCATGTTCTTCGTGCCGCTGAACCTGATCCAGGTGCAGGGCTATGGCGCGACGGCGGCGGGTGCGTCGCTGCTCCCCTTCGTCGCCATCATGTTCGCGCTATCGCGGTTCGCTGGCCGCCTGGTTGATGTGGTGGGTGCGCGCCTGCCGCTCGTGGTCGGGCCGGCGGTGGCGGCGGCTGGCTTCGCGTTATACGCGCTGCCGGGCGTAGGTGGTTCGTACTGGGCCACTTTCTTCCCGGCGTCCGTGGTGCTCGGTTTTGGCATGAGCATCACCATCGCGCCGCTCACGACGACGGTGATGAATGCGCTCGATCCCGCGCATGCGGGCACGGCCTCGGGCGTCAACAATGCCGTGTCACGCGTGGCCGGTCTCATTGCAATCGCGGTCTTCGGCGTCGTGCTCACGCATGGTTTCGATGTGGCGCTTCAGGCCCGTCTGGCCAGCATGCATCTGCCGCGTGCCTCCGTTGAGGCCATCCTCGCCCAGCGGGCGAGGCTTGCCGGCATCGAACTGCCGCCTGGGGCAGAGGCGGCGCGGCAGGTCGTCGATGCGTCCTTCGTTGCGGGTTTTCGCGAGGTCATGCTCCTCTCGGCAGCACTGGCGATCCTTTCATCCGTCGTCGCGGGCGTCATGATTCGTGATGCGCCGAGGCGGCAGGAGTGATTTGCTGATGCGCGCGGCTACACCGACGCTTCGGCCGGCGAGGTTGGGTACGCTGTAACGCATGGCCGTGCCCAGCACCTGCGCCGCCTGCGAAAGCGTGAGGCCATAATCCTGCTGCAACCACTGGATCATGCCGCCGCTAGCCGCCTTTAGTGCTTCATCCAGGGAGCCTGCCTGACCGAGCACCATAAGCTCATCGGGTGATTCCACGCGTGGCATCGTGATGCTTCTCCCCTTGATGACGTCGACCGTCAGCGTGACATCCATGGATGTCTCCAGCGCGTACTGGGAGGTTTCACCATCACCCTGGAGGGCGTGGGCATCGCCGAAGTAGAGCAGGGCGCCAGGCTGTTGTACGGGCAGATAGACCGTATTTCCTGCAACGACTTCATTGAAATCCATGTTGCCGCCGTTGCGGCCTGTGTCGCCCGTGGAGATCGGTGGCATGCCGAAACCCGGTGCCACGGCGAGGCCGCCGAGCATGGGCTTCATCGGTACGCTGTAGTGAGCCAAAGCACCCGTTGCGCCTTCCGGCCTTGCGCGGAAGGTCTTGCGGTCAAGTATCCAGCGCACAGGCTTACCCAGGGATTCCGCCTGCGCCACGAGCGGCGTAGTCAGTGCGCGGCCGACGATCGTATCGAGGCTGTCAGCGTAATGACGGTTTGGCATGAGGCGTCGGATGTGGACGACTAGCGTATCGCCCGGCACCGCACCGGCGATGAAGAACGGCCCGGTCTGCGGGTTGCCGAACAGCGCGCGCGTTTTGCCGTGCTCGTCGACGCCGCCGGAGTCGAGCGTCGTCGTGTGGATCGTATCGCCCGGCCAGACGACGAGCACCGCGGGCCGATCTGCGTTCCATGTGTTGGAGTAATCGACGGGGGTGTAGTTGACGATTTGCGCGCCGCCGCGCCGGTCGGGCACGCGCCAGGCGGTCACGTTGTGCCTTGCCAGGACTGAGGCGTTGTTCGGGTCAGGCAGATCCGCGGTGCCAGCGAATTTCCCGGCCACCGTTCTCACGGCGTAGCGTGAAACATGGCCTTGCGCGTCGGTGGCAGCGAGTTGCCAGTCGGCGCCCTTGGCAGAGCCTTCAACGCGATCGCCGTCGATGTCGCCGCGAATGTGGGTGCCATCGATAGCCAGCGTGGCCGTCGCGAACGCGGGATTTCCCCAGAGGTCGGTGCGGATAATCCACGTTTCCGCGGCATCCGCTGATCCGGTGGCCGCGATGAGGCAGAGCGCCCCCAGTAAGCATCGAAGTGACACGGCGCGACCTGCTGGCTGACTACAAGTGTAGGCAATCTATCGACTGACGACACGTGTAGTCAACCATGACCTTCGGCTTAGAAGTCGTAACTGACCCCGAAGCGCGCATAGCGCGGAAGCTGCCGGACCTGGGCCTGGCCGTACTGCGGATCGGCCACGCCAGGGTCCGTCTGCGAGTATGGGTAGATGTTGAGTGGCCGCTGCTCGTTGGCGAGGTTGAAGATGCTGGCGGTGAAGGCGAGCTTGCCGTCGGCGAAGGCCGGGCGGTACGTCGTGCCGACATCGAGCTGGCGAACCCAGGGCAGGCGGCCATGCGAGCCCGGCGGTGAAGCCTTGCCATCGCAGTAGTGGTACGCGCTGCCATAACCCGCCGGGTCCGTGAGGTCCGGGCCATAGAAGCCCAGGCAGGTCTTGGGGGCGCCAGACACGAGGCTCAGGTTGGCGGACACCAGCCACTCCGGTGTGATCTGGTAGTAGCCGTAGAGCTTGAGCTGGTGGCGGTGGTCGTTGTTCGTCGGCCCGTTGGTGTTCTCCATGATGTAGCTGTTATCCCAGTCTTCGCTGGTGGAGGCGGCCGTCTGCTGCAGGTCCGAACGCAGCTGGCCCTCGGTGTTGCCGTAGCTGCGCGAAAACACGTAGTCCAGCTTGGCGTACCACGTGCCGTCGAACGGGTGCTCGAGGAAGCCTTCCAGTGAGTAGTAGCGGCGTTTGAGGCCCTGGAAGCCGATTTCCTGGTTGCTGAGCGGCACGCTCACGACGTTGCCGCTCGTATCGATCAGGTTGAATGTGTTCGCCCGGCCCGGGTTGAACAGATAGCAGCTGTTGGTCGATGTGACGTCGTAGCCCAGTGCCGCGGCCTTCGCCGTGATCCTGCCGACATCGCAGTAGTCGTCGATCGCGCTGCGCAGGATGCGCTGGGTGGCCTTGGCACCGTAAACCCAGTTGGCGCCGGCGGTCTTCTGGAAGCCGAGGATGAACTCGTCCTGGTATTCGGATTTGAGGTTCTTTGCGGTGACCGTGCGTGCGTCAGGTAGCACGCCGTAGTAATTATTCGACGACACCGGGGCGGAGAAGGCGGTGAGGCCCGTTGGCAGGCCCTGTGAATCGATACCGCCGTAGGTGAAGTACTGCGATGTGCTCAGCGAGGCGCCGGCAGCGTTCAGGCCCGGGTTGAGCGGCAGGCCGAGATAGTAGCGGCCGGCATTGCCGTACACCTTGAAGCTCGCGTCGCCATTCACGTCCCAGCTGAACCCGAGGCGCGGCGCCCACTGCGGTCGGTGCTGGCTCACGTAGGATTCGCCATCGCGGTTGAAGTTCTCGAACTGGTCGTTGCGCAAGCCGAGCGAGAGCAGCCACTGGTCGCTGACCTGCCACTTGTCTTCCACGTACTGCGCACGCTGCGTGGCGCGCACGCTGGCCAGTGAGCTTACGACATGGCGGACCACGTAGTAGCCTTGCTGGCCGTTGACGATGCCGCCGGTCGCCGGCACGCCGAGGCCGGTGGAAATGGGCACGTTCGGATCGGCTTTGCCGTAACTCCAGTAATAACCGTCCGCCGAGGCGGTAGAGCCCTGGTCCAGCGCCTGCGTGGTCTGGTTGTCGATGCCCGCGCTCAGCGTGTGATCGCCGAGGACGTAGGTGATATCCAGGCGTGTGTTGTTACTGCGCGTGCTTCGGCCTGGGTTGTAGACGGTCTGCACCGTCTGGTTGTTGCCTATGGGCGTGCCGCGATTGAGGGCTGGGTTCTGGTTGATCAGCCCATCGGCGTAGGTGAGCGAACCATCGTACGCGCCGGGCTGGTCGTACTGGTCGAGCTTCATTTTGCCGTACAGCGCCGAGACCGTCAGGTTGTCGGTGATGTAACCGGTGTACTTCGCCGACCACAGGTCGCCGCCGGTCTTGATGTCGTCGCTGCTGCCGATGCGTTCGCCGCGTTGCAGTGCGTTGTAGTCATAGTCGTAGACCGTGCCCTGGGTTTCCCGCTTGCTGGAGGCGCCGGTGACTTCGATGATGTTGCTGTCGGTGATGTTCCAGTCCACCTTGCCGTACCAGCGCGGCGAATCGTAACGGGAATGGACGTCGGGGCTCACGTTATCGACGGCATTGTGCGTATCCGCCTGCTCGCGCTCGAATTCACCTGCGAGGAAGAAGAACAGCTTGTCCTTGATCAGCGGGCCGCCGACGTAGCTGCTGACGGTCGTGACCCAGTCGCGGTTCTGTCGGTTCGGCTTGTACAGCGAGCCAGCGACGGGCGACGCGGGAAGGCCATTGGTGTAGAACGTGTTGACGCTGTCGGCGCGGGCGAAGTCGGGTTCCCACAAGATCTGGGCGCCGTAATGCCACTCGTTGGAGCCGCGTTTGCCTACCTGGTTGATGACGCCGCCATCCGATCGGCCGTACTGCGCGCTGTAACCGCCCGTATACACTTCCTGCTGGTCGATCGCGCCGTAGGGCAGGGAGATGCCGCCCATGCCGCGCTGCGGGTCGGTGACGTTATAGCCGTTGATGTAATACGCATTTTCGCTGGCCGCCGAGCCGCCGAAGCTATTCAGGCGCTGGCCCGTGGGGCCGGTGTAGCCACCGCCATTGCCAACCACGCCGGGGGCGAGGCGCGCGACTTCGTCGGCATTCCGGGCGAGCGGCAGCTTGGCGAGCTGGTCGGCGGTGATGACGCTCCGGGAGTCGACCGCGGTGACGTCGATGGAGGGCAATGCATTTTGCGTTACGGTGACCGAATCGAGTGTCTGTGCTGCCTGGGCGGCGAATGAGATATCCACCGCGGCGCCTACGCGCAGGGTCACGCCGCTGCGCTTCTGCACATCGTTGCCCGCTTTTCGGAGCGTGACCGTATACGTGCCGAGCGGGAGCTGGCCTGCGACATAACGGCCCTTGTCATCGACGGGTACCTCGCGGCTGAGGCCCGAGTCGCCCTGGATCAGCACGGTTTCACCGGCATCCACGGGTGCCTGTCCCGTGATCGAGCCCGTCGTTGACTGCGCGTTAGCGTGGGTGGCGCCAAGGATAGTTACCACCGCAACGAACAGGCGGCTGCGGGCGGACAGGACGGCATATGGCTTCAAAACAACTTCCCCTTGGTATCCAGGATGGCGCGGGTGAGGGCATCGCTCATGTTGCGATGCGTCAGGCGTCACCAAGGAATATCGAATAGACGTCTATATGTCTAGACGTGCATACGAGAAGTATTCGCCACGATGGAAACATAGCGTTTCCCGTGGCGAACACTGAATGGCCAAAAGGGGTTCCCATAGGCCGGGATACGGCCTATGGTTGGGGGTTTGCCCTGGGGTTGCCCCAGGTTTACCCGGTTTGAGGGGCGTTACAGGCCGCGGCGTGCGTTCAGCTCGCGGGCTTCGCTTTCGTCGATCGTGTAGATGCTCTCCGGGACCGCTTCGAGGCGGGCGCGGGGGATGGGCTCATCGCTTTCGTCGGAGAAGCCGTAGGTGCCTTCCTGGATTTTTTCGAGGGCGCGATCGATCGCCGCGACACGGCCTTCGCTGTGGCTCAGGACGGCCTCGTCGTTCTCCTGCTGGGCGAACCGCTGGCCGTCGTCGCCCTCATCCTGCGGCTCGCCGCCGGCGGCGCCTTGCCAGGTTTGCTCATCGCGACCGACGGCGTTTCCGACCGAAACCAGCTGGGCGCGCAGCGTGACGAGGCGGGCTTTCTGGTGGGCGATGAAATCGGCGTCGAGGTGGGTGCTGGACATGGCTCTCTCCGTGAAAGGTAGCGTTGGGAAAGCGCGTGGTTTAACAGGCGCAGCCCCGTCGGGCTTGTGAAATCGTACGCCGGGCCGCGTGAGGCCCTTGTAGGAGCGCGCTTGCGCGCGATCGCGCGCAAGCGCGCTCCTACAGGTGCAGGGCCAGGGCCAGCGCTGCGGCGGTGATGCCGAAGGCCACCACGGCCAGGGCCAGTGCGACGAGTAGCCGCCATGGCAGCGAACGCCCCAGCATGGCCAGCGACGGCAGGCTCACCGGCGGGAGTGTCACGAGCAAGGCGGCGGCGGGGCCGATGCCCAGACCCAGCGAAAGCATGGCCTGCACGATGGGCACTTCGCCCGCGGTGGGAATGACGAACAGCATGCCCGCGACCGCCAGGGCCGCGATCCAGTACCACTGGTTACCGATATCCGCGCCAACATGCGGAAACAGCCACGCGCGCGCGGCGCCCAGCGCCAGCACGATCACGATGTATTCGGGGATCAGCCGCACGGTCATCTGCAGGAAAAGGGTGAGCCAGCGCAGCGCGATGTCCGCCGCCGAGCGCGACTCGGACGGTTCGATGGCCTCCATGGGCACGGCAGCCGCTGGGCCGGCCATGCGGTTGGCCAGCCAGCCGAGGCCGAAGACCATGGGAATGGCGACGGCGATACGCAGGCCCGTCCACTGCCACCCCAGCACGAAGCCGGTGAACACCAGCGTGGCGGGGTTGAGCATGGTGTTGCTCAGCCAGAACGCGACCGATGCGCCTGGCGCTGCCTGTTGCCTGCGCAGGCCGGCGACGACGGGCGCAGCGCAGCACGTGCACATCATGCCGGGCACGCCGAGTAGCGCTCCCGCCACGGTGCCGCCGATTCCCGTGCTTCCGAGGAGGCGCTGGATCGCATTCGATGGCAGGAGTGCCTGGATCGCGGAGCCCAGGAGCAGGCCAAGCACCATGGCCTTCCAGATCGCCTTGCCATAGGCGAAGGCGTAGCCGAGCGCGGCATCCCATGAGGGCGCGGGCGGGGATGCCGCGTCGCCCATCAGGATGGAGTGGCCGATGCTGTGGTTGGTGGCCGCGTCGAAAGCGCGACCGTAGTAGGGATACCACTTCACGTAGAGCAGGCCGCCGATGACCAGCAGCGCGAAGACAGCCCAACGGATACCGTTGTTTCTATGCGATGCGACGTCCAAGGCTTTCCCCTCTCCGGCGACCATCGCTATGCTGCACCACACCGCATCGTCCGCGCTATCGCTGATTTGTAGGGATATGCCCATGAATGCTCCTCGTTTGACGGAACTTGCCCATGGTGGCGGTTGTGGCTGCAAGCTGGCTCCTGCCGTCCTGCAGGATTTGCTGGCCCGCAAGGCGCCCTCCATGCCGTTCGCTCAGCTCCTGGTGGGCAACGAATCCAGCGATGACGCGGCGGTGTGGCAGGTCGATGAGCGCACGTGCGTCATCGCCACCACCGATTTCTTCATGCCGATCGTGGACGACCCCTACCAGTTCGGCCGGATCGCCGCCGCCAACGCGCTTTCCGACGTCTATGCAATGGGCGGCAAGCCGATCATGGCGCTGGCGATCCTGGGCATGCCGCTGGGCAAGCTCGATGTCGATGCGGTTCGCCAGATCCTTGCAGGGGGTGAATCGATCTGCGCGGAGGCGGGCATTCCCGTGGCGGGCGGTCATTCCATTGACTCCGCGGAGCCTATCTACGGACTTGCAGCGATCGGTCTTAGCGCGCCGGGCGAAGTGCGCCGTAACGCGGGCGCTCGCCCGGGCGATGCGCTGATCCTGACCAAGGGCATCGGCGTGGGCATCTACTCGGCGGCATTCAAGAAGAGCGCGCTCCCGGTAGAGGCCTATGATGAAATGATCGCCTCGACGACGCTGCTCAATCGTGTCGGTCACGAACTCGCGCAGGATGCCGATGTGCACGCCATCACGGACGTGACCGGCTTCGGTCTTCTCGGCCATGCGATGGAAATGGCTCGTGCCAGCGGCGCCAGCCTGCACATCGAGGCATCACGCGTACCCCTGCTCGTGCAGGCGGAGGCCCTGGTTCGGACGGGCTTCGTTACGGGTGCATCGAAGCGCAACTGGGCGAGCTACGGCGAGGGCGTGGTGTTGCCAGAAGGCTTCCCCGAGTGGCGCCGGGACCTGCTCGCCGATCCGCAGACCTCCGGCGGCTTGCTGGTGTCGTGCAAGGCCGATCGCGCGGAAGCTATCCGCGACATGATCGAAGGCGCGGGTTACCCGCGTGCAAGCATCGTTGGCCGCGTCGCCGAGGGTGCGCCAGGTGTTGTCGTGGCTTGAGCCCGTGGTGGCGGAAGAGCATGGGAGTCGAACCCACCCGAAACAGTCTGGCTGCCTCACCCGGATTTGAAGTCCGGACGCCCCACCGGGGACGATGCTCTTCCAGGGAAACGTGCTAACCCGACGGTGATGCGTACAGGTCGAGGTAGTCGGTGCGCATACTGCGCAGCGTGCCGCGGTTGAGCATAACACCCTGCCTGTCGAAGAATTCGAGGATCTGGATCGCCACCTTGCGCCCGTTATCGAGCCGGTCGCGAAACTGCGCGGCGGTGAAGCGGCCGTCGGGCGCCTGCGCCGCGATATCCGCTGCGATCTGCACCATCTCGTTCACCGCGTCGCGCAGGAAGAAGTGGTCGTGGGCGACTTCATCCGCGAGGCCACGTCGCGCGGCGGACTTCAGCCACTGCCGAGTCTCCTTTTCGGGCTGGCCTAGCTGCTGTGCGATGTCGCGTACCCGAGGCGGACGGAAGCGTTCGTCGCCAGCGAGTAGTGGCTTGATGCGTTGCCATGCGGCCTCTTCCTGGGGGCTCACCTTCGCTACGTGCTCTTTCAGGCGAACAAACGAGCCGTCACGCACGATGCGTGCGCTGACATCGGCGCGCATGAGTGCTTGCGCAAAAGCTGCCGCGGGCAGGCGCGGCTGGACCGCTCGCCGCAGTGTTTCGCGCGGCATGCCGTGCAGGTCGGGGTGCTCCGCATGGAAGGTGGCAAGGCGCTCGGCCATGGCCTCGATGCCACGCTGCCACTGTGTGGCGTTGAGGGCGATTAGCGTGCCGCCCGCGTCGAAGATGACAGGTGCCAGTGCTTCGACCACTCGTCCCAGGGCGATGTCGGCGAGTACGCGGTCACGCGCGAAACCTGCGACGTCGCGGGCATAAGGCGGGGTTTCGAGCAGGCGGGCGAGGCTCGTCTGTGCTGATCGTTCGGACCACGCGGCGCGCTCAGCTTCTCGTGCTGGGGTGCGCCGCTGCCTGGCCGGCGCCCTGAGGTCGAGGAAGCTTCCTCCGCCCATGGTTCGCTGTGCGGTCGTATCGCGTAGCACGAACCGATCCAGTGACGCCGCTGCGATCGGTCGGTCGAGGACCAGCTGGACGTGCGCCGTCCCGCCGGGATGCAGCGAATCACCTTCCAGTAGCACGACGCGGACACCGACGTCGGCCGCCGCATGGTGCAGGCGAGCAGGAAACCACGAGCGGATGGCGCGTGGTTCACTGGGCAAGAGCCGCAGTTGCGCGTCGATGCGGTCCGTGGGCGCGTGCAGGAAGGGGTCGACGACCATGTCGCCGCGGTGGATCGCCTCCTTGCTTATGCCGGCCCCGGCGAGGTTTAGCGCGACGCGTTCGCCCGCGCAGCCGTCGCTGGCTTCCTGGTTTTGCGCATGCACCGAGCGCACGCGTGCGGTCAAACCGCGCGGGCTGATGACCACGGTGTCTTTCACCTGCACCGCGCCGGATAGCACGGTGCCCGTCACCACGACGCCGACGCCGGGCAGGGTAAAGACGCGGTCGACGGCAAGCCGGAAGCGCGCATCGTCGGGGTGGGGAAGCCGATCCCACGCTTCGGCGGCGAGCCGCGCGCGCAGGGAGTCGATACCCTCACCCGTAATGGTCGACACGGGGATGATCTCCACACCTTCGAGCGAGGTGTTGCTCAGCGCGGTGCGTATTTCTCCTTCCACCTCGGCACGCCGCGCCGTGCTGGCGATATCCGCCTTGGTGAGTGCGACGACGCCGCGCCGTATGCCGAGCAGGTCGAGGATGGCAATGTGCTCCGTCGTTTGCGGCATGACCCCGTCATCGGCGGCGACGACGAGCAGCGCCATGTCGATCCCGCTTGCGCCGGCGACCATCGTGCGGATGAATTTCTCGTGGCCCGGTACGTCAATGAAGCCGAGCGTGGGCCCGTCCGGCAGCGGCAGATAGGCGAAGCCGAGGTCGATGGTGATCCCGCGGGCCTTCTCTTCCTTCAGCCGATCACCCGCGACGCCGGTCAGGGCATGGACCAGTGAGGTCTTGCCGTGGTCGATGTGTCCGGCCGTGCCGACGATCATGCGTGTGCGGAGAGGTTTGCTACGAACAGTGCTTCATCCGCCTCGTCGAGGCAGCGGAGATCGAGTTGCAGTGCACCCTCGGTGATGCGCCCGATCACCGGCCGCGGCAGCGCTCGCCACGCAGTGGCCAGGTCGTCCAGTGCGCGCTGGCTGCCCGTGGAGCGGATGAGCAGGCAGGCACTCGGCAGCGTATCGAGCGGGAGAGCGCCCGAACCGACCTGGCTTGCGCATTCGCCGGTGTCGACGCGGAACGCGTCGCCAAGCCGCAGCGCGACATCATCGCGAAGGCGTGCCGCCTGCGCCGCGATGGCGTCGCGTGACCTGGCAAGGTAACGCAGCGTCGGCAAACGCGCGGCCAACCGGTCCGGGTCGCGATAGAGCTGCAGGGTGGCCTCGATGGCGGCAAGGCGGATCTTGTCGACACGCAACGCGCGTTTGAGTGGGTTGCGGTTGATTGCGGCGATCAGCTCGCGGCTCCCGACGATGAAGCCCGCCTGCGGGCCGCCCAGGAGTTTGTCGCCTGAGAACGTCACCAGGTGCGCACCCTCCGTTACGGCCTCGCGCACGGTGGCTTCGCGGGCGAGTCCGTATGCGCTGAGATCGACGAGGCTGCCGGAGCCCAGGTCGTTGAGCAGGGGGATGCCTGCCGCGCTGGCGAGCGTCGCGAGATCACGTGCACCCACCTCCGCGGTGAAGCCCTGGATCCGGTAGTTCGACGTATGCACCTTGAGGATGAGGCCGGTCCGTTCGTCGATGGCCTTCTGGTAATCGGCCGCGTGGGTTCGGTTGGTCGTGCCCACCTCCACCATGTGGGCACCGGCGCGGGTCATGATGTCGGGCATGCGGAACGCGCCGCCGATCTCGATCAGTTCGCCCCGCGAGACGATGGCGCCGCGGCCCAGGGCAAAGGTGTTCAGGCAAAGCAGTACGGCAGCCGCGTTGTTGTTCACGACCGTGGCGTCTTCGGCGCCGGTGAGTTCGCAGAGCAACGCGCGAAGATGATCGTCGCGCTCGCCACGGCCGCCGTCGTCGAGATCGAACTCCAGCGCGACGGGGTGGCGCATGGCCTCCGTGGCCGCCGCGACCGCGGCTTCTGCGAGCAGCGCGCGGCCGAGGTTGGTGTGCAGGACGGTCCCGGTGAGGTTGAACACCGGGCGCAAGGCAGGCTGGTGTGTTTCGAGCAGTCGCTGCGCCGTGCGGAGCACGCTCGCCGCATCGGTGGCGCTGGCGGTTCCGGCACGCAGCGCATCACGTGCCTGATCAAGGGCCTCGCGAATGGCCTGGGTGGTGGCGATACGGCCGTGGGCTTCCAGCAGGGGCGCGGCATCGGCCAGGCCCAGCACGGTGGCGACGGCAGGCAGGTGGCGCAGGGCGCCGAGGTCGGATCCAGCGATATCCATGCGGCCGAGCGTAGCCCCAACTGGCAGCGCCGATCTAGTCGATATCGGCGGTATCGCCCACCAGCAGGAAGGGATTGGGGGCATGCCTGGCGAAGCCGGCTTCCGCGACGAGCAGGTCGAGGCCCAGGGAGGCGAGATCGTCCGCTACCGGGTCGACCTGCATGTCCGTCACCTGGTACAGCAGCTTGCTGTAGGTATGGCATTCGCCGCAGGTCTCGGCCTTGACCAGCCCCTTGTCACCATCGATCGCCTGTACCTGAAGCTTGCGGGTGCCACCGCAGGTGATGCACGAGGCGCGCACATGATTCCACGCCGTCGAGCAGAGCGAGCAGACCAGGAAACGCGTACCGGGGGTGATACCGCTGGCCGTGATCAGCCCGGCCACGCTCGGCGAACCGCAGCACGGGCACAGGGCGCGCTCCTCCAGCAGGCGCAGATCGGCGGCGACAAGACGGGATGCGCTCACCGTGAAGTACACCTGCAACGCCGCGGCGATATAGACCGCGGCCGCCGTATCGGCCGCGGCCAGCGCGCCGCGGAGGAACTGGTCGGCCAGCCGCTCGAGGCCTGGGTCATCCATCTCGCGCAACTGTTCGATCGCCGCCATGGCGGGCGGAGGAAGGTCGCTGGACTCGATCTCCGCCATGAGCAGGCGCAGGCCTTCGTGCCACGCGGGCGCTCGCGGGTGGCCATCGGCTGCCAGCGGCGGCAGGCGCGCCTCGACGGCGCGCGCAACGATCTCGGCGCCCGGCGTTCCGGAGGGTGCCAGGGTGGTGGCGACCGCGTGCTGGGCGCGGGAAATAGCCGCGAGGAAGCGCAGCCACGCTTCCAGCGGATGCCCGTCGGTTAGTTTCTCCATCCGCGCGGCCGTGGCGGCGAAGCGCCGCATGCGGTCGGGCAGGAGGATGGGGTCGGGCGCCTTGACGCCCGCATGCGAGGGCCCACTCCATTTGGCGTCGGGCGGTAGTCCGGCTTGCTTCACGAATGTTTCCCGGGGGCATCGCCACGGCGGCGGTAGCCGATGAGATGGTGGAACCACTTGCGGTGATGGTGCCATGCCCAGCCAGGCGTGACATAGCCCTGGGTCATGCTGCGCACCGAGCCGCTGATCCAGATGGCCGCGTACACATGAACCACGAACACCAGCACGGCAGCGAAGGCGCACAGGCTATGGACCAGGATGGCGACGCGTTGCACTTCGATCGGTGTGGATTTGCCGAAGTACACCTCCCATACCAGCATGCCGCTGAAGAACAGCACGGGGATCAGGAAGGTCATCGACCAGAACACCAGCTTCTGGCCCGAGTTGTTGCGGCCGATCGGAGGGACGTGTTCATCGTCGTTCATCGCCACGTGCACGATGGCTTTCGACCATGCCACGTCATCGCGGTTGGGCAGGTTCTCCCGCCAGAACTGGATGATCATGCCGATCCAGCTGACCACGAGGCAAACCCCGAACCATGGGTGTGCCGCACGGGCCCACTGGCCACCGCCAAACAGCCCGGAGAGCCAGAACAGAATCGGGTGGAACATGGAAAGGCCGGACAACAGCAGCAGGATGAAAAGGCCCGCGTTGATCCAGTGGTTGATGCGGTTGAAGGTGGAGTAGCGCGTGATCGCATTCGCGGGGCGGGTCATGGCACCTGCTCCTCTTCGGTCTCACGGATCTCACGTTCGGCTTCGGCCTCATCCTCAGCCGTGGTCTCGTTCGGGCCGATGGTGATCCAGTGGAAGAACGCGCCAATCGCCGCGAAAGCGACCGCCGCGACCGCGAGCGGCTTGTACAGCCCCTTCCACGCCTGGACCAGGTAACTGATGTGCGGCTTGTCGGGCAGGCCGGAGTAAAGCGACGGCTTATCCGCATGGTGCAGCACGTACATCACGTGGGTGCCACCGACTTCGGGCGGGTCGTACAACCCGGCGTTCGCGAAGCCACGCTCCTTCAGGTCGACGATGCGGTCGGCGGCCTGGGCCTGCATGTCGGTTTTTGCGCCGAACATGATGGCCCCGGTGGGACAGGCTTTCACGCAGGCGGGTTCAAGGCCGACCGTGACGCGATCCGAGCACAGCGTGCACTTGTACGATTTGTGGTCGGTCTTGCTGATGCGTGGGATGTTGAAGGGGCAACCCTTCACGCAGTAGCCGCAGCCGATGCACTTGTCGCTGATGAAATCGACGATGCCGTTGGCGTACTGCACGATCGCACCGGGAGCCGGGCAGGCCTTCAGGCAACCCGGATCCTCACAGTGCATGCAGCCATCCTTGCGGATGAGCCACTCCAGGTTGCCCTGTTCGTTCTCGTACTCGTTGAACTTCATCAGCGTCCATACGCTGGGCCCCAGGTCGTTGGGGTTCTCGTAGGAGCCTTCGAAGAAGCCGATTTCCGGGCGCAGGTTGTTCCATTCCATGCACGCCGACTGGCAGGCCTTGCAGCCGATGCAGCGGCTCACATCGATCAGCTTGGCCACCTGGTCTTCGTGGTTGCGTGCGGCCGGCGGCGTCATGGTGGACGCAGAGCGACGGACGTAGTCTTGTGCTTGCAGATCGGACATGTCGTTCGCCTCAGGCCGCGGGTGCCGACGTCGTTTCGACGTTGACCAGGAACGCCTTGAACTCAGGCGTCTGCGTGTTCGCATCACCGACCGATGGCGTCAGCGTGTTGGCGCCGTAACCCTTGCGCGCCTGGCCGGTAAAGCCCCAATGGATCGGGCACCCGATGACGTGGGTCGGCTTGCCATCGACCATGAGCGGTTTGATGCGCTTGGTGACATACGCCTTGCACACGACTTCGCCGCGCTTGGACGAGACCTTGACCCAGCCGCCCTGGGCGATCCCTTTCTCCTTGGCCAGTGCTTCGCCGATCTCGACGAATTCCTCGGGCTGGAGGATCGCGTTGATCAGGGCGTGCTTGGTCCAGAAGTGGAAGTGCTCGGTGAGGCGGTAGGTGGTGGCGACATAAGGGAAATCGCCGGGCTTTCCGAAGTTGGCGCGGTCGTGGTCGAACACGCGAGCCACCGGATTCGCTCGCACCTTCGGGTGCAGCACGTTTTCCACCGGCGATTCCATCGGCTCGTAGTGTTCGGGGAAGGGCCCTTCGGCCATCAGGTTGCGTGCGAACAGACGAGCCTGTCCTTCGGCGGTCATGATGAACGGGCCATCGTTGGCCGAGGGCTTTTGCGTCACGACGTAGTCGGGTACATCGATGCCCACCCATTTGCTGCCATTCCACTCGACGACCGGCTTCTCCGGGTTCCACGCCTTGCCGTCGGGATCGGCGCTGGCGCGGTTGTAAAGGATGCGCCGGTTAGCCGGCCATGCCCACGCCCAGTTCGGCGCGATGCCTTGCTCACGCGGGTCGGTGGCATCGCGACGAGCCATCTGGTTGCCCTTTTCGGTGAAGCAGCCGGCGAAGATCCAGCAACCGGACGCGGTGCTGCCATCGTCGTGAAGCTGGCCGAAGCCATCGAGCAGGGTGCCCGCCTTGGAGGTGATGTTGGTGACCGGATCGGTGACGTCGCTCAGGAACTTGCCATTCATCTCCTTGGCCAGCTCTTCCGGATCCGGCTCCCACGGATCGAGGTATTTCCAGGTCATGTTCATGAGCGCGTCCGGGAAGGCGCCGCCTTCCTTCTTGTAGAGCGCGCGCAAACGCTGGAACAGGCCCGACATGATCCACAGGTCGGACTTGGCGATGCCCGGCGGATCGGCCGCCTTCCAGTGCCATTGTAGCCAGCGAGCCGAGTTGACCAGCGAGCCGTTTTCCTCGGCAAAGCAGGTGACCGGCAGCTGGAACACCTCGGTCTGGATCTCTTTGGATTTGGCTGGGTTCTGCGGGCCGAAATCCTGCCAGAAGCGCGAAGTTTCGGTGTCCAGCGGGTCCATCGTGACCAGGAACTTGAGCTTGCTTAGGCCCGCGCGGATCTTGCCGCGGTCCGGGAACGCCTGCAGGGGGTTGAAGCCCTGGCAGATGTAGCCGGTCATCTGCCCGTTGTTCATCATCTCGAACGCCTTGATGACGTCGTACAGGGGCAGGTCGAGCTTGGGCAACAGATCGTAAGCCCAGTTGTTTTCCGCAGTGGCCGCATCGCCGAACAGCGCCTTCATCAGGCTGACCGTCATCTTGCGGGTGTTCTGGTAATAACTGGTCTGGCCCGGACGCAGCGGTTTGAATTGCCGCGTCTTCATGTATTCGTCGAAGCTGGTTTCCTTGTCGGTCGGCAGGTTGAGGTAGCCCGGCATCTGGTTCGACAGCAGGCCGACGTCGGTAAGGCCCTGGATGTTCGAATGCCCACGCAGCGCGTTCATGCCGCCGCCGGCTACGCCGATGTTGCCCAGCAATAGCTGCACCATGGCCATGGCACGGATGTTCTGCGCGCCCACGGTGTGCTGGGTCCAGCCGAGCGCGAACAGGCTGGTCATGGCCTTGTCGGGCGCGGACGTGGCGGCGATCAGCTCGCAGATGTGCAGGAACTTGTCCTGCGGCGTGCCGCAGATGCGCGAGACCATCTCGGGCGTGTAGCGGGAAACGTGCTGTTTCAGCAGGTTGATGACGCAACGTGGATCCTGCCAGGTGTCGTCGGCCTTCGCGAAGCCATCCTCGCCGATCTCGTAGTCCCAGCTGGCCTTGTCATAGCTGTGCGTCTGGTCGTTGAATCCGCTGAACAGGCCATCGGCAAAGGTGAACTCGTCCTTCACCAGCAGGCTGGCGTTGGTGTAGTTCCTGACGTACGAGTGCTGGATCTTGTCGTTCGTGAGCAGGTAATGCATCAGCCCGCTGAGGAACGCGATATCGGTGCCCGGACGGATGGGCGCGTAGTAGTCGGCAACGGAAGCCGTGCGCGTAAAGCGCGGGTCGACGACGATGAGCTTCGCACCGTTTTCGATCTTGGCTTCAATCACCCATTTGAAACCACACGGATGCGCCTCGGCGGCATTGCCACCCATGACGATCACGACGTTGGCGTTCTTGATGTCCTGCCAGGTGTTCGTCATCGCACCGCGACCGAATGATGGGGCCAGACTGGCCACCGTCGGTCCGTGTCAGACGCGCGCCTGGTTGTCGAACACCACCATGCCGAGCGAGCGGGCTACCTTCCACGTGAGGTAGGCGGTTTCACTGGAAGCAGCCGAGGCGGCGAGCATGCCCGTGCTGGTCCAGCGGTTCACCGTGGTGCCGGCCGCGTTGGCCGCGATGAAGTGTTTGTCGCGGTCGTCCTTCATCAACCGCGCGATGCGGTCGAGCGCGAAATCCCAGGAGACTTCCTTGAATTCCGTACCGCCGGGCTCTCGGTAACGAGGCGCCTTGAGCCGGGTGGGGGCATGGACGATATCGAGCAGGGCCGAGCCCTTTGGGCACAGGGTGCCGCGGTTCACCGGATGGTCCGGATCGCCCTCGATATGGATGATGTTCGATTTGGCGTTCTTCGCCTTGTCGCCCATGCTGTAGATGAGGATGCCGCACGCCACCGAACAATACGTGCAGGTGTTACGCGTTTCGGTGGCGTGGGTGAGTTTGAAGGGGCGGACGGCGGCGGCTTGTGCCACCCCCGATGCCCCGAAACCGATCATGCCGAGGCTGGACGCGGCCAACCCCATGCCTGTCAGCTTGATGAACTCGCGGCGGGTAAGTGCCATCGCAAGAACTCCGTTGGAAACCTGGCTGGACTACCGCTCCCCGATGAGGGTGGCGGGCACTGGCTTGTGTTCCTTCAGGGATGGCGCGGGGGCGCCGCCCATCCTCGGTTGAAGTTACCACGATCCTACCGGGGCCGTTTGGGGCTTTCGTGCACAAAACGCGCCTGCTGTAGTGGTAATTATTCGTTAAGGCTGGCTTTGGCTCGCTGCTCAGCTGTGAAGGATGCCGAAGGTGCCGGCTACAAGACCGACAAGCAGAGCGGAGCCCATGAAGAACGCAAAAAGCCAGTTGGGCATGTCGCGGTGGGGTGCAGAAGGATGGGTGTGGGGTGCTTGCATGGAGCCTCCTAGTAGAGCCAGCCGAAATGGACGCCTGAGTAGCAGAAAGCGCTCATCGCCGCGAAAGCGGAAGAGCACAGGAGCAATTTGTAATGGGTAAGCACGGCTCGTGTCTTGAGACGAACGGACAACATGTCGGTTGGGAATATCAAACCGCATAGTGGAACGATCGCGTTCAAGACCAGCATGAGCGCAGCGAGAGATGTCGCGAAGCCTGAGCTCTCGTGGTTAAACCGTTGTAGCGCCTCATCTCTCTCGTAAAGGGCCGCGGCTGCGAACAGCAGCGCGGCCCAGGAAAGCTGGCCATCCTTGATGAGTCGCATCGGCGATAGATCCCGCTTGTGTCTGGCATCGGCCAGCCCATGGACAAGACTGACCAGCACCAACGGCGCAGCCAGTGGCAGTGCGATATTTCCGAGAATCCAACCTAGTCCGCCATCCGCCACGTACGACTCTCCACACCATCAGCACGCGTCGATGGTGGCAGGTCGGTGTGCTTCATAAAGGCTTGGGACGCGAAGAGCGCCTAAGTCCTACACGTCTTGTTGGGCTCGCCCTAGCCGGCGAAACAAGGGGCGAGCCTTGTTCCCGATGGGACGCTAGACCGTCACCACGACCCGGCCGATGTGCTCGTTTTTCTCGAGGTACCGGTGCGCTTCGACGATGTCGGCGAAAGCAAAGCTCTTTGCGATGCGCGGTTTCAGCGCCCCGCTGGCCAGGCCCTCGCTGATGAAACGCACGGCCGCGGCTTGGCGCACGGGGTCGGTCGTGGTGCCGAACAGGTTGTAGCCACGGATTACCGGCTCGCGCGGAATCACATCGAGCAGCGGCAAGGGCGTGACACCTTCGGCAAGCGCGCCGTAGACGAACACCGTGCCGCCGTGCGCCATGGCGGCCAGCAAGGTCGGGAACTGGGCGCCACCGACGGCTTCGAAGGCGAAGTCGGCGCCCTTGCCCTGGGTGAGTCGCATGACCTCGGCAACGAGATCCTGCTCGGCCGTGGCGATCACGTGCCGGGCGCCCGCGGCGAGCAGGGCATCGCGTTTGCCGCTGGTACGGGTGAGCGCGATTGGCACGCCGCCGAGCATGTTCACCATCTCGATGGCGCCGAGGCCCACGGAGCTGGATGCCGCGGAAACCAGGACCACTTCGCCGGGCTGCAGGCGCTGGCGTTCCGCGAAGGCACCGAACGGCGTGATGTACGGATTCCAGATGGCGGTGGCTTCTTCGAAGGTCAGGCCCTCCGGGATGGCGACCACCGCATGCGCGGGTGCAAGCACGAGCTCGCCGTACATGCCGTAGTCGTTGAGTGAGAACGCGGGGACGGTGCTGACCCGGTCGCCCACGCGGACGTGACTGACATGGGCACCGACCGCCTCGACGATGCCGGCGCTCTCGTAGCCGAGTCGGGCAGGGAAGCGCACCGGTTCCACGTAAGCGTCGCTGCGCCACATGGATTCCGCGCGGTTAAGGCCGATCGCCTTGACCTGGATGCGGACTTCGCCCGGGCCGGGTGCCGGCACGGCGATATCGCGGAACTGCAACACCTCAGGCCCACCGGCCTGTTCGAACAAAACGACAACGGACATGGAAAGCGCTCTCCGGGTTGGCCGCGAACGGCGGCGATGCCAAAGAGGTGTGCGCAGGACGGGCAAAGAAAAGCGCACTGGTGGTCCGAACTGTGTGGAACGCGGCGACGGTTCTGAACCGCGCTCGCTGACGCCATCCCATGCGCGACACCGGGCTTCCGGATAACCCAAGGTTCCCTGCCATGACGACCCACGACCACACGACACTCTTTTCACCCACCCGGCTCGGCGCGCTGCAACTCGCCCACCGCGTGGTCCATGCGCCCACGACCCGCCTTCGCGCTGACGCGGATCATTCGCCGAGCGCGATGATGGTGGATTACTACGCCCAGCGTGCATCGCAGGGTGGCCTGATCATCACCGAATCCAGCCACCCGTCGTACGACAGCCGCGGCTACGAAGGCGCACCGGGTATTTACACCGAGGCGCACGTGCAAGGCTGGCGCAAGGTCGCCGACGCTGTGCATGCGCGGGGTGGCTCGCTGGTGATGCAGGTGGGGCACGACGGCCGCCAGTCGCATGCCGACCTTGCCGATGGCAACCCGCCGGTGGCGCCTTCGGTGGTGCCGTTCGAAGGGCAGGCACTGACCAGGCAGGGCTGGGTGCCGGTGTCGCCGCACCGTGCCTTGCGTACGGAAGAAATCCCGCTGCTGGTCGAATCCTTCCGCCGTGCGGCGCTGCGGGCGCGCGAGGCCGGGATCGACGGCCTGGAACTGCATGCCGCCAACGGGTACCTCGTGGATGAGTTCCTGCAGGACGGCACCAACCGGCGCACCGATGCCTATGGCGGCTCACTCGAGAACCGCGTGCGCCTGCCGCTTGCCCTGGTCGAGGCTTTCGCCTCCGTGTTCGGTGCCGATCGCGTCGGTGTGCGCGTTTCGCCGAGCGGTACGTGGGGTGCGATTTCCGACAGCGACCCGCAGGCCACGTTCGGTTACTTCGCTGAGCGTCTGAACGCCTATGGGTTGGCCTACCTGCACGTGATCGAGCCGCGCGTCAGTGGCGTCGAAGACATCGCGCCGGGACAGGCGCCGGTGGCGGCCTCGTTCCTGCGGCGAGCATTCAACGGCCCGATTATCGCGGCCGGTGGCTTCGACCGCACCGGGGCCGAGGCCATCGTGCGCAAGGGTGACGCCGACGCGGTCGCGTTCGGCCGCTACTTCACGTCCAACCCCGACCTGCCTGAGCGGCTACGCCACGACTACCCGCTGACACCGTATGTGCGCGACGCCTTCTGGGGCGGCAACGAACGTCACTACACCGATTTCCCCGCCTACGCGGCGGCCTGATTCCCTCCCTGACTCATCACGACATAGGTCCACTTCATGAACAACGTACTCTTCAAACCCGTCCGTCTTGGCCCTTACACCCTCGAACACCGCATCGCCATGGCGCCACTCACGCGTATGCGCTCGGAGCAGCCTGGCAGCCAGCCCGGTGAGCTCATGGCCACGTACTACGACCAGCGCGCATCGCAAGGCGGCTTTATCGTCTCCGAGGCGACTGTCGTCGCGCCCACTGGAGACGGTTACCTCGGCAGCCCGGGTATCTATGCCGACGCCCAGATACCCGGCTGGAAGCGCGTGGTCGATGCCGTGCACGCGAAGGGCGGGGTGATCTTCCTCCAGCTCTACCACGCGGGCCGGCAGTCCCACGTGGACATGCAGCCGGATGGTTCACTGCCCGTGGCGCCGTCGGTCGTCGACGGCTACGAGGGAGTGGCCTATACGAAGAACGGCTGGGTACCTGCCTCGCCGCATCGCGCACTGGCCGAGGCGGAAGTCGTCGGCATGGTGGAGCAGTTCCGCCTGGCGGCCGAACGCGGCAAGCAGGCCGGATTCGATGGCGTGGAGATCCACGGGGCCAATGGGTACCTGATCGACCAGTTCCTGCAGGATGGTTCCAACCAGCGCAGCGACCGCTACGGCGGCTCGATCGAAAACCGCGCGCGCTTCCTGCTCGAGATCACCCGCGCCGCGATATCGGTGTGGGGCAAAGAGCGCGTGGGCGTGCGGCTCGGTCCCAGCGGCAGCTTTGGTGGCATGCATGATTCCGATCCGGAAGCGCTGTTTACCTACGTCGCCGCCGAGCTGGACGCGCTGGGCATTGCTTATCTCCACCTGATCGAACCGCGTGTGCTCGGTAACGCGGAGGATGCGTCGAAGGATCAGAACCCGCTCGCCGCTCGCATGCTGCGCAAGGTATTCCATGGCACCCTGGTGGCGGCTGGCGGCTTCAAGCCGGAAACGGCGGCGAGCCTGGTGGAAGAGGGCACGGCGGATCTGGTCGCATTCGGCCGCTATTTCATCTCCAACCCCGACCTGCCTGCGCGCATCGCGCAGGGCTGGCCGCTGGCCGACTACGATCGCGATACGTTCTACGGTGGCACGGCGGTAGGCTATACCGACTACCCTGCATATGCCGCCGCCACGGCCTGACAAGGCGCATGACCATGGACAGCCTCAGTTCCTTCACCACCTTCGTCCACGCGGCGGAAACGCGCAGTTTCACCGACGCGGGCCGGCGGATGGGGCTGTCCGCCTCTGCCGTGGGAAAGACCATTGTCCGGCTCGAGGCGCACCTTGGCGTGCGCCTGTTCCACCGTACGACGCGCAGCGTATCGCTCACGCCCGAGGGCGAGCGCCTGCTGGAGAGCTGCCGCCGGATCCTCGCCGAGGTGGATGCGGTAGAGAGTGAGCTGGCGGGCCAGCATGCCGCGCCGAAAGGCAAGCTGCGGGTCACGCTACCGCAACTGGGCAGGTTGTTCGCACCGGCGATGGCAAGCTTCCTCCAGCGCTATCCCGACATCGAACTGGATCTCGACTTCAGCGACCGCCTGGTCGATATCGTCGACGAAGGATTCGACCTAGCGGTACGCACCGGTGAAGGGGTGGATTCGCGGTTGATGTCGAAGCGGATTGGCGTGTACCACCTGGTGCTTGTGGCGTCGCCGGCGTATCTCGCGCGCGCTGGTACGCCCATCGTTCCGGCGGACCTGCGAGCCCATGCCTTGCTTCACCACCGGTACCCTACGACGGGCAAGCTCGAGCCGTGGCCTATCCGCCGGGCGACAGGAGAGCAGGAGCTGGCGCTCCCGGTCGCAGCGGCAGCGAGCACCCTGGCCCCCTTGCTGGAGATGGCCGAAGCCGACGCGGGGATCACCTGCCTCCCGGACTTTATCGTGCAGCACAGCGTGCGTGACCACCGGCTCGTGCGCGTCCTGGACGAGCACATCGAGCATGCGAACGTTTTCCGTGCCGTCTGGCCGTCCAGCCGGCACATGCCGCCCCGGCTGCGTGCCTTCATCGATCACCTGGCCGCGTCGCTGTTCCCCGTTTCGGCGGGCAGCTAAGCATCCCCCTATCCAACGGCCCCTCGGGCCGCATACCATCGGGCGGACCGGTATCCGGCCAAGGGGGCCGCACCCGGCAAGGGGAGCCAGCATGGATCGTTGCCACGGCGCCGGAAGGCGCGTCAGGGATACCGCGTGCGCCGTGTGCGCCAGGTGCTTCGCATGAGCCGCCACGCGAAACGCGTGAGCGAGCGTTGGACCGACGCCCTCAGTCGTGTCGGCTGGGATGATTTCGAAAGACGGGTGGGGGCGTACTACGCCAGCCAGGGCTACCGGGTGGAACACACCGGCACAGGGCGCGGTACCGGCCAGACCGATGGCGGCATCGACCTCAAGCTCTACAAGGACGACGCGTTCCTCGTCGTGCAGTGCAAACACTGGAATGTCCTGCAGGTGCCGCACAATCCGGTGCACGAGCTGATCGGGGTCATGCATACCGCCGGTGCGACGGGGGCCATCCTCGTTACCTCCGGTGAGTTCACCCGGGCGGCGATCGAATCCGCATCACGATTTCCGGGCATCACGCTGATCGATGGTGCGAGCGTCCGTTTGATGATCGGCCCCATCGATGAGGTTGCCCTGCAGACCACCGGCCTGGTGACCGTGCCTCTTTCCGCGGGAGGCCTGCCGCCCATGCCTGCGCGCGCCAGCGGTGTGAAGCGAAAGGATGCGGCGATGTTCGCCGCGGCCATCGCCGCGACGGTTGCCAGCCTTTTTATTTATCAATACCTGATTCGCAAGGCGACCCTGGCGCCGCACGCCGCCCCGTCCCATGCCACAACGGCCGCCGAATCGCGGCCTTTCGCGCACTATGCAACGAGAGAGGCTGCCACGCCGCAAGCGGCGACCGTGCCTGGTAGTCGTGCGGTCACGCAGGACCACCTCCCCCGGACACCGGAGGAGATCAAGGCGTGGGAGCGGCAGAACGCCGAGGCGATGAAGATCCTGGAGAAGACCACGCCGGCACTGCAATCGCCTTAACTGAAAAGCGCTTCCCGTAGTACGGGCCTGCCGGGAAGCATGATGAAGTAAGCAACCAGAGGGGTAGGGGAAGTGAAAGTACGTTTTGTCTTCGCAGGCCTGTTGGCCGTCGCAGCGTCGGTGGCCCATGCGCAGGGTACGGCCGGCAGCATCTTTGGGCACGGGCCGGCCGGCGCGTCTGTCACCGCCACGAGCAGCACCGGCTCGCAGCGTCACGCCGAGATCAATGGCAGGGGCCGTTACACCCTGACGCCGTTGCCGATGGGCGAGTACACCGTCGTGCTTGAGCGGGAGGGGCAGACGCTCGATACGCGCAAGAACATCAAGATCACCGTCGGGCGTGGTGCGCAGGTGGATTTTGCTTGCCCTGAGGATAAGTGCGAGGCGGGCGGCTAATGCCGATCGCGAGCAAGCTCGCTCCTACAACAGCGCATAGGCTCTTGTAGGAGCGAGCTTGCTCGCGATGCACTTGCCTCAGTTACCGCATACCACCCGAAGCGAGAATCAGCTCACCCGTCACCCAGCCCGCATCATCCGACGCGAGGAAGGTCACGATCGGCGCGATATCGCCGACCTGGCCGATGCGGCCGAGCGGGGTCTGGCCTTCAGCCCAGCCCTGGAAGTCGGAGCCGATGAAGCCGGCGGTGTGGGTGCCTTCGGTCTCGACCATGCCGGGGTTAACCGAGTTCACGCGGATGCCGCGCGGGCCAAGCTCGCGCGAGAACACGCCGGTGATCGCGTCGAGCGCACCCTTGGTGCCGGTGTAGATCGCGCTTTCAGCCGGCAGCAGGCGGGTAACCGCCGAACCGATATTGATGATGCTGCCACCCTTGCCGAGATGCGGCGAGGCGGCGCGCGTCACCAGCAGCGGGCCGAGCACATTGGTGTCGAACATGCGGCGGTACACTGCCTCGGTGTTGTTCTCGACCGGTGCGAACTCGTAGACGCCCGAGTTGTTCACCACGATATCCAGGCGGCCAAAGTTCTCGATCGCGGCAGAGACCAGCTTGCCGGCATCGGCTTCCTTGCTCACATCGGCGCCCACGGCCACGGCCTTGCCGCCGGCCGCCTTGATCTCGGCGACGACCTTCTCTGCGCCTTCCTTGCTGGACGCATAGTTCACGACGACGCTGGCGCCTTCCGCTGCCAGCGACTTCGCGATACCCGCGCCAATACCCTTCGATGCGCCGGTAACGATGGCGACCTTGTCTTTCAGCTTGCTCATGGCGTTTCCCTTGATGGTACGGCCGGCTCGACATGAGCCGCCTGCCGCTATCTCTGGGGCCGGCCACGAGGCGCTGTGATACCTCGCGCGGAAAATCAGCTTTGACTGATCGTCACGGATGAGCACTTTCAAGCACTCATAGGTAGCTTCGGGTTCAAGAATTCCTTATGCGGTGTGCCACCCGGACTTACCGCTATGTAGAAACGGTGGCGCGGGGAAAGCGAGACGGCCGTCACGCTTCGCATGGTGCTCCGGCGGGCACGATGAACCTGCCTGGCGTCCCCCCGGAATCCCCCATCGCCAGGCCTGGCGCCGTCCGGTCCATCAGCCGGAACGGCGCTTTTTTTCGCCCGGATGAAACTATTTTTTTGCCTGCCCCCTTGATTCCTGTCCGGGCGCTCATAAACGTACGAGCATAATTCAACTACTGAAGGGTGCTCCCGTGTCCGCTGTCATCGATTCGCCCGCCGTTCCGGCCCGGCGTGCCAAACCGCTCAAACTCGCCGCCGGCGTGGTCGTCCTTGCCGGGGTGCTGGCCTATGGCGCGCACTGGTGGACCACGGGCCGCTTTATCCAGGACACCGACGATGCCTACGTGGGTGGCGATGTCACGGTGATCGGCTCCAAGGTGGCGGGGTATATCCAGACCGTCGCGGTGACCGACAACCAGGCGGTGCACAAGGGCGACCTGCTGGTGCGGATCGATGACCGCGACTACCGCGCTGCCGCCGCCAAGGCAGATGCGGCCGTGGCCGCGCAGGAGGCGGCGTTGCGCAACCTCGATGCGGTAGCGGCCCTGCAGCAAAGCGTGATCCACCAGGCTGAGGCCGCCAAGGCGGCGGCAGATGCGGAGGTCAACCGGGCCCACCTCGACGATGCCCGTTACGGCGATCTCGTCAGCCGGGCTGCCGTGTCCGTGGAAGCGGCTCAGCGTGCGCGTGCCGCGGCGCAGACCGCGACCGCCGATGGTCAGAAGGCTGGCGCCGCGGTCGAAGCCGCGCGCCGCCAGCTCGATGTGATCGACACCCAGAAGCGCCAGGCCGAAGCGGCTCTGGCTCAGGCACGCGCCCAGGCGGATAGCGCCCGGCTCGACCTCTCCTACACCGAAGTCCGGGCGCCCGTGGATGGCACGATCGGTAATCGCCGTGCGCGGGTCGGTGCCTTCGTTTCCGCCGGTAGCCCCATGCTGGCGGTGGTGCCTGCGCATGGCTTGTGGGTGGACGCCAACTTCAAGGAAGACCAGCTTGCCGGGATGAAGGTGGGGCAGGCCGTCGAGGTGCGCGCGGATATCCTGCCCGGCCAGCCGTTCCATGGGCACATCGCATCGCTCGCCCCGGCGACGGGCGCGCAGTTCAGCGTGCTGCCGCCTGAAAACGCCACGGGCAACTTCACCAAGATCGTGCAGCGCGTGCCCGTGCGCGTCACGCTGGATGGCAAGGATGGCGATCTTGGCGTGCTGCGTCCGGGCCTCTCGGTCACCGCCACGATTGATACCAAAGCGCCATGAGCCCCGTTGCCCACCTTACCCCGGGCCAGAAGATCTTTGCCTTCGCCAGCATGTGCGTGGGCATGTTCATCGCGCTGCTCGATATCCAGATCGTCTCGGCATCGCTGCGCGATATTGGCGGCGGCCTGTCGGCGGGTGCCGACGATACGGCCTGGGTGCAGACCAGCTACCTGATCGCCGAGATCGTCGTGATCCCGCTATCGGGCTGGCTCTCGCGCGTGTTCTCGACGCGCTGGCTGTTCGCGGTATCTGCCGCCGGGTTCACGCTCACCAGCCTGTTGTGCGGCATCGCCTGGGATATCCAGAGCATGATCGTGTTCCGCGCCGCGCAGGGCTTCATCGGCGGCTCCATGATCCCGATGGTGTTCACCACGGCGTTCGTCTTCTTCGAAGGGAAGCAGCGCGTCATCGCGGCGGCCACGATCGGCGCGCTCGCGTCGCTGGCGCCGACCCTCGGGCCGACGCTTGGCGGGTGGATCACCGATAACTATTCATGGCACTGGCTGTTCTTCATCAACCTGGTGCCGGGCATCTTCGTGACCGTGGCTGTGCCTGCACTGGTCAAGATCGATGAGCCCGATCTGGGGCTGCTGAAGCTGGGTGACTGGGCCGGCATCGTGCTGATCGCCGTGTTCCTGGGTTGCCTGGAGTACACGCTCGAAGAGGGGCCGCGCTGGAACTGGATGGAAGACAGTGTCATCCGGACCACGGCGTGGACCACGATGATCGCCGGCGTGTTGTTCATCTGGCGGGAGCTCACCGCCGAGCACCCGGTGGTGGACCTGCGCGCGCTGAAGGACCGCAACTTCGCGCTCGGCTCGTTCTTCTCCTTCGTTACCGGTATCGGCCTGTTCGCGACGATTTACCTGACGCCGCTTTTCCTGGGGCGCGTGGAAGGCTATAGCGCTTTCCAGATTGGCAAGGCGGTGTTCTCCACCGGCGTGTTCCAGATCCTGACGATCCCGGTCTACACCTTCCTGGCCAATCGCGTGGACCTGCGCTGGCTGATGATGGTGGGCATGGCGCTATTCGCCATCTCCATGTTCGAGTTCACCCCGATCACGCACGACTGGAGCGGCACGGAGCTGTTGTTGCCGCAGGCCCTGCGCGGCGCCGCGCAGCAGCTCGCAGTCCCGCCGGTGGTGACGCTGACCCTGGGCGGTTTGCCGCCGGCGCGCCTTCGCCATGCCTCGGGCTTGTTCAACACCATGCGCAACCTGGGTGGCGCGATCGGTATTGCTGCGTGCGCCACGATCCTCAACGACCGCACCAACCTGCATTTCCAGCGCCTGGCCGAGCACCTGACTCCCGCGAACGAAGCCATGAACAGCCTGTTGTCGGGCATGGACGGCGCGGCACAGGCCTCGGGCGCGGCGTTGCGCCAGCTATGGCAACTCACCTATCGCGAAGCCCAGACCATGACTTACAGCGATGCCTTCTTTTCCATCATGTTGTGCTTTGTGCTCGCCACCGCCATGGTGCCGTTGATGCGCAAGGTACAGCCCCCGAAAGGTCCTTCCGCCGATGCGCATTAAACTGCTCCCCCTGATGTTCACCACGCTACTTGCCGGCTGCACGGTGGGCCCCGATTACGTGAAGCCCAGCCTGCCGGCGGCATCGACATGGCACCAGCAGGACGCGCTGGATCACCGCGTGGCCGAAGCGCCCGCGCCGGGCCTGGAAGCCTGGTGGCATGGCTTTGACGACCCGGAGCTCAGCACCATCATCGGCCGGGTGCTCGAACAGAACCTTGACCTCGCCGCGTCGGCCGCGCGCGTGCAGCAGGCGAGTGCCGCTGCCCAGCATGCCCATGCTGATCGTCTTCCGGAGGGTAGCCTCGATGCGAATGCGGCCCGGCTGCGCCAGTCGGAACGCAGCCCGCTTGGCAAGCTCGCCAGCGCGACGCCGAACTACGACCGTAACCAGACCTATGAAGATGCTGGCGTCGGCGCGAGCTGGGAGCTCGATCTTGCCGGCGGCCTGCGTCGCGGTGACGAGGCTGCCAATGCGGCATGGCAGGCGGCGGAGGCCACGCACGCGGGCGTGCGGATCACCCTGGCCGCCGAGGCGGCGGATGCCTATTTCCGTGTGCGCGGCGCGCAGGCCCGTATCGCGATTGCCAATGAGCAGATCCAGAACGAGCAGGGTCTGGTCGATCTGGTACGCCTTCGCTTCCTGCATGGCCTTGGGACCGAGCGGGAAGTCGCCCAGTCAGAAGCGCTGCTCCTGCAGGCGCAGGGGACGGTGCCACCGCTACAGGCCGAGCTGGATACCCAGCTCAACCGCCTCGATGTCCTGATGGGCGCGGCGCCCGGCACCTACGCGCGAGAGATCGCCTCGGCGCCGGCAGGCTTCCATATCCCGAGCGTGGCTGGCGCGGGTGGCCCCGCGTCACTCCTGCGCCGCCGCCCTGACGTGATCGCTGCCGAACGCACGCTGGCGGCGAGCAACGCGCGCATCGGCGTGGCGCTGGCGCAGTACTATCCGCAGGTCTCGTTGTCCGGGCTGCTCGGCTTCGCCTCGCTCGATAGCGGCAAGCTGTTCACCGGTTCGGCGTTGCAGTCGCAAGGGGCGCTGGGCCTGCACTGGCGTCTTTTCGACTTCGGCCGCGTCGATGCCGAGGTAAAGCAGGCGCGCGGAGCGAATGCCGAGGCGCTGGCGACGTATCGTGGCTCGATGCTGAAGGCGACCGAGGACGTAGAGAATGCGATCGTGGCGCTCACCCAGCTCGAGGCGCAGCATGCGGTGCTTGAGAACGAAGTGGCCGCGCACACGCGCGCACGTGACGCGGCACAGGATGCTTACAAGGGCGGTGCCGTAAGCTTGCTGGAAGTGCTGGACGAAGACCGCCAGCTACTGGCCTCGCGTGACCTGCTGGCGCGCGTACGCGCTGACGATGCGCGTGCTGCGGTCAGTGCGTTCCGGGCGCTCGGTGGCGGTTGGGATGTGCCAGCCGACAAGGTGGCGGATGTATCGAGGTGAATCATGCGGTATGCGAAAGACCACAAAGAAAAGACCCGCCAGCGCATCATCGAGGTCGCGGCGCAGAATTTCCGCGAGCGCGGGTTTGAAGGCGAGGGCATCGCCTCGGTGATGCAGGGCGCCGGCTTGACCAACGGCGCCTTCTTCAACCACTTCAGTTCCAAGGAAGACCTGGCGCGCGAGGTCGTGGCGTATGCCATGGCCGAGCGCCTGGATTTCCTCAACGAGCGTATCGCCACGGGTGGAAGCACGCAGGCGTACATCGAGTCGTACCTCTCGACCCGCCATCGCGACAATCCCCAGGCGGGTTGCCCCATCGCGACGCTGGTGGCGGATGTGGCCCGGCGCTCCGAGCCGGTCAGGGAGGCGTTCGCCGAAGGCATGGACCGCCTGGTCAGCCGCCTTGCCGAGCAATGGCCGGGGCTGCCCGCGAGCGAGGCGCGGGGTAAGGCGATCGCGCTCTACGCCCTGATCAACGGTGCGCTGCAAATGGCCCGTGCGACCAAGGACAACGCGATGTCCGAAGAAATCCTTGCCTCCGGCAAACAAGCCGCACTATCGCTTTTGTAGGACCTCAAAGCACAGCCACCTTATTCTTCCCACTAGCCTTGGCCTCATAAAGCGCATCATCCGCCCGGCGGACCAGCGCGATCGCATCCACGCCGTGCTGCGGCGCGGTCGAGATGCCGATACTCACCGTCACGTGCAGCGGCAGGCCATTCCAGAAGAACGGCTGGCTGGCCGCGTCCACGAAGTCTTCGGCGCGCACCATCGCCTCGCGCAGCGAGATGGGCGGCGCGAGAAGGGCGACGAACTCATCGCCACCGAGCCGGCACACCGTGTCGGCCTTGCGCGTCCGGCGTATCAGCCGCTCGGCGAACTGGCGGAGCAGTTCGTCACCGGCGGCATGGCCATGGATGTCGTTAACTGCCTTGAACCCATCCAGATCCATGTAAAGGACGGCGAGGCTGTCGCCGGCCTTGAGGTGGGCGAGGGCAGCCTTCAGGCGCTCTTCGAATACCATGCGGTTGGGCAGGCCGGTCAGCGTGTCTGACTCGGCGAGATGGCGCATGCGGTCGGCGACAGCGCGGGCGACGGACACATCGCGCAAGACCAGCACGCCGCCGACGACGTGCCCGTCGCGATCGCGGATTGGCGCGGCGACGTCTTCGATATCCAGGCGCGTACCGTCCGCCAGCAGGAGCTGGCGTGGCTGCAGCATATCGACGGTGCGCTCTTCGGTGATCGCCCGCATCAGCGAGCTCTCGCTGGGCTGGTCGTGGCGGTCACGCAACTGCACTACCGACTCGATAGCCATCCCGCGGGCGCGCATGGCCGGCCGGAGCAGCAGGGACTCCGCACGCTGGTTGAGGAAGGTAATGGTGCCGGTGGTATCGGTGGTGAGCACCGCATCGCCAATCGAATCCAGGGTGACCTGGGCCAGTTCCTTCGCGGCGAACAGGCTCTCTTCCAGCCTTTTGCGTTCGCTGACGTCGGTGACCATCACATAGAAACCACGGAACACCCCGCCATCGTCGAACTCGGGCGTGTACGTCACGTCGCCCGTGAAGTACTTGCCATGCAGCTTCATCTGGTCCATCTCGAAGCGCACCGTCTGGCCGTTGCGTACGCGTGCGAGCCGCGGCACAAGACGCTGGTAGTTCGCCTCGCCAACGAACTCGCGCAGGGTCTGGCCGACGCGCGGCGCCGCTTCGCCGAACCACTGGCGGTAGGTGTCGTTCGCGAAGCGGTAGGTCTCCGTATCGTCAAGGCGGCCGATCAGGGCGGGAATGGAATCCGTCAGGCGGCGCAGGCGCTTGCGCGACTGGTCGAGCTCCTCCTGCAGCATGCGGGCGCCAGTGATGTCCTGCAGCACGGCGACGAAGCCGTTGGTGGCGCCCGCCGCCTTGACCGGCGTCGCGTGGGCATGCGCCCAGATGGTGAGGCCATCCGTGCCGCGGAAGCGAAAGACCTGCTCGAAGCGCTCGCCGGTGGTGACGAGCCGGCGCCAGGCGTCGATGACGCGCTCCTGGTCGGTGTCTTCAATGTTCTCGCGCATGAAGCGGGCGACGTCTGGACCGGTCCGGGCGCCGACCCACGCGTTTGCCTGGGCGTTCTGCCATTGCGGTACGCCCATGGCGTCGACGTGGAAGACGGCCAGCGGTGCGGCATCAGTGAAGGCCTGGAGTTCGCCGCGCCCGCGCTCCGTGGCGTCGAGGGCATCGCGCCAGCCGTCCAGCAGGCTGCGCACCATGCGCCGGGAGCGACGGAAGGTGACGACGGACCAGGCGACCAGGGCAATGAGGATAGCGCCGGCGATCGAAAGGACCAGGCCCTGCCGGAATTGCCCGCGCTGAAGGCGCGAGCGCTCGTACATGGCCAGCGCCTGCACGTCGCGGGCCACCGCGTCGTTGCGCGACTGGTAGTCGGCACCCATCAGCTCTTCGATGCGCCGCGCCCGCTCGTTGGCGGCCGAGCGGGCCAGCAATGGGGCGGCGGTGTCCACACGCTCCTGCAGGCTGCGTTGCAGGGTAGTCACCAGCGTGCGTTCATGGGCGTCGGTGCCGAGGCTGTCCTGCAGCGTGGCGACATGCTCATGAGCAGCGGCGATCGCCTGGTGCCAGCCCGCGGCCGCATTGGGGTCGTCGCGTAGCACCCACGCGCCGACGGCCACGCGCATGTCATGGACATCCTGGGCGATGGACTGGGTCGCGATCAGCACCTCGTAGCGCTTGCCGACCACGCGCTGGGTCGCCAGCAGGCCCAGGCCGGTGCCCACGCCCGCGAGCGTCAGGAGGACCACCAGGGCCACGCTGGCCTTGCTACTGCGATCGACGAGACGGGTGAGCCGTGCGTGGCGCTCGTGGGGCATGGACGTGCTGGTGGCCGTGTTGGGGCGAATCTAGCAAACCCCGAAGGGCTGTGCTTCGCTTTTTTGGCGGATATGTGACACGACGCCCGGTGACGGTTCAGCGCCGTGCCTTCGCGCCGGGGTCAGGACGCAATTCGACCCACGTGGGCGCGTGGTCGCTGGCTTTGGGCAGGTCGCGAACCCAGCGGTCCACGCCCGCGTTCTTCAGCCGTCTTGCCAGATCCGCGGACAGCAACAGGTGGTCGATGCGCAGGCCGCGGTTGCGCGGCCAGTGCTGGCGGAAGTAGTCCCAGAACGTATACATGTGGGCGTCCGGGTGCATGGCCCGCAGCGCATCCGTCCAACCCTGGGCAAGGAGCCGGGCATAGGCATCGCGGGATTCTGGCTGCAGGAGGGCGTCGCGCCGCCAGTTTTTTGGGTCGTAGATATCGTGGTCGGTGGGGACGACGTTGTAGTCGCCGGCCAGGACTATCGGGTAGCCCGTTTCGAACAGGGGTTTCGCATACGCAATAAGCCGTTCAAACCACGCGAGCTTGTAGTCGAACTTGGGTCCCGGGCGCGGGTTGCCGTTGGGCAGGTAGATGCAGCCTACGAGGACGCCGTGCGCCAGCGCTTCGATGTAGCGGCTATGCACGTCGCGGTCATCGCCCGGCAGGCTGCGCCGGCTTTCGATCGGGTCTTCCCCGCGGGAAAGGATGGCGACGCCATTCCAGGAGGCTTGCCCGGACCATACGGCTCCGTATCCGGCGTCGTGGATCGCTTGCAGGGGAAAAGCGCGATCCTGGGCCTTGAGTTCCTGCAGGCAGGCGACATCCGGTTGCTCACGCTCGAGCCACTCCAGCAGGTGCGGCAAGCGGGCGGTGATCCCGTTGACGTTGAAGGTGGCGATCTTCATGCCTGTACTCTCTGGCCGCGCATGTCGATGGCCGGTGAGGATGGATGAATCCATGCCGAATGACGGCGAGGCGGGGATGTAACGAAATGGACGGGAAAGCGTTGGCTGGTTTTATTCTCACTCCATGCCTTCCCAGATCCCTATGCGCCTCTCGCCCGTCCTGTCCCTCCTCACCATGGCCGCCGCCCTGACGGTTTCCGCTTGCGCCCCGCAGCCGAAGCTCGCGCGCAACGAAACCCTGGTGGTCGTGGACCACGAGCCCCCGCAGCACCCGACCGAAGATGAGCCCGCAGAGCGAGTCGGTTGGGTCTGGGCTCGCGGCTACTGGAAATGGGACGGGCATGACTACGAGCCGGTGCGCGGCCATTGGGAGCGTGTCCGTGAGGGCTATCACTACGTCCACCCGTTCTGGGAGAACCGCAAGGGGCGCTGGGTATTCCACGCCGGCCTCTGGGTGAAGGACTGATCGCCGTGATGACCGCATAACGGCATTTGCCAAGACGCCCCCCGGCGGCCTCAAGATAGTGGGCGCTTTCTGCCCCCATGAGGCCTGCCATGCTGCTTCGCCGCTCGATTCCCGCATCGTTCTTTGGCATGGTCCTGGGCCTCGTCGGCCTGGGCGGCAACTGGCGTAACGCCGCTCGCCTGTGGGGCGTGCCGCCCGCGATCGGTGAGACGATCATGGCCGTGGCGTTCGTGGTGTGGGCTGTGTTGATCCTGAGCTACGCCGTGAAGTGGCTAGGCCATCGCGATGCGGCGCTCGAGGAGGCGAAGCATCCGGTGCAGTGCTGCTTCATCGGGTTGGTGCCTTCCACCACGGCATTGATGGGTGTCGTCCTGGCGCCCCACGCGCATGCACTCGCTGTGGTCGCACTCATCGTGGGCGGCGCGGGCCATGTGCTTTTCAGCATCTGGCGCGTCGGTGACATGCTGCAGGGTGGCCGCGAAGTGACCACGGTGACTCCGGTGATCTATCTGCCATCGGTCGCGGGTAATTTCATAACAGCCATTACCGCGGGTACGCTTGGCTACCCGTCGTGGGGCGTGTTGTTCTTCGGCGCCGGCGTATTCGCGTGGCTCGCGCTCGAATCGGTCATCGTGAACCGCCTGTTCCATGCACAAGCGTTGCCGGTGGCGTTGCGGCCCACGCTCGGTATCCAGCTTGCGCCGCCCGTTGTCGCGGTGGCGGCGTGGCTTGCCAACACGGAAGGTGCGCCGGAATTACTGGTGCAGGCGGCGTGGGGTTACGGCCTCGTGCAGTTGTTCCTGATGATTCGCTTATTGCCGTGGATCATGCAGCAGCCGTTCGCACCGAGCTACTGGGCGTTTACGTTCGGCCTTACCGCCTTATCCGGGACGGCGATCGGCATGACTTCGCGCGGCGTTACCGGCGCCATCGCGGAGCTTGCGCCAGTGTTGTTCGTTATCACGAACGTCGCCCTCGCGATCATCATTATCGGCACTGTCATACGGGCGGCGCAGGATAAGTTGCTACCGCCCGCCGTGGTCGCGCAGAGCGCGCCAGTGCAGGCTACCAAATGACAGAAATGCGCATATCGCGAATATGCCGAACGGATTAAAGACATGCTCCGATATGCCGCTACGCTGACTCCGGCATCGCCCATATCCCCCAGATGCCGGCTTTATGCGCCGCGCCGAATGCGAGTTCGCCGCGGCGTTTTTTTTCGCTGCGCGCTAGCGTCTGCAAGCGTGCTTCTTTTCGGTACGCAGGTGCGCGCCGAGGGCGGCAGCTATAACGTCGACGACGCGTCCGTCGCAGGCGATGGCAAGTGCCAGCTGGAGTCCTGGCTGCGCGAGTGGTCGCACGGGAGCAACGGTCTCTATACGGTGCCCGCCTGTGGTGTCGGCCCCGTCGAGTTCGGTGTCACGCTCAATACGGGACACGGCATCTACGGTCCGGGTGTGAATCCCGCGATCAAATGGCAATTGCGTAACGGTGACGACAAAGGCGTGGGCGTCGCCGTGGCGACGGCAGCGACCTGGCTGCATGGTCGCCGGGATGACGTGCAGGCGTATGTCGCGACGACCTTCGGCCTCGACGATGCGCGCCGGTTTATGGTTGCGCTGAACGCTGGCGCGGATCGTGTGCGCGGCGAATCCACGCACAGCCTGCTGGGCTTCGGGCTCGACTTCGCGTTGACCACCCGCTGGACGCTGCTTGTCGAACGCATGTGGACGCGCAAGACGATCACCGACCAGGGCGGTGTGCGCCTGGCCTTCGGCGAGTCGAGTCTTGATCTTGTCGCGGGCAGTGAGCGAAGCCGGCATCCATCGCATTGGATCAACCTCGGGTGGAACGCAGCGTTCTGATCCGGCGTGCCATTGCTGCGCCGCAGCGGAAAAATCGATCTAAATCCGCTTGTTGACGGGGATTTTAGGGTGCGTTATATCTCTCTCCAGCCGGCGCGTTACCGATAACGTGCCGTGCTTTCCGCGATGCATGCATGGGGCATGCAGGCGGTGCACCTCGCGATCGGCAACGGGACATCATGCGTCACCGCACTCCCAATCCAGCGAATCCGGGTTGCGCCTTAGCGGAGCCGTCGTTCCCGTTCGTGCAGGCCGACGGCCAGCCGATCCTCTCCCGCGCCAAGCTCAGCGCCCTGCGTTCGCGGGGCAAGTCGCTTGCCGGCTATTCGCCGCCGCGCCACACCCGCTGATCCGTTCGCCTGATCGGCCCATCCTTTTGCCATAGGGCTTCGCAGCCCTCGTAGGAGCGTGCTTGCACGCGATCCATGCCTTGCGGCGAATCCATCGCGCGCAAGCGCACTCCTACAGGTTCTCGAAAGGTCGCTGGTCAGCATGTTCCGCATCGCGTGGCGGAGGGCTACGTGTTGTCTGCTAACGACACTTTCGGGGTGGGGTGACCTGTGCGTACCAATCATGTTCTGACGAAGAAAACGCTTGTTCTTGCCGTGTGTACGGCGTTCGGCCTGATGGGGTCGAACGCCTTTGCACAGCAGGCGCCGGCGCCGGCCGATCCACCGGCCAAGAGCGAGAAGGACAAGGCGGAGAAAGACAAGGCCGTGCAGATGAAGGCGCTGAGCGTCGTGGCCAATCGCTATGAAGCCACGAGCATCCGCATGGACTCGGTGAACACCGTGGACGTGCTGTCCGCCAAGGATCTGCAGAATACCGCCGTGCATAACGTGGCCGAGGCGCTCGGCCTGATGTCCGGCGTGAACGTCACCACGACCGGTACCGGCTACTTCGGCGGCATCGACGGCGCGGCGCGCGGCGAGGGCATGTTCGCCTCAGTCCGTGGCCTGCCGTCGGAGTACAACGTGAACCTGGTGAACGGCAGCAACGTCGCCCAGGGCATGCCGTACAGCCGCAGTGTGCAGCTCAGCCTGCTGCCGCCTTCGGGTTTGCAGACCATCGTGCTCAACAAGACTTCCACGGCGGACATGGATGGCGACGCCATCGGCGGCACCATCGATTTCCGCACACCCAGTGCCTTCGATTTCAAGAAGGATTTCAGCGGAAGCGTGACGGCCAGCGGCCGCGTGGAAAGCCGCGCCCGCGATTACGGCGGCAGTGGCCTCGGTAGTGGCCTGGCCGGTGAACTGCAGAAGAAATTCGGTGAAGAGAAACAGTTCGGCTTCTATATCAGCGGTTACTACGACTACCGCAACATCGCCAATAGCGAGATCGGCGCGGCGGAAAGCGCCTCGAACGACGGCTCATGGGCGTTCCTGCACGCGAATGCCGATGGTAGCAGCGCCGCTGGTTACGATCCGCAGCACAACCTCACCAGCATCGGCACCAACGTTGGCATCGCCTCGGGCTTCGAGCGCCGCTACGGCGGCAACATGTCGTTCGACTGGAACGTGGATCCGACCCTGCATGCTTACGCCAAGGCATCGTACGCCTATGCGCTGACTGAGCAGAACACCACGTATAACCAGCTGTTGCCCCAGGATGTCACCTACGTACCGAGCGCCACGCCCGGTGTGTACACGCCGAATATCGGCCGCATCGCCAACCGCTTCTGGTTCGAAACCAACCCCGAGCGCGCTGACCTGGCCACGATCCAGCTGGGTGCAGACAAGACGGCTGGCGGCTGGACGATTTCGCCCAATGTTTTCTGGAGCATCGGCCGCAACGACCGCCCGGAACACGTGGAAATCGATGGCCGCGAGGACAAGTATTCGCAGGATAACTTCGCCTACAACCAGAGCTCGCTCCTGAGCTACGGCGGCAGCCACTTCCCGTATCCGGTGCTTACCCCGGCGCTGCTGAACTCGGTTAACAACATCCAGAACATGTACGCCAATGATTATGGCGAGGTCACCAAGATCCGCTCCGGGCAGAAGCGCGGTGGCGCCAAGCTCGACCTGCGCTATGACTTCGAAGACGGCCCGGTGCAGAACGTGAAGTTCGGCGTGAAGTACAGCGACAGCTCGCGCGAATTCACCAATCGTGACTGGTCCACGGCGGGCATCAACGATGGCACCACGACGCTCGGTGATCTCGGCATCTTCAAGGGCGATTACAGCCAGATCTTCCCGGGCAAGTACCCGTGGGTGACACCTGACGTGAGCCGCGCTGCGGTGGCGGCGCTCATCGCCGGCCACGTGCAGCCGTCCGATCTGGATACGTGTAGCCAGCTCGATTACAACAACTTCAACTGCGACACGATGCGCGGCACCGAAGCGGTATCCGCCGCTTATGCCATGGCCACGATCCAGGAAGGCCCGCTGGAGATCATCCCCGGTGTGCGCTTTGAGCACACCTCCATCCACAACACCTTCTGGACCACGCCGCAGGATCCGGACGGCAACGAGCTGCCGGGTTACTTCTCGAACAACCACACCGTCTATAACGAGCCGCTGGGTAGCCTGTTCATCAACTATCGCCCCGGTGGCAATGTCGTATTCCGCGGCTCGATCTGGCAGAGCTATACCCGCCCGGCGTTCGTGCAGTTGGGTGGCGGCGAGCAGATCAGCGTTTCGAACGGCGTCACCACGATCACCCGTGGCAACCCGAACCTCGATCCGATCAAGGCCACCAACGTGGACCTCGGCGCGGAGTGGACCACCGACCAGGGCGGCTTCTTCTCGCTCACCAGTTACTACAAGAAACTGAAGGATTACATCTACGACAGCGGTGGTGGCCAGGCGAACCCGAACACCTCGGGTGTGGGCACGGTGTTGACCAAGACCCCGACGAACGGCGGCGATGGCAGCGTCTACGGTATCGAGGCGACGGTGCGGCAGAAGTTCGAGAACCTTCCGGGTGCGTGGAACGGCCTCGGTTTCAGCGTCAACGCCACCAAACAGAACTCGCGGGTGGACCTGGGCCGCGACGGCTTCGAGAACGAGCGCCTGCAGCAGGCGCCGCGGACGATGGCCAACGCCGAGCTGTTCTACGAAAAGTACGGCTTCTCGCTCAACCTCAGCTACCACTACACCGGCTCGTACATCTCCACCTACGACTTCCTGAACCAGGGGGCGCCGTGGGATGACCTGTGGCTGCGGCCGATCCGTCGCGTGGACCTGCATGCCGGTTACCAGATGGATAACGGCCTGCAGTTCGATCTACAGATCAGCAACCTGACCAAGCAGTACCAGTACTGGTCGCACATCGGCCGGTATAGCCTGGTGAACTCGGACATCGTCGATGCCGGGCGCACCGCGCTGGTCACCGTGAAGTACTCGTTCTAACCATGCGGCGCCGGGACTTCCTCGCCGTCTCGCTGCTCGCGCCCCTGGCGATATCCGGGGGCGCGTGGGCCGGTCCGCTCGTGGAAGCGGTACCGGATGGCAGGCCGCACCGTCTCGCCTTCGGCCCGCGCCGTTTCGAGCTGGACGGCAAGCCGTTCCAGATCCGCAGCGGCGAGATGCACCCGGCGCGCATTCCCAGGGAGTACTGGCAGCACCGTATCCGCATGGCGAGGGCGATGGGCCTGAACACCATCGCCATCTATGTGATGTGGAACCACCAGGAGCGCGAGCCCGGCGTGTTCGACTGGCGCACGGGTAACCGGGACATCGCTGCCTTTGTCCGGTTGTGCCAGGCGGAGGGGTTGTGGGTTTACCTGCGGCCCGGTCCGTACGTCTGTGCGGAATGGACCAATGGCGGTATTCCGGCCTATCTGCTGCGTGACCCGGACACGCACTTGCGGACGAAGGACGACCCGGTGTTCATGGCCGCGACACTGCGCTACATCGGCCAGCTCGCTGCGCAGGTGAAGCCGTTGATGGCCGTCAACGGTGGTCCGATCCTGATGGTCCAGGTCGAAAACGAGTACTCGATGTTCGGCGATGACGTGGACTACCTCCGCGCGCTCGCCGATATGTGGCGAGTGCACGGTGTGGCGGGCCCGTTCTCGATCTCCGAGGGCTGGAAAGACCTGGTGCGCCGCAAGGCGTACCTGCCGGGTGCGGCGCTGGGCCTGGATGGCCCCGAGGTCGCGGAATTGAACCGCGGGCATGAGTTCGCTGGCGAGGCGCCCGTGTGGGTCGGTGAGGGGTATCCGGGCTGGCTGACACACTGGGGTGAGATGACGTTCGCAAGCAAGGATTTCGTAGCGCCGCTGCGCGACATCATGCGTGCCGGCTATTCGTTCAACCTGTACGTCGTGCACGGCGGCACCAACTTCGGCCTTACGGCTGGCGCGAATGCGGAAGACGATGGCTCACAGTTCCAGCCGGATATCACCAGTTACGACTACGCGGCGCCGATCGACGAGCGAGGGCGGCCCTCACCGTCCTATGCGGCGATCCGCGCCGTGATCTCTCGCGAGGCGGGCGTGACGCCGCCTCCCATGCCAGCGCCGATAGATGCTGGCCGGTTCGCCACGTTCACCCCGGTCGCCATCGCTTCGCTCTGGGATGCCCTCGGTACCGCTCGGCACCTGCAGCAGCCTGGGCCGAACGAAGTGCTGTTCGGTCAGGACCAGGGCCTCGTCGTCTATCGAAAGCGCGTGGATAGCGAAGGCACGCTGTCGCTGGAGGGTGTGCGTGACTACGCCGTGGTCTACGCCGATGGCCATGAAGTGGGCCATGTTTCGCGGCTGGTACACCCGTCGTTGTCGTCAAAGCCTGAGGTGGCCATTCCGGCAGGCGGCGTGGTCGATGTGCTGGTGGATACCTTTGGCCATATTAACTTTGGCCCGCGGCTGGGGGACCACAAGGGGCTCGTTGGCCCCGTGATGTTCAACGGCGCACCGGTAGACGAGGTGGAGGCCTGGCCGTTGCCGCTCGATGGCGGGTGGCCGGATCACCTGTTGCCGCTGCGGGAGCCACCGACGCGTGGCGGCGTGTTCTTCGAAGGCATGCTCCATCTCGACACGCCAGGCGATGTCTATCTCGACATGTCCGCGTGGAACAAGGGCTATCTTTGGGTCAACGGGCATTGCCTTGGCCGGTACTGGCATATCGGGCCGCAGGAGCGTTTGTATTGCCCGGGCGTATGGTTGAAGCCGGGCGCGAACGTGGTGCGCGTGCTCGACCTGCACCGCACCAGCGGTGCACCCATCACTTGTGCGGAGCGGATGCATGACGGCATGGCGTGAGGGCACGACCCGCGTGGCAACGAATACCGCGCCACCGCGCGCGATCGGTTTCTGGGGCGGTCTCTCGGCCAATGTGCTGAACATGATCGGGATCGGGCCGTTCGTGACCATCCCCCTGGCTCTGTCAGCGCTGGCGGGGCCTGCGGTGTTGCTGGGCTGGATCGCCGGCGCGCTGCTCTGCCTGTGCGACGGCCTGGTCTGGGCGGAACTCGGCTCGACCATTCCGGAATCGGGTGGCCCCTACCATTACCTGCGCGAAGCCTATGGGCGTGAACGGGCAGGGCGGCTGTTCGGATTTCTCTACCTGTGGCAGACGTTGCTTACCGCACCGCTATCGATCGGTTCGGCTGCCGTGGGTTTCGCGCAATACGCAGGCTATCTCGTGCCGGCGCTCGGTGACGGTGGGCGCGTGCTCGTTGCTGCGCTGTTGTGCCTGCTGAACACGGCGATCCTCTATCGCAAGGTGGGCGACATCCAGAAGCTGTCGCTGGTGGTGACGGTTGCCGTCGTGGCGGCGGCGGTGTGGATCGTCTTCACCGGCATCAGCCACTTCGACATGGCGACGGCACGGCACTTCCTCGACGCGCCGATGGCCTCGGGGAAGGGTTTCTGGCTGGGCCTGGGCGCTGTCTCGCTGATCGCGGTGTACGACTACGGCGGCTACAACAACGTGTGCATGCTGGGCGGCGAGGTGAAGCAGCCGCGGCGCACGATCCCGATGGCGGTACTTATCTCGATCCCCGTGGTCGCGGTGCTCTACCTTGGCCTCAACGTCAGCATCCTCGGCGTCTTGCCGTGGGAAACGGCCGCGAAATCCACTGCCGTGGTCGCGGACATGATGCAGGCCGTGCATGGTGCGTGGGGCGGTACGGTCGCCGTGGTGCTGATCCTGGTTGCCAGTTGGGGATCGGCCCTCGTGGTCTTGCTCGGCTATTCGCGCGTGCCGTACGCGGCGGCGTCGGAAGGGCAGTTCTTCAAGCCGTTCGCGCGGCTGCACCCACGCGATGGATTCCCGACCGTGTCGCTGCTGTTCGTCGGTGTCACCTCCGCGCTCGCCTGCTTCCTCTCGCTGGAAAAGCTGATCAGCATGCTGATGGTGGTGCAGATCCTGTTCCAGTACATCGCGCAGTGTTTTGCTGTTGTGGCCTTGCGCCGCCGTGGCCGCACGGCCGACGTGTTCCGTATGCCGCTTTACCCGTTGCCGATCGCGATCAGCGTGGCCGGCTGGCTGTACCTCGTCGCCACCAGTGGCGTTTCCACCATGCTCACCGCCGTCACCGCGATCACGGTGGGTGGCATCCTTTTCCTTTGGCAAGCCCGGAGAACCCGTACGTGGCCGTTCCCCACCTGAAGCCCTGGGATGTCGTGGTCGTCGGAGAAATCTTCGCCGACCACGTCTTCACCGGCTTTCCCCATTGGCCCCGGCCAGGCGAAGAAGTGATCGCCGAAGGCTACGTGCGCGAGCTCGGCGGCGGCAGCGTGAATACCGCCTGTGGCCTGTCGCGGCTAGGCCGTCGCGTGCGCCTCGTTGGCCTGATCGGCGATGCCGACTTTGACTGGTTTGAGCAGCGCCTTGGCGAGTTTGGCGTCGGCATGGGGGGTATCCGCCTGGAGCACGATGGCACCGGCATCACGGTGAGCGTGTCGATGCGCGATGACCGCACGTTCTTCACCTACCCGGGCGCCAATCGCGGGCTGCCCGAGCTGCTTACCGTGCCTGCCGTGGTCTCCGACCTGGCGGCCGCGCGGCATGTGCATTTCGCCATGCCGCTGTCGCGCGACCTGGCGATGAGCCTCCTGCCAGCGTTGCGTGCCGCGGGCTGTACCACATCGCTCGACGTGGGCCACACGCCCACCTGGCTCACCGACGCGGCAAACATCGCGACCTGCCGCGAGGTGGATCTGTTCCTGCCGAACACCGCCGAAGCTGAACTTGCCTGTGGTGATGCGTCCGCTGAAGCGTACGTGGCGTGGGCGGCGTGCCATGGCCTTTCGCGCGCCGTGCTGAAGCGTGGCGCACAAGGTGCGCTGGCGGCGTCGGGCGGCGTGCTCAGCAGCGTGTCGCCGCCGGTGGTCGAGGCCATCGACACGACGGGCGCTGGCGATGCTTTCAATGCCGGGCTGATTGATGCCTGGCTCGATGACGAACCCCTGGGCCCCGCGCTCGAGCGCGCCTGCATCTGCGGTGCGCTGTGCAGCACGGCCCCCGGCGCCCTCGCGGCGCTTCCTGATTCCCCCCACTTGAGGACCCTTCGTGAACGGACGTACCGATCGTAAGATCGCGCTGGTAGGTGGAGGCGGCGTGCGCTCGCCTCTGGTCGTGTTTGGCGTGAACGAGGCCGCCGAGGCACTCGGTGCCGCTGAAATGGTGTTGTATGACCCGGATCCCGCGCGCCTGCGTGTGATGGTGGACCTGGGCAATGCGATCGTGAAGCGCTCGGGTGGGCATCTTCGCCTGCGTGGCGCCAGTTCCATCGAGGACACCATCGAGGGCGCCGACTTCGTCCTCAACAGCATTCGCATTGGCGGCATCACCGGCCGCGCGGCGGATGAGCGCGTGGCGATCGAGCATGGGTATCCCGGGCAGGAAACGACAGGCCCCGCGGGCATCGCGATGGGCTTGCGGACCATTCCGTTCGCCATCGAGCAGGCTCGCCTCGTCGAACGCCTGGCGCCCGAGGCGTGGCTGGTGAATTTCACCAACCCGGCGGGCCTCATCACCCAGGCCGTGAACGACCACAGCAAGGCGCGCATCGTCGGTATCTGCGATACGCCCACGGAGCTGTTCCACAACATCGCCCGTGCGCTGGGTGAGCCGTTTGAAGACGTGGAATGCGACTACGTCGGCCTGAACCACCTGGGCTGGGTCCGTGGCGTGCGTGTGCGTGGCGAGGAAAAGATCGACACGCTGATCGAGAACGATGAGTTGTTGCGCAGCCTCTACCTCGCGCCGCTCTTCGATACGGCCATGATCCGCACGCTACGGCTCATCCCCACCGAATACCTGTTCTTCTACTACGAGCGGCAGCGCGCGCTTTCGAACCAGCGCCGCCAGGGCGGCAGCCGTGGCGCGGAGATCGCGAAGCTCAACGATGAGTTGTTCGCGACGCTGAGCGCGCGACTGGCCGCCGGGCAGGGTGACGAGGCGGTCGACATTTACGCCGCCTACCTCAACCAGCGTTCCGGCTCGTACATGAAGCTCGAGGCCGAAGGTGGTTCAGCGTTTGACGCCGGCGTGAGCCTCGACATCGATCCGTTCCGCGTGGCCACCGGTTACCACCGCATTGCCATCGATGTGATGAGCGCGCTGACCGGGGCGAAGCCCGCACCGATCGTCGTGAATACGCGTAACCGCGGCGCGGTGCCGGACCTGCCCGAAGCCGACGTGGTGGAGACGCTGTGCGATATCTCGCTCGACCGGATCGAGCCGCGGAAGCTGGCCGCCTTGCCTGATGCGGTAGCCGGTCTGGTGCGGTCGGTGAAGGCCTACGAGCGGGCGGCGATCGCCTCGGTACTGGATGATTCACGGCTTGGTGCGCGCAAGGCCATGCTGATCCACCCGGCGATCGGCGAGTGGTCGCCGACGGCGAACCTGCTGGAGGCGCTGATGGGCTACCCCAGCGACGACGGCGACTGCCTCTGCCACCGATAAGCCCAACTGTAGGAGCGCGCTTGCGCGCGATGTGCTTGCCTCAGCGTTGCCGCCTGCCGGCGGATCGCGCGCAAGCGCGCTCCTACAAGAGCATTTACATGCTTGTGGCGGTGAGTTTGCCGATCTCGGCAAACCACTTCGTTGCTTCGTCCATGCTCGCCGGGGAATCGGCGAGGAAGACGACGACGATGCGCTTCTGGCCGTTCGGCGCCGTGATGATGCCCATATCGTTCAGCGCGGCGCGGCGGCCATTTTCGGCGCCGCTGGTGCCGGTCTTGTCGGCCAGCTGGTAACCGGCGGGCAGGCCAGCGCGTACCCGGTTGGGGATCACCTGTGCGGTCATCAGGCCGAGTAGCTTCTGGGTGGAGGCGGGCGACAGCAGCTCACCAGCCTGCAGTTTGCGCAGGAAGCTGGCGGCGCCATCGAGCGTGCTGCTATCCACCTGGCTGGCGAGCACGGCGGCGCTGCCCTTGGCCTCGAACATCCGGCTCAGCTCGCCTTCGCCCATGTCGATGCGCATGCCGTGGACGCCCTTGCTTTCGAGGAAGCGCGTGGCCGTGGCGCCGCCGCCGAGCACGCGGAGCAGGGCGTCGACGGCGGTGTTGTCGCTCTGGGTGACCGAGGCGTGCAACAACTCGTCGATGGTGACGTCGCGCGCGCCCTTCTTGACCGCTTCGCCCAGCGACGGCACCGCGGAACCACCGACCACATCCGCTGGTGTGAGGTGCACCTTGCGATCGAGGCTCAACGTACCGGCATCCACCTGGCTGAGGACGGCGGCGGCGATCGGTGCCTTGAACGCACTCATCAGCAGGTAGTGGCGGTCAGGGTTGACGCTGACCGACTCGCCGCTGGCGGGGTCCATGACCAGGATGCCGAGCGTGCCTGGGCGCGCCTTGTCGGCGATTTTTTGCAGGGACGCCTGAAGCGTTGCATCTGGTGGCGCCGCGAGCGCGGCCGAGGTCGCGAGGGCGAGGGCGGTGCCGCAGAGCAGCTGCTTCAGCATGGGGAGGTCCTGTTCAAGAGGTGCGGGCAAGGTAACGCCGGGTCTGGACGCCAGGCTGTCGCAAAACGGGCAATTCGCTGACAGGCGGGTCATCACATCCGTTTTACGGGGTAGTCGGCACCGTTTGAAGGTTATGCCCCGGCCATCCGCCGGGAGCGCGCCAGTTTTGCAGGGGTATCCGTTTGAACCAGAAGCAGTTAGCACGCGACCGGACGATCTGGGCCGCGGTGTTCGTCATCCTCGCCGCCACCCTCGGCATCGATGCGGTTACGCCGCTGGGCTACTCCGTCTGGGTGTTCTACTTCTTCGCCGTCGCGCTCACGGTCTTCCAGTCGCGCCGCGAGATCCCCTTCATCGTCGCCCTGGTGGCTACCGTCCTGGTGGCGATCGGCTACGAGCTCTCGCCGCCGTCGCTGGCCGAGGGGCATTCGGTCATTAACCGCTGCATGGGTGCGGGCTCGCTTTGGGTGATTGCGGCCGTGGTCGCCCAGACCCTGCGGGGGCGGATCGCCGCGGAGCGGACCCTTTGGCTGCAGGAAGGCCAGAATGCGGTGGCCCACGCCTTGCGCGGGGAGCAGAGCCCGGAAGAGATCGGCGTGCACGCCGTCCGTGCGCTGTGCCGCCGCCTTGAGGCACAGGTGGGCGCGCTCTACCGCGCCGATGGGCGCCAGCTGATCCTGTGCGATGGCGTTGGGTTGCCGCCCGAGCATCCGGCGGTGCTGCCGCGGGTCGGCGGCCTGCTCGGTGATGCCCTGGCCGAGGGGGAGCCGCGCCTCTTCAACGCGCTGGCGGATACGCACCTGGCCGTGGCCACGACGCTTGGGCAGACCGCGCCGACGGAGGTGTTCCTGATGCCGGTCACGGCCGACGGGTATCCCGTGGGCGTCATTGAAATCGGGCGCGTCGGTGGCCGCGACCTGCACGGCGCCGACCTTGATCTCCTGCGCCGTTGCGCCGAGAGCATTGGTGTCGCGCTGCGCACCTCGGCCATGCGCCAACGCCAGAACGAGCTCCTCGAAGAGACCCAGCGCCAGAGCGAAGAGCTGCAGACCCAGCAGGAAGAGCTGCGCGTCGCGAACGAAGAGCTGGAAGAACAGAGCCGCAGCCTGCAGCAATCGCACGCCTCGCTGGAGGCGCAACAGGCCGAGCTCGAACAGACCAACGTGCAGCTCGAAGAGCGCACCCATGAACTGGAGCGGCAGCGGCAGACACTGGTGATGGCGCAGGCCGACCTGGCGCGCAACGCTCGCTCGCTGGAGGCCACCAGCCGGTACAAGTCGGAATTCCTGGCGAACATGTCGCACGAGTTGCGTACCCCGCTGAACAGCTCGCTGATCCTCGCCAAGCTGCTGATGGACAATAAGGACGGAACGCTCACCGATGAGCAGGTGCGTTACGCGGGTGCCATCCATGCCTCGAACAACGACCTGTTGACCCTGATCAACGACATCCTTGACCTGTCCCGCATCGAAGCCGGCCATGTGGAGATCGCTGCCGAGCCGTTGGCGGTCGATGCCGTGCTGGAGCGCGTGCGCGAAACCTTCGAACCACTGACCGGCGAGAAGGGCCTTGGGCTGCGCATCGAGCTGGCGCCGGGCGCGCCAACCCGGCTGATCGGCGATGAGCAGCGCCTTCGACAGGTCGTGAAGAACCTGGTCGCCAACGCGGTGAAGTTCACCGAGGCGGGCGAGGTCGCGTTGCGTGTCGAGGCTGCGCCGGGTGAGCGGATTCGCTTCACGGTGTCCGATACCGGTATCGGCATCGATCCGGCCCAGCTCGGCGTGATCTTCGAAGCCTTCCGCCAGGCCGACGGCAGTACCAGCCGCAAGTTCGGCGGCTCTGGCCTGGGCCTGTCCATTTCGCGCGATCTCGCGCAGCGCATGGGCGGCGACATCAGTGTTGCGAGTGCTCTGGGGCAGGGCAGTACCTTTACGCTCGAGCTGCCCATCGACGGCTCGGCGTATATCAACAGCGCGCCTGCGGCAGCACCGCCGACTTCACATCCCGCAGCGGCCTACGCGCCCAAGGTCTACGCACCTCGCCCCGTGGCGCAGCCGCCCGCACCCATGCAGGCCGTGTCAGTCATCCCCACGGTGGCCGATGACCGGGCCTCGCCGCAGCGTCCGGGACGCCTGATCCTGGTGGTGGAAGACGATCCCGTCTTCGCCCGCGCGCTCGTGGAACTTGCCCACGAACTGGATTTCGATTGCGTCGTGGCCGGCACCGCCGATGAGGCGCTTGCCCTGGCGGCGTCGCATGGACCGAGCGGCGTGCTGCTCGATATCGGTTTGCCCGACGTGTCCGGCCTCAGCGTGCTCGAACGCCTGAAACGCGATCCCTCGACGCGGCATATCCCCGTGCACGTGGTCTCGGCGACGGAGCAGGCGCATCTCGCCATGGAACTCGGTGCCGTCGGTCACCTGATGAAGCCTGCGACGCGCGAGCGCCTGGTCGATGCGATCGCGCAGCTCGAAGACCGCTACGCCCGCACCATGCGTCACCTGCTGATTGTCGAGGACGACGCCGATCTACGTAACAACCTGACCCTGTTGCTCGCGCGCGAGCAACTCGAGATCGTAGCGGTGGGCAGTATCCGCGAGGCCCTCGAGCGGCTGCAGACGGCGACGTTCGATTGCCTGGTAATGGACCTGGTGCTGCCGGACGGCAGTGGCTACGACCTGCTCGAGCACATGGCGGCGAGCGAAGCGTTCGCCTTCCCGCCGGTCATCGTCTACACCGGCCGCTCGCTCACCCGCGAGGAAGAGCAGCGCCTGCGTCGCTATTCGCGCAGCATCATTATCAAGGGCGCGCGTTCGCCGGAGCGCCTGCTTGATGAAGTGACCCTGTTCCTGCACAGCGTGGAGGCCTCGCTACCCACCGACCAACAGCGCTTGCTGCGCGAGGCACGGAAGCGCGACGCCATGCTGGACGGGCGTACCGTGCTGCTGGCCGAAGACGACGTCCGCAACATCTTCGCCCTCACCAGCGTGCTGGAGCCGCTGGGCGTGCGCCTGGAAATCGCCCGCAATGGCCGCGAGGCCGTGGAACGGCTGGCCCACGCCGACGTGGACCTGGTGCTCATGGACATCATGATGCCGGAGATGGATGGCCTGGAAGCCATGCGCCGCATCCGCGCGGATAGCCGCTTCGCGGAACTGCCGATCATCGCGCTGACCGCTAAGGCCATGTCGGATGATCGCGAACGTTGCCTGGCGGCCGGTGCCAACGATTACATCGCCAAGCCCATCGATATCGACAAGCTCGTATCGCTGTGCCGCGTGTGGTGCTCGAGGCACTGATGTCGGCCGAAACCGAACTGTTCGACCTGGAGCTCAAGGTACTGCTTGAAGCGGTATACCTGCGCTACCACTACGACTTTCGCCACTACGCGGTGAGCTCATTGCGCCGGCGCATGCGCCATGCGATGGGCCGCTACGGCATGGAGCGGCTGAGTGACCTGCAGCACCGCGTGATCCACGATCCGGCGTTCTTTGCCGAAGCCATGCAGTACTTCACGGTGCAGGTCTCGGAGATGTTCCGCGACCCGGGCTATTTCGCGGCGTTGCGCGAACATGCGATCCCTGTCCTGAAGACGTACCCGAGCATCAAGGTGTGGATCGCCGGGTGCAGCACGGGTGAAGAAGTGTGGTCCATGGCGATCCTGCTGGAGGAGGAAGGCCTGCTCGATCGCGCGGTGATCTACGCGACCGATATCAACCCGGCCGCGCTCGAGGCGGCGGAGAGCGGTGTGTTCCCGCTCGATCGCATGGCCTTGTTCAGCCGGAACTACCAGGCAGCCGGTGGCCGCCGGTCGCTCTCGGAGTACTTCACCACCGGTTATGGCGGTGCCGTCTTCGATCGCCGGCTGAAGAAGCAGGTGGTGTTTGCCGACCACAGCCTGGCCACCGACGCGGTGTTCTCCGAAGTGCACCTCGTCTCGTGCCGCAACGTGCTCATCTATTTCAATCGCGAGCTTCAGGACCGGGCGGTTGGCCTGTTCCATGACTCGCTCGTGCGCCGGGGTTTCCTTGGGCTGGGTGCGAAGGAGTCCCTGCAGTTCGGCGCGCATGCGGCGGATTTCGAGGCGTGCGCACCGCATGAGCGCCTGTACCGGAGGACAGCGTCGTGACCCTGCCTTTCCCGCAGGCGGTGGTGATTGGTGCGTCGGCAGGCGGCGTGCAAGCCCTGCGCGATGTGCTGGGTTGCTTCCCTGCGACGTTCCCGGCACCCGTCCTGGTCGTGCAACACATTCCGCGTGACCGACCCAGCGGCATCCCGGCACTGCTTGATGGATCGTGCGCATTGCCTGTGGCCGAGGCCCAGGACAAGGAGCCGCTCTGCGGCGGCGTGGTGTTGTTCGCGCCGCCGGATTACCACCTGTTGGTCGAAGACCGGACCACGGTATCGCTCTCCCGCGATGAGCCCGTGTTGTATTCCCGCCCGGCCATCGATCCGTTGTTCGAATCGGCCGCGGAAGTGTTCGGCGAAGGCCTGCTCGCCATCCTGCTCACGGGTGCGAGCAGTGATGGCAGTGCTGGCGTGGCTGCCGTGCGTCGCGAAGGCGGCATCGTGTGGATCCAGGATCCCGACGAAGCCGTTGCCCCTATCATGCCCGCCTCGGCCATCGCCCACGCGGGCGCCGATGCCATTGTTACCCTCGGCGACCTGTGCCGCCGGCTTGGAACCCTAGCCCCATGACCCTGTCGATGACCTTGCTCGACGAACCGGCCGCCACGCGCGAGCTGGCCAACGTCCTTATCGTGGATGACGTGCCGCAGAACCTCGTGGCCATGGAGGCACTGCTCGCGCGCGACGATATCCGCATCCTGAAGGCGGCCTCGGGGCCTGAAGCCCTTGAGCTGCTCCTGGTCCACGATGTGGCGCTCGCGCTGCTCGATGTCCAGATGCCGGATATGGATGGCTTCGTGCTGGCGGAGCTGATGCGTGGCTCGCAGCGCACGCGTGATGTACCCATCATCTTCCTCACGGCCTCGCCCAATGACCCGGCACGATCGTTCAAGGGCTATGAAACCGGCGCGGTGGATTTCCTGCACAAGCCGATCGACCCCCGGATCATCCTCGGCAAGGTCGATGTGTTCGTGCAGCTGTACCAGCAGCGACAGCAGCTGAAGGCGCAGAACGCACGCCTTGAGCGCGCGTTGCAGCTCAACGAGGCGATGATCGCGGTGCTTACGCATGATCTGCGCACGCCGCTTTCGGCCATTACCCTGTGCGCCGACCGGATCATGGTGGAAGTGGGCGATGGCCCGCTCGCCCGCACCGCGCACCATGTGGAAACGAGCGCGCGGCGCATGGCGCGGATGATCGACCAGCTGCTCGACTTCTCGCGGATCCGCTCCGGCGTGGTCCGCCTCGAGCTGGCGAACCATGACCTGGGGGCGCTTGCGGAGACCGTGGCGGAAGAGACGCGCCAGGCCAACCCGACCCGCGCGATCGAAGTCACCACGCGCGGCGATACCCTGGGCTATTTCGACTCCACACGCATGGCGCAGGTGCTGTCGAACCTGCTGGGTAACGCGGTGCAGTACGCGTTGGGCAGTACGCCGATCGTGCTGAGCGTGGACGGCAGCGATACCGCGACCGTGCAGCTGAGCGTCCGCAATGCCGGCGTGCTGCCGGCGAACCTCGTGCAGCGGATCTTCGAGCCGTTCAAGGGCAGTTTCCACCAGAGCCGTGGCCTGGGCCTGGGTTTGTACATCGTCGACCAGTTCGTGCGTGCGCACGGTGGCTCGGTGGTGGCGCAGAACGTCGAAGAGGGCGTGGAGTTCAAGGTGACCGTGCCGCGCCACGCGGTGCGCTGATCGCTCAGCGCAGGAAGCCGCGGGTCAGGGCGATCGATAGCGCGTGTGCGCGGTTGGTCGCGTGTAGCTTACCCATCGCGTTGGAAAGGTATTCCTTCACGGTATCGGCGGACAGGCCGAGCCGCTGGGCGATCTGCTTGTTCTCCAGGCCGTCGGCGACGCCGCGTAGCACGTCGATCTCGCGCTCGCTCAGCACGGACCCACCGTGGTGTTCGGCGAGTTGCTGGGCCACCTCGGGGGAGACCCGGCGCTGCCCAGCGGCGACCGCGCGGACGGTCGACACGAGGTCGTCGACGAGCGAGGTCTTGAGCAGGTAGCCCAGCGCACCGGCATCCAGCGCGCGCCGCGCGGCAGCATCGCCGGGGTAGGTCGTGAGGACGAGCACCCGTGCCTCCGGGTCGATCGCGCGGACCGCCGCGGTGACGCGGTCTCCATCCATGTCCGGCAGCATCAGGTCGGTCACGACCAGGTCGGGCCGGTGCTGGCGGAAGGCTTCGACTGCCTCGTGGCCGGTGCCTGCTTCGGCGACCACCTGCAGGCCGGCCTCGCTCGCGAGCATGGCGACGACACCGGCGCGGAACAGGGGGTGGTCGTCGACGACCAGGAGGCGGAGCGGTGGGGCGTTCATCGGCGGTCGGGCAGGGACTTGGCGTTGTCGATTCCTATCGCGGTTTGAAGAGGGCGGCGCGGATAGGCTAGATGGGATTGTTGCGCAGCGTCAAAATGGTACCTCGTTTGTAGCCAGTCATCCTTTCAGCCAGTGACCCCCATGGCAGGTTTATCCCGGGCCTTGCTGGCTCTGCTGTTGTTGTTCGTTGTGGTGCACCCGGGCTGGGCTGCGCCAGGCGAGGTCACGCCGATCACCCGCTGGCAGCACACGGTGTTCACCGCGAAGGATGGGGCGCCCGCGGAGATCCGCGCGATGGCGCAGGATCGCGATGGCTTTCTCTGGCTCGGCGGCGTCACCGGCCTCTATCGCTTTGATGGCGTCAGCTTCGATGGCAGCCTCTCGGGCAAACTGCCCCATCGCGAGATCATGACGATGGTCGGGACGCCGGATGGCTCCCTCTGGATCGGCGACCGGCGTGGCTACGTGACCCGGATCAAGGACGGCGCGATCACCAGTTACGACGTCGAGCCTGCGCGCGCCACGGTGATGTACCTGACCCAGCTCGACGATGGGTCACTGTGGGCGGTGAGTACGCGAGGGGCTTACCAGTTCGAGGATGGACGCTGGCAGCGGCTTGCACTCGGTGCGCCGCCCAACCAGCGGTTCATCCAGGGGGTTCGCGGCAAGGATGGCGCGTTATGGATCATCGGTCGTGACGCGGCGTGGCGCGTTGCGCCGTCGACGCATGTCGTGACGGCTGCCACGATCGACGAAGCCTATGACGGACGACTCGGCCGCCTGCATTCGCAGTGGCGCGATCCCGAAAGCATCATGTCCGATACGCACGTCGACAGCGAGGGCGCGCTATGGGTTGGCACGTCTGTCGGGTTACAGCGCGCGTCATGGCCCGTCCCGGGCGGCAAACCCGTAGTGGAGAACTACGGCATGCGCGATGGGCTGGGCGGAGCGCAAGCGGTCTCGGTGTTCCCGGATCGCGAAGGCAATATGTGGGTTGCCACCACGTCGAGTGTCGATCAGTTCCGCCTGGGCACGTTCCGCCGCGTGGCGATGCCGGGCGAAACGGTCTTTCCAGCCATTGCCGTGGATGGCAAGGGCGTCCTCTGGGAAGGCCGCATGGACGGCACGGTGGCATCGCATGGCGTCACGCTGAAAACGTGGCCCGTCGATCTGATCCATGTCACGTCGGCGGCGACGGCGCTGGATGGTTCGATCCTGATGGGCGGGCAGGATGGCATCGTCCATCTGGATGGTGAGCGTGCGGTGTCGGTGCCGATCCATCCGGAAGGTCGCACCGGGATGCTTCGCTACCTGGGCGTGGCCCAGGCGCGGGATGGGTCGATCTGGGGACTCTCGGATTCGGCGTTCCGCTACGCCGATGGCGAGACACGCCAGTTCGCCGCGGCGGCAGGCTTGCCCGATCGGCCGGATTACGCGTTGTCGATCGCACGGCGTACCGATCATGGCCTCTGGATCGGCTACAGCGGCAACAAGCTCGCATGGCTCGAAGATGATGGCAGCGACGTGCACGTACTGGATGCGCGCGACGGGATTGCCGTCGGCCAGGTGTTCGCATTGTGGCCGCATGCCGGCGGCACCTGGATCGCAGGGCAGGAAGGCGTCCAGTTCGTCATGCCGGGGCGCCCTGTACAGACGCTCCGCGTGCGCGGCGACGAGCCGCTGCGCGATGCCACGGGCATTGTGGAGCAGGGCGATGGCTCGCTGTGGGTCAAGACGGTTCGTGGCCTCTATCGGGTGGCGCCCGATGCACTGGTGGCCTGGCGAAAGGCACCGGCGACGCGGGTGGCCTTCGAGCGTTTCGATGAGCGCGACGGCTTGCCAGGCATCAGCGACGAGCGTCCGGCCCCTTCGATCGTGCCGGGGGCGGGGAGCACCCTGTGGATCGCTGGCGATACCGGCCTGGCCTCCGTGGATACGGCGAGACTCGTGCGCAACCGCATCGCGCCGGTCGCCGTGGTGTCGAAAATCAACGGTGAGGCGCCTGGTGCGTCAGAGGTGCTTCCGGCAGGCACGCGGCGGCTGGATATCGAATACTCGGCACCGGTGCTGGGCGTTCCCGGCCGGGCGCAATTCATGCATCGGCTCGATGGCGTCGATACCGAATGGCAGGATGCCGGTAACGTCCGCCACGTGACCTATACGAACCTGGGTCCTGGCGAGTACCGCTTCTTCGTCAAGGCAGCGAACGAGGATGGGGTGTGGTCGGCCACGGCGGCATCACAGGTGATCCGGATCACGCCGTATGCGTGGCAGACCACCTGGTTCCACGGCCTCGTGGTACTGGCTGTTCTCGGACTCCTGTACCTCGCTTACCTGTGGCGGTTGCGCAGCCTTGGCATCCTCATCTGCGCGCGCCTGCTTGAGCGTGAGCGGATTGCCCGCGAATTGCACGACACGTTGCTACAAAGCCTGCAAGGCGTCTTGCTGCGGGTGAAGGTGGCGGCCGATGCGGTGGATGATGCCGACGCGCGTGCCAAACTGGAAAACGCGATGCGTGCGACGCAGGACGCCCTGGTGGAAGGGCGGCGCAAGATCGTCGGGCTGCGGGGCGCGCGCGGCGATGCGAGCACCTTGCCGGAGCGCCTCAAGGCGTGGGTCGCACATATCGATGGTGCGGACGGCGTTCGTGTCGATGTTGACGTAAGTGGCATGGCACGTTCGCTGAACCCCGCAGCCGATGATGATATCGAAGCCATCGTGTTCGAGCTGGTCGGCAATGCCGTGCGCCACGCCGAAGCGACGACGGTGAGCGTGCAGATGCACTTCGGGCGCCGCTGGTTCGAAGTGGTGGTGCGCGATGATGGCAAGGGCATCGATGCGCCGCGCGAGGCCGCGAGCCGGCCCTCGTTCGGCCTGGTGGGCATGCGCGAGCGCGCCGAGAAACTCGCCAGCCGGCTGCGCATCCGCCCACTCTCGCCGCGTGGGACGCAGGCGGTGTTGCGGGTTCCCGGCCCCGTCGCTTACTGGTTGCCTGAGCGCACGGTGGCGCGGCTGCGTGCGAGGCCATGGTTTCGCTAATCCGGTGCCGCGTGTGCAAGCCGCCGCACGCTCCGATCCCCACTATGCTTACCTGATTCCAGCGGAACGTTTCCATGACTACGCGTACCGGCCCCGCCAGCGGGCTCACTCGCGCCACGCTGTTCGCGATGGCGCTTGCCACCGGCCTTGCCGTGGCCAATATCTATTACAACCAGCCCATGCTCGGGGTGATGTCGGCGTCGCTGGGTGATCCGCGGGTGGCTGGCTGGATTCCGACCCTGACCCAGCTGGGTTACGCGGCCGGCCTGCTGTTCCTGTTGCCCCTCGGCGACATGCTGGAACGGCGCCGGCTCATCGTCGTGCAGTTCGTGCTGCTGGCCGTGGCGCTGGTGCTGACGGCGCTTGCTCCGGGACTGGGTGTGCTGGCCGTCGCATCGGTACTGGTTGGCGCGGGCGCGACCGTGGCGCAGCAGATCGTCCCGTTCGCCGCGATCCTGGCCGAACCGGCACGTCGTGGCGCCGCGATCGGTACGGTGATGAGCGGCTTGTTTACCGGCATCCTGTTGAGCCGCACGCTCGCGGGCATCGTTTCGAGCGTGGCTGGCTGGCGTGCCATGTTCTGGCTATCCGTTCCCGTGGCCCTGTTGGGCGCGTGGCTGATGGCGCGGCGCTTGCCCGAGCACCATCCGGCACACCCGCTGCGGTACGGGCAGGTGCTCGCCTCGCTCATCCATCTGTGGCGTGATGAGCCGGTGCTGCGCAAGGCCGCCTTCACGCAGGCCTTGCTGTTCGCGTCGTTCTCCGCCTTCTGGACGACGCTGGCCATGCGCCTTGCCGAGCCGCCGCTCAACCTGGGTGCGGCGTCGGCCGGCTTGTTCGGTATCGTCGGTGCCGTGGGCGTGGCGATGGCACCGATCGCCGGTCGCGTCGCCGATCGACGTGGCCCGGCACCGGTAATCGCATTGGGTGCGGCCGCGGCCCTGGCTTCGTGGTTGCTGTTTGGTCTGGTGCCGGGGCTGGTCGGCCTGATCCTTGGCGTGATCGTGCTCGACTTCGGTGTGCAGATCGCGCTCGTTTCGAACCAGCACCTGATCTACGGCCTGCATCCTGAGTACAAGAGCCGGCTCAACACCTTGTTCATGACCACCATGTTCGTGGGTGGCGCGCTCGGCTCGCTGCTGGGGGCGACGGCCTGGCATCACGCGGGGTGGTTCGGCGTATGCGTGTTGGGTGGCGTGTTGCCGGTCGGCGCCTTGCTTCTGAGCCTGCTGGGGAAGCGGGCAGGCAAGGGCGCGACGGTGTCATCGGAAGCCTAGTTTTCGCAGCATCCCCCCATCTAGGGGGTCACGTGGGGGAAGGGCGTCTATAGCATCCGGTACGTCTTCAGGCAGTGTAGAAGGCCCCACCGATGCAAGCAGAAACGACCGCGCCCGCGTTACGGGCCGATGCGGGGCGTGGCTCCGTCGGCCTCGTGCAGGCCTTGCTCTCGCAAGCCCTGCGCCAGCTGGACGACCTGAAAGGCGTCGATCGCGCCGCGTGCGCACGCTACATCGCCGAGGCGTTGCGCATCCACCGCGATGGCGCCCCTACGCCAGCGCGCGAGACGAGTGGTCTTGCCGCGTGGCAGGTACGCGTCGTTAACGACGTGGCACTCGCTCATCTCGACGCGCCGCTCGCGATCGTCGACCTCGCCGCAGCGTGCCGCCTTTCGCGCGGGTACTTCACCCGGGCGTTCAAAGTCACCTTTGGCGAAAGCCCGCACCGCTGGCGGCACCACCGCCGGCTTGAGCACGCGTGCCACCGCTTAAGCCATTCTGATGAAGCGATCGCCGATATCGCCATGGCCTGCGGTTTCAACGACCAGGCTCATTTCACCCGCGCGTTCAAGCGCGCGTATGACACCACGCCCCACGCGTGGCGCGTGAATCAGTTGATCTGAAGCGGTTGGCGCATAGGGCGCGGACAAAAGTTCAAGGCACGCTGAGCCGCTTTGCCTATCGTGGCTCCATCGCAACGCACGTCCCGCGACCCCACCCCAGAGGCTTTATTTCATGTCGTTTACCGAACTGCTCACGCCGGCGAGCTGCGCGCTCACGCTTATCGATTTCCAGCCCGCGATGTTCCAGGGCGTGCAGAGCCATGACCGTAAGAGCATCGTCGATAACGTTCAGATCCTTGCGCGTGCCGCGAAGCTCTTCAACGTGCCGACTGTTCTGACCACGGTGGCGAAGGACAGCTTCTCCGGCCCGTTCATGCCGGAAGTGACCGAGGGTATCTTCCCCGGCCAGCCGCTGATCGATCGCACGTCGATCAACTCGTGGCTCAATGAAGACTTCCGCAAGGCCATCGCAGCCACCGGTCGCAAGCGCATCGTGATCGCGGGCCTGTGGACCGGCGCCTGCGTGAACTTCCCGACGCTCGACCTGCTGCGCGAAGGCTACGAGGTGCTGGTGGTGACCGACGCGTGCGGCGACACCAGCGTGGAAGCGCATGAGCGCGCGGTGCAGCGCATGGTCCAGGCGGGCGCGGTGCCGATCACCTCGCTGCAGTTCGTGTTCGAGCTGCAGCAGGACTGGGCGCGCTCGGGTACCTACGAGGGGGTGATGGATATCCTGCGCGACCTCACGCCGTACGGCATCCAGGTGCGCTTCTCCAAGTGGGCGCTCGGCGAACATGCGTCTGAAGCGGGTTAAGGCCATGGCGCCGTACATCGTTTCGCTGGTGTTCGGGCTGGGCGTAGGCGTGGCGTACGGCATGTTTGGCGTGCGCTCGCCGGCGCCGCCGATGATCGCGCTGATCGGCCTGCTCGGCATGCTGGCCGGTGAAGCCGCGGTGGCCTGGGTCAAGGGCCACCCGGATGCGTGGGCCAGCCTGTGGCACGCGAAGAGCTTCGCGATCACCGAGCGCGACACCAAACCGTCAAACGACGACCCCGCCTGACTTTCGCTGGAACCCTGCCCATGGCGCATGCACCCGCCCCGGACCTCATCCTGCACCGAGGCCTGTTCACCACGCTCGACCGCCGCCGCCCGACGGTGAGTGCGGTCGCCATCCGTGAAGGCCGTTTCGTTGTGTTGGGAGACGACCGCGAGATCCTCGCGCTCGCCGGGCCGGCGACGCGCGTCATCGACGTGGGTGGTCGGCGCGTGTTGCCGGGTTTGATCGACAACCACCTGCACCTGATCCGTGGTGGCCTGAACTACAACATGGAACTGCGTTGGGATGGCGTGCCCAGCCTGGCGGACGCCATGCGCATGCTGCGCCGGCAGGTGGAGATCACGCCGCCGCCGCAGTGGGTGCGCGTGGTCGGTGGGTTTACCGAACACCAGTTCGCCGAGAAGCGCCTGCCGACGATCGAAGAGCTCAACGCGGCCGCGCCGGATACGCCGGTGTTTATCCTGCACCTGTACGATCGCGCCTTGTTGAACGGCGCGGCCATGCGCGTGTGCGGGTACACGCGGGATACGCCGAACCCGCCGGGCGGCGAGATCCTGCGCGATGCGAGTGGCAACCCCACCGGCATGCTCCTGGCCAAGCCCAACGCCACGATTCTCTATGCCACGCTCGCCAAGGGCCCGACGCTGCCGTTCGAGTACCAGGTGAACTCAACCCGGCACTTCATGCGCGAGCTCAACCGGCTTGGCGTCACCGGATGCATTGATGCCGGCGGCGGGTCGCAGAACTGGCCGGATGACTATGCGGTGGTGCGCCAGCTGGCCGAGGATAACCAGCTCACGCTGCGTATCGCGTACAACCTGTTCACCCAGAAGCCGAAGAAGGAAAAGGACGATTTCGTGGCCTGGACCCGCTCGGTGACGTACCAGCAGGGTGATGACTATTTCCGCCACAACGGCGCCGGTGAGATGCTGGTGTTCTCCGCGGCTGATTTCGAGGACTTCCGTCAGCCGCGCCCGGACGTGGGGCCCGAGATGGAAGGTGATCTGGAAGAAGTGGTACGCGTGCTCGCGCGCAACCGCTGGCCGTGGCGCATGCATGCCACCTACGACGAAACCATCAGCCGCGCGCTGGATGTCTTCGAGAAGGTGAACCAGGACATCCCGCTCGAGGGCATCCACTGGTTCTTCGACCATGCGGAAACGGTCTCCGACCGATCCATCGAGCGCATCGCGGCACTGGGCGGCGGTATCGCCGTGCAGCACCGCATGGCGTACCAGGGCGAGTATTTCGTGGAGCGCTACGGCATCGGTGCCGCGGCCGCCACGCCGCCTGTGCGCAAGATCATGGAAGCGGGCGTCAAGGTGTCGGCGGGTACCGATGCAACGCGCGTGGCTTCCTATAACCCCTGGGTATCGCTGTCGTGGCTGACGAACGGACGCACGGTGGGCGGTTTGCGGCTTTACCCGGAACGTAACTGCCTCGACCGCGAAGAGGCGCTGCGGATGTGGACCGAAAACGTCACCTGGTTCTCGAACGAGGAAGGCAAGAAGGGGCGCATCGCCGAAGGCCAGCTCGCTGACCTCGTGATCCCGGATCGCGATTACTTCGCTTGCGCGGGTGACGAGATCGCACATACGACCTCGCTGCTCACCATGGTCGGTGGCCGGGTGGTATACGCGAGCGGGCCGTTCTCAGCGCACGACGAAGGTGGCGTGCCGCCCGCGATGCCGGATTGGTCGCCCGTGCGTGATTACGGCGGTTACGCCGCGTGGGCTGCGCACAAGCAGCGCGAAGATGCCGCGGCGCGCGTCGGCCAGCCGGCGTGCGGCTGCGCAAGCGCGTGCACGGTGCACGGCCACGATCACGCCCGTTCGCACGCGGCCAACGTGCCCGTCGGTGACTTCAAGAGTTTCTGGGGCGCGCTGGGTTGCGCGTGCTGGGCCGTATGAGCGCTGCCGCGTCCCGTGGGATCGGTTGGGTGCCGTGGCTCGGCCTGCTCGCGCTGTGCTCGGCTTACCTGCAAGGCCCGTTCTGCAAGCTGCTCAACTGGCAGAGCGCCCTGGGCGAGATGCGCCACTTCGACCTTTCGCCGCCGGGCTTCTTTGCCGTCGCGGTGATCGTCCTCGAGCTCACCTGTTCAGCGGCGATCCTCAGTGGCCGCTTCCGCTGGCTGGGTGCCTTTGCCCTCGCGGCGTTCACCTTCGTCGCCAGCTTCCTGGCGAACGCGTGGTGGATGGCACCGGCAGGACCGGCGCAGGATATGTTGATGAACGGCTTCTTCGAGCACCTGGGGCTCGCGGGCGCGTTCGTGTACGTGGGATGGCTTGACCTGAGGGGGCCTGCGCATGGCGGCTGAAAGCGGAAGCCTGGGCGATAGCCTGCGGCCGTTGAAACACGCGACGTTCGCAGTGTTGTGGGTGGCGACCGTGCTGGGTAATACCGGCACGTTCATGCGCGACATCGCCAGTTCGTGGATGGTGACGGAGCTGGGCGGTGGTCCTGCGGCGGTCTCGATGATCCAGGCGGCGGGTGCGTTGCCGATCTTCCTGCTCGCCATTCCGGCCGGCGTGCTCTCCGACATCCTGGATCGCCGTCGCTTCCTGCTGGCGGTGCAGGTGTTCCTGGCATTGGTGAGCGCGACGCTGGCTTTCCTTGCTGCCACCCACGCGCTGAGCATTCCGGCGCTGATCGCACTGACCTTCGCCGGTGGCATCGGCGCGGCGTTGATCGGCCCCACGTGGCAATCGATCGTACCCGAACTGGTCGAACGCACGGAGCTGAAGGATGCCGTCGCGCTGAACTCGCTTGGCGTGAATATCTCGCGCGCCATCGGCCCTGCGGCGGGTGGCCTCATTCTCGCCGGCCTCGGCGCGGCGGTCACGTATAGCACCGATGTGTGCAGCTACTTTCTCGTCATCGCGGCGCTGGTCTGGTGGAAGCGCAAGGGCGGCGGCGAAACGGCGTTGCCGGAGAACTTCCTGGGCGCGTTCCGTGCGGGCCTGCGGTATACGCGGGCGAGCAGCGAACTTCACGTCGTGTTGCTGCGTGCGGCAGTCTTTTTCGCCTTCGCCAGTGCGGTATGGGCGTTGCTGCCCCTGGTCGCACGCGGCACGTTGCAGGGCGGGGCAGGGTTCTACGGCGTGCTGATGGGTGCCGTGGGCGCGGGCGCGATCGCCGGTGCACTGGTGCTACCGCGCCTGCGTGCGCGTTGTGGCGCCGATGCGCTGCTGCTCGGCGCGTCGCTGCTCTCGGCACTGGTCATGGTCGTGTTGGCCCTCGTCCCGGTGAAGCTGGTGGCCTTCGTCGCGCTGCTGGTGCTGGGCGGCGCCTGGATCATGTCGTTGACCACGTTCAACGGCGTCGCCCAGGGCATCCTGCCGAACTGGGTGCGAGGCCGTGCGTTGGCGGTGTACCTCACCGTGTTCAATGGGGCGATGGCCGCCGGCAGCATCGGCTGGGGTGCGCTGGCCGAAGCTACGGGCGTGAAGATCGCGCTGCTCGCGAGCGCCATAGGCCTCGTGATCGCAGCCCTGGTGATGCATCGCGTGCGCCTGCCCAAGGCCGAGGCCGACCTTACCTCGGCGCACCAGTGGGCCGAGCCGCTCACGGTGGAGCCGGTGGCGAACGATCGTGGCCCCGTGCTGATCCTCGTCGAATACGACGTGGCACGCGAGGCGCAGCCCGCGTTCCTTGCGGTGCTGGAACGTTTCTCCATGGAACGCCGGCGCGATGGTGCCTACGCGTGGGGCGTCACGCAGGATTCCGCCAACCCTGAGCACGTGGTGGAATGGTTCATGGTGGAATCGTGGGCGGAACACCTGCGCCAGCACGAGCGTCTCTCGCATGCCGGCGCGGACCTGCAAAGCGAAGCCACGTCGTTCCACCGCGGCGATGCACCGCCGCGGGTGACTCATCTTATTGGCCTCCCTTCTTCCTGATCCCACGGACCTTTCCATGCACAAGCAGATCTTCTTCGCTTCCCTCGTGCTGGCTTTCGCGCCAGCCGCCTTCGCGGCCACGCAGGATTTCTCGGTCGGCCCGCAGTACGACACCACCCACGTCTACGTGGCGCCGCAGGACGTCGATGCCTTCGTGACCAGCTTCGCCACCACGTTCGGCGGCCAGTCGACCAAGCAGGTGGTCGTCACCGTGACGCCGACGCCGTCGAGCACCTCGTCGCAGCTGGTGCAGACGCCGGCCGGCACGATCTCGGTGTTCGGCTTCCGCACGCCCGTGCCGTACCCGTTTGGCCTGGAGCGCACGGGTTACCTCGTGACCGACCTGGACAACGCGGTGAAGGCTGCCAATGCGGCAGGTGCTGCGACCCAGGTGGCGCCGTTCAACGATCCGATCGGCCGTGATGCCGTTGTCACGTGGCCTGGCGGCGTGAACATGCAGCTGTACTGGCACACGAAGAAGCCGGACTACAAGCCGCTCGAGTATGTGCCGGAGAACCGCATCTACCTGCCGGCGCAGAGTGCCGATGCCTTCGTGAAAGCGTGGGTGAGCTTTGCCCACGGCAAGGTGGTGTCCGATGACCGCGCGGCGCCGGGTGTGGAAATCGGCCGGAAGGACGGCACGTACCGGCGCATCCGGATCACCTCGGGTTATGGCAACGCCACGGTGCTCGTCACCGATGGCCACCTGGATTGGCCGTACGGCACCGAGCTGACCGGCTATGCCGTGGGTGACCTCGATGCCACGCTGGGTCGGGCACGCAGCACCGGCGCCAAGGTGGTGGTGGATGCGCACGCCGAGGGCGAGCGCCGTTCGGCCGTGGTGCAGTTCCCCGGCGGCTACGTGGCGGAAGTCCACAGCGCGGCGAAATGAGTCGCCGCCGTGTGGCGTTCGCGCTGAGCCTGGCCCTCGCGGCACCTGTCATCGCGCAGGATGTCGCGGAGGAGAAGGCTTCCACCAATGAAGGTGTGCAGAAGACGCCAGGTCGCCCCGTCGTGTTGCCGAACCGCTGGCAGGAGGACTGGGGCGTGCTGGCGAACGGCGCGGTCCCGCGTAAGGCGGGTGATGCGCTGAAGTACCTGCCGATAGGGCCCGGCGGGGACCACTACCTCACCTTTGGCGCCACGCTACGCGACCGCGTGGAAAGCAATAACGCCTCCGCGTTCGGCATCGGCCGTAGCGACGATACCTACCTGCTGCAGCGCCTGCAGGTCCATGCGGGGTTGCGCCTGGGCGAGCCCTGGCTTGCCTTCGTGCAGCTCGAGGACGCGCGGCCTTTTGCGAAATCCAGCTGGGGCCCGACCGACCGCAACCATGCGGACGTACGCCTGGCGTTTCTTGCCTGGCAAGGCGAGGCCTGGGGCGGCACGGTGAAAGTGCGTGCGGGCCGCCAGGATTTCGCGCTCGATCTCCAGCGCTTTGTGTCGTTGCGCGATGGGCCCAACGTGCGCCAGTCGTTCGATGCGCTTTGGGCGAACTTCGAGCGTGGGCCGTGGCGCATCATCGGCTTCGTCAGCCACCCCGTGCAGTACCGGGATGATCGCGCCTTCGACGACATCTCGAACGCGAGCGAGCGCTTCCACATGCTTCGTGTCGAGCGCCACGTGCTGGGCATCAACGAACTCTCTTACTACCACGCGTGGTACGACAGTGATGGCGCCAGCTTCCTCGATGCGCGCGGCAACGAGCGGCGCCGCGTCGATGATGTGCGCTTCGCAGGCGCGAAGGATTCATTGGACTGGGATCTGGAGGCCATGCGCCAGGGCGGCCGCGTAGGCGAAGACAGTATCCACGCGTGGGCGGCGGGCACGCGTGTGGGCTGGACCCTGCAGGGCGTGGGTTGGACGCCGCGGCTTGGCCTGCAGGCTGATACCGCGTCGGGCGATCACCGCGCGGGTGATGGCCGCCTGGGCACGTTCAATCCGTTGTTCCCGAACGGGTACTACTTTTCCCTGGCGGGCTATACGGGCTACAGCAACCTGGTGCACATCAAGCCGAGCGTGACGCTGAAGCCGTCGCCCTCGGTGACCCTGCTGGGCGCGGTCGGCCTGCAATGGCGGCGCACCACCAGCGATGCCATCTACGTGCAACCGGTGAATGCGCTACCCGGTACGGCAGGCACCGGCGGCAAGTGGACCGGCATGTACGGCCAGCTCCGGCTGGACTGGAAGTGGCGGCCGGGGATCGCCTTCGCGATCGAGGCCGATCACTACAAGGTTGGCCGCACGATCCGTGACGCCGGCGGCAGCGATGGCAACTACGGCAGCGTCCAGGTGACGTTGGCCTGGTGACCCCTGGGGTCAGGCTTGTACCGGCATGCCCTGGATCAGGCGTTTGGCGAGGCGGGGCTGGCGGAACTGGTCGATCCACCAGGCGAGGGCGCGGCCTTCGCTATCGCCGCGCCATGCGACGTACAAGGTGTTCGGTTCGCGCGGGTCGGCCATGCGCTTTTCGACCAGCTCGCCGCTGTCGAGCAGGGCCTTCGCTCGCGCCTTGGGTACCCAGCCTACGCCGAGCCCTTCGCGCTGAGCGAGGATCTTCGCGCGCATGGACGGTACGGCTAGCGTCGGCTGGCCGCCAACGGTGCCGTAACCCCGCGATGCGCCGCGGGACGAATCCGCCACGACGATGGCGCGATGCTTCGTCACCGTGTCGGCCTCCAGCGGCTCTTTGGCCTTGGCCAGCGGGTGGCGGGGCGAGACGGCGAAGACCCACTCCATCACGCCCAGTTCGTGCCAGCGCAGCTTGGGGATCGCCGGCGGCTCGTTGGTGGCGCCGACGACGAGGTTGGCCCGCCCATCGCGCAAGGCCTCCCAGGTGCCGCCAAGCACTTCATGGGTCAGGCGCAGGCGTACGCCGGAATCGAGGGCATCGAAGGCCTTGATCGACGGGAAGAGCAGCTCCGGCTCGAGCAGCTCGTCGGTGACGATCCAGAGGCGGTCTTCCCAGCCTCCCGCGACCTGCTTCACCCGTTGGGTGAGGCGCGAGACATCCTGCATGAGCCGCGCGGCTTCGTCGGCCAGCAGCTGGCCGGCTGGCGTGAGTTGCAGACGGTAACGCCGCCGGTCGAAGAGCAGGGCATCGAAGCGGTCTTCGAGCTGCCGGGCGGCATGCGAGAGTGTGGACGGGGCCTTGCCCAGCCGGGCAGCCGCGCGGGAGAGGCTACCGGTTTCACGGATCGCCTCGAGGAGCGCCAGTTCGTCTTCCGACAACATGTTCGACCCCATCGAACGTTTGCGACGGCGAGATGGTACGCCAATCCGCGGCGTGGCGAGCAATCTATCGTCCATCCCAACCCAACCGGAGCCACACCATGAACCGTTTCACTGGCAAGAACGTCCTCGTCACCGGCGGCACCAGCGGCATCGGTCTCGCCGTCGCCCAGGCTTATGCGGCGGAAGGCGCGCGGGTCGTCGTGACCGGTCGCGATGCCAAGGCGCTTGCCGAGGTGACGCCGACGCTTGGCGCAGGCGCGGTGGCGCTTAAGAATGATGCCTCGCAGATCGGTGATGCGAAGGCCCTGGCCACGGCACTGGCGGAGCGGGGCATCAAGCTCGATGCCGTCTTCATCAACGCGGGCGTGGCGAAGTTCGCAGCGTTCGACCAGGTGGATGAATCGCTGTGGGACCTGACCTTCAACACCAACGTCAAGGGCGCCTACTTCCAGCTCCAGGCCCTGCTGCCGTACCTCAACAAGGGTGCATCCATCGTCCTCAACGGTTCGATCAACGCGCACATCGGCATGCCCAATTCATCCGTCTATGCGGCCAGCAAGGCGGCGCTGATCACCCTGGCCCGCACGCTCTCGGCCGAGCTTCTTCCCAACGGCGTGCGCGTGAACGTGGTGAGCCCCGGCCCGGTGCAGACCCCGCTCTACGGCAAGCTCGGCATGGACGCGGCACAGCTTGAAGCCACCGCGGCGCAGATCCAGGCCCAGGTGCCGCTCGGCCGTTTCGGCCGCCCGGACGAGGTCGCCGCCACCGTGCTACACCTTTCTTCGCCGGAATCGGGCTTTATCGTGGGTACCGAGATCGTGATCGACGGCGGCATGAGCCAGCTCTGAAGCCGGTCCGCAGCCGCCTGGTTAACTGGCGGCTGAGCGTGGTGAGCCCGGGCTACCCGGGCTTCACCTGCTGGTGACGCCTCTTCCAAGCACGATCACGGCGTACCCACGGAGTGCCATGTCATGTCCGATCGTCCTTGCCAGCGCTGTGCCCTCGCACCGGGATTCACCGTGTGCCGTCGTTGCCTGGTGGCGGTGTTGAAAGGCGACACCTCGCCGGCGGCGCGGTGGGTTGCTTTTGCATGGGCCGTCGCGATGGCCTTCGCATCCGCAGGCCTGATGGTGTTGCTTGAGGCGCACGGGTTGCTTGCGTGGACGCTGGCGGTGGCGGCGATCGGCGGTGGTGCCTTGCTTGGCGCTGTGCTCACCGAGCAGCGCGGTATCCATCCGCTTGCACCGATGGAGATCATCGAGCCACATAACGACGAACAGCGCGACGCTACGTAGTTATACGTAAGACAGTTCTAACCGCCTTCCTTAACCTCGGCGCCGCACCCCGAGCCAGCACCCTGGCTTTCACGCCAGCGGTACTGCGCCATGGACACCATCCAATTGAATCGACGCGCGAACCTTCGCACGGTGCTCGACGAGCTAGCCAACGAAGGCATCACCGGTGCGGTGACGCGTGCGTCCATCCTTGGGGTGGATGATCGCGAGTTGCTCGCGATGCTGCGCGGGAAATACATCAGCAACGAATCCGCGCGTGAGATCGAGTGGGCGATGCAGCGCCGCGAAGGGTGGATGGACGAAGACCACCGCCGCGAATCCCTGGATACCTGAAGGATGCCGGCTAGGCCGGCATCCTTGGTATCGGCCGCTTAGTGGCCCAGGTTGGAAAGGAACCGCTTCGTGTACTGCAGCTGCGTCGTCGAGGGCAACGAGTTGCAGATCGGCGATGCCGTGCCCTGCGAGCAGGGGGTATCGCGATCCAGTGACCAGAAGTGCACGCCGGCCAGCTTGTTGGTCGCCGCATAGTTGGTCACGGTATCGATATCCGCCGTGGTGAATACCTCGCTGGACACATCGTTGACACCGATCATCGGCGTGATTTCGATCTGGCTGAGCGGAATGCCATAGGTGTGCTGGAGGTTGGTTACCGCCTGCACGGCCGACTGGCCCATGTCACATGCGCCATTCTTCACCACGCATACGCCGGCACCGGCGGCGCCGTAATCCATGGTCATCAGGTTGATCGTGTAGTTCTTCAACTGCGAGGCCTTCACGGCCTTCACCACGGCATCGCCGGTGCTGTTGAGGCCACCGAAGCTGCCATCGGAAGCGGCGAGCGTCGCCAGGGTGAACGAGAAGCGCAGGTTCGGGTAGATGCTCTGCGCATACACGGCCTGGCTCACCAGCGAGCTGAGCTGCTGCGGTGTCTGGCCGCTCTCGATATCGAAATCGATGCCGACGAGGTGCGAGCTGTTGTAGCGGCTGATGAACTGCGCCATGCCGGTCGCACTGCCGCAGGTGAAGACACCGGCCTGGCCGCCGGTGGAGACGACGTAGTTCACGCCGGCCGCGTTGAGTCGCGAAATATTCGCATCGGCGAAGGCCTGCGCCGGTACGCCACCCCAGTTTTCCGTGCCGCATTCGCCACTGGCGAAAGCCAGCGTGATCGCACCGAGATTCGGTACCTGGGTCGACACAAGGCTGCCGGAACCCACCACAGGGAGTCGCGTGCCGGTGACGGCCGTCGACATGATGTTCGTGTTCCAGTCGAGATTGATCGTGACGTCCTTGTACGGGCTGAAGAACAGATCGCCCGCGCCCGGCGGCGGGTTGCTCGGCGGGGGATCCGACGGCGGCGGGTCGGAGGGCGGTGTGCTGCCGCCATCGCACGCACCCTGCGAGGTCCAGGGCTGGCCGGAGCCGGCAGCACCGCTGTTGGTGGCGGGGTCGTTGCCCTGGGTCCACCAGTTAGCGACGTAGTTGACGCCATTTTCGCTGGCGACATTGCCGCCCGTGTACACCGCGCTCGCGCTCCACGCGGCGGCGCACGCCGTGGCCGCATGCGCAGCCTTCATGGGGACGAAAGAGGATAGGGCGAGGGCGATGGCGACGCCGAGCGTGCCAGTACAGCTTCCAAGCGCAAGACGAGACCGAACACCTGCATTCACGTGCATAGCGACTCTCCGTTCGAGTGGTGTTGCCGGATGATTTGGTTTTCCCCCTGTCGCCGGCGCCTGCCTTTGTCTGCCCCCGTGGCGTTGGCGCACGGTGTTCGCGGACGGCCCGACTTGTCCGGTTTAGTCCCGGATGACAACGTTGTCTATTCGGGAATTCGCGAAATGTGACGGGGTGCGCGAAGCATCCGACGAGCGGTTTTGTCGCGGTGCGACAGTATTTGCGCGGAGTAAGCGTTTACCTGCGCTGGCAGGTTAGCGGTGGCGGCGTGGTGCGTCGCGCCAGACCGGATGGCTTGGGAATGACAACGTAATCACCTGTAGGAGCGCGCTTGCGCGCGATGGGGCTGGCCGCAAGCACCCATCGCGCGCAAGCGCGCTCCTACAACGGGCCGGAAATGTTTAGCCGAGGTCTTTGATGCGGATGCTGCGGAACCAGATCTGGATGGGCGGCTTGCCCTTGTCTTCGCCACCCTGCAGCGAAATATGGCCGCGGGTGAACTTAGCGAAGTCCGGCATCTTCGCGAACTTGGTCTTTGCCACGAGCGCCTTCCACTCCGGCGTCCACAACTGCGTATCGACCGTCTTGTGGCCGTTCTGGAAGAACTGCATGTGGCCGTGGTCGACGATGATCTCGATCTGGTTCCACTGGCCGTTCTCGTGGACGTTTTCGATATCCGAGGAGATCAGGTCGAACAGGTCGCCCGAGCGCTCGTAGAGGGTGTAGCTATCGGGCTTGGTGCAGACCAGGTCGGCAATCTGCATCTCGGGGCCAGTCTCCCAGGTGTACTTGTACTTGGGTGCCTCGCTCACGTTGAACATGATCCCGGCATCGGCGCACGCGGTCATCTTCCACTCGAGCTTGAGGTCGAAGTTTTCGTACTCGGCGTCCGTGACCAGGTCGGCGAAATCGGCGTCGGGCGCCTTCAGGTCGCGATCGAGGTGAATAGCGCCGTCGGCGACGCTCCAGTCCTTGCCCGTGCCTTTTTGCTGGAACGAGTGCCAGCCGTGGAAACTCTTGCCATCGAACAGCAGCTTGAAGCCCTGGCCGCGTTCGGCATCGCTCAGGGTGTTGGGCGAATCGGCCGCGTGGACGGGCAGGGCGACGAGGCAAGCGAGTGCGAGGGCTTTCAGGGCAACACGAAGCATGGGGACGACTCCGGCACGGGAAACACCCGAGCATACAGACGTCCAGCCGGCCGTACCCGTGCCCGAAGACCTAGGCGCCGGCGTCATGCTGGCCGAGCGGGCCGGCTTATAGCTTTCGATATTTCTTGAGCTCGGTGGCGATCTGGGCCACGAGGGGCGCGGTGATCGCCGGCTTGCGCAAGAGATGCAGCTGGGCACGGAGCGCGCGCAGATCCTGCTTCGCACCCAGGGCATCGGAAAGTTTCGACATGGCCTGCGTGGCGGCTTTGTCGTGCTTTGCGCGATGGTGGGCGGTCTTGTGCGTGGCGCGCAGCACGCGCTTCCAGTACTGCAGTTGCATGCGTAACCGTCGTGCGCGGCGGCGCCAGCAGTGAAGGTTGGCGGGCGTGGCCGCCTTGCGCACGCGCTTTTCCGCCGTGACGACGCGGCGCTGCTGTTTATCGAGCGCAGCTTCGATCACCCCGCGTTTCAACGCGCGCCACGGTAGCCGTTCAATCAGGTCGCCGAGGTCGCGCACCGCGCGGCGGCGTTTCAGGAATCGGGGATCCTTGTGCAGCGCCTCGACCAGCCGGCCATCACGCCGGTGCTCAAGGGTGGTGATCGCATCGCCCCAGGCGGCCGACGGCCGTGGCCCCGCAAGGTGGTGGGCCAGCGTGGCGGCGACATGCGCGTCGCGTAGCGGCGACAGTCCCGTGGCCAGCTTGCCGATGCGAGCCTCGATCTCAGCCAGGGAGCCGCCGAAGGTATCGGCGCCCAGGCGGAGCAGGCTCTTTAGCCGGCGCAAGCCCTTGCGCGCCGCATGGATGCCGGCGTGCCGGTCCTTCGTATTGGCCAGTGCGCGCGCGATGCCCCGGCATTCGCGCGAGGCGAACAGGGCCAGGGCCATAGGGATGGTGGGTGTCGTCTTTGGCGGCATCGGCATGTGTATAGCATGTGACGGCCGGAATGGCCGTATTCGGCGATCCTGACACCAGACGGTCATACGGCCTTGCTAGTTGTGGGCGGGTCATGACCGGAGGCACGCGATGAACAGCACCGTCCTGAGCTCCCAGCCCGTCAGCTCCCCGCAAACCCGCCTGATCAGCCTCCTGGGGTTCGGCGGCCTGCTCCTTGCCGCCCTGATCTACGTAGGCTCCCAACTGGGCCACGACCTGACGGTCGCGCCGGCCAGCCCCACCTTCGAATATGTATTGCTGGGCATCGCCTTGCTGATCGCCCTCGGTTTCGAGTTCGTCAACGGGTTCCACGACACGGCCAACGCCGTGGCGACGGTGATCTATACGCGTTCACTGCCAGCTACGTTCGCGGTGGTGTGGTCCGGAAGCTGGAACTTCATCGGTGTGCTGATCTCGAGCGGCGCGGTGGCCTACGCCGTGCTCCAGTTGCTGCCGATCGGTCTGGTGCTGAACGTAGGCAACGGGACCGGCTTCGCCATGGTGTTTTCGCTGCTTCTGGCCGCGATCATCTGGAACCTCGGCACGTGGTGGCTCGGCCTGCCGTCCTCCAGTTCGCACACACTGATCGGTTCGATCATCGGCGTGGGCGTCATGAACCAGATGATGAATGCCGGTGATGCCAACGCTGCGGTGGACTGGAGCCAGGCGCTCAGCGTCGGCAAGTCGCTGCTGTTCTCGCCGCTGATCGGGTTCGCGCTGGCGTACCTCTTGCTGCTCGCGCTGAAGACCTTCGTCAAGGTGCCCGAGCTTTACGACGAGCCGCATGGCGACAAGCCGCCGCCGTTCTGGGTGCGCTGCCTGCTGATCCTCACCTGCACCGGCGTGTCCTTCGCCCACGGTTCCAACGACGGGCAGAAGGGCATGGGCCTGATCATGCTGATCCTGATCGGCACGGTGCCGAGTGCCTACGCCCTGAACAAGGCGGTGACCACCAGCGAGACGCAGACCTTCGTGTCCGTGGCCCATCACGCCAGCGAGACCCTGGCGCGCTACGCCACCGGGGTGACGGTGGTCGACGATGCGCGCCACGAGATCGAAACCTATATCCAGACCCGCCATGCCACGCCGATGACGTTCGCTGCGCTTAACCAGCTCACGACCACGGTGGCCAACCAGGTGGCGCAGCGCCCCTCGCTGGCGGATCTGCCGCAGCACGAGGTGAACAACGTCCGTAACAACATGTACCTGAGCTCGGAGGCGCTGCGCCTGATGGCGAAGGACCAGCAGCCGAAGTTCGCGCCGGAAGACCAGGCGGTGCTCGACAACTATCACGGCTTGCTGGACAAGGCGACGAAGTTCATCCCCACCTGGGTGAAGGTCGCCGTCGCGATCGCCCTGGGCCTGGGTACAATGGTGGGCTGGCGGCGGATCGTACGCACCGTCGGTGAGCGTATCGGCAAGCAACACCTTACCTATGCGCAGGGTGCGTCGGCCGAGGTCGTCGCCATGCTCACCATTGGCGCGGCGGATCGCTTCGGCCTGCCGGTGAGCACGACGCATGTGCTGTCGTCCGGCGTCGCCGGCACGATGACGGCCAGCGGATCGGGCCTGCAATGGGGCACGGTGCGCAACATGTTGTTGGCCTGGGTGCTGACGTTGCCGGTATCGATCGCGCTGGCCGCCGTGCTGTTCTGGCTATTGCGCCACGTGTTTTAGCGGGAGCCGGGGCGCGGGCGCCAGAAGCGCTCGCGCTGGTGTTCCTCGTGGAAGTGCGTATCCAGCGGCCGCACGAGGTCGCTTCGCGAGACGATGCCCACCAGTTTGCGTGAGCGCGGCCCATCCACCACCGGCATGCGTTCGAGCTGGTGGACCGCCATGCGGGCGGCGACCTGCTGGCAGGTGTCCGTGCCAAGGGCGACCTCCACTGTCTCGCCAACCATCGCTTCGCCGACGGTGCGCAGGCGGCCGGCATCCATCCAGCGTTGCAGCGAGGCGCGATCGACCATGCCTGTGACACTGCCTTCCGATACCACGGGGAAGGCCCGGTGTGTCTGGCCCGCGCCAAAGAAGGCGTCGAGCACGGTGACCAAGGGCGTCGATGCATCGACGGCTTGCACCTGGGCCGTCATCACTTCGCGCACCGCGTGCCGCTCCAGCGGATCCACGCCGTACTCGCGGAAGATGTGATATCCGCGGCGGGCGATCTTCTCCGTCATGATCGAGCGCCGCATGGTGACGGTGACGAAGGCATGCGCGGTCAGCGTCGCGGCGAGCAGCGGGAGCATGGCGTGGCTGTCGTGGGTGAGCTCGAAGCCGAAGACGATGGCCGTCAGCGGTGCGCCCAGCGTGCCACCCAGGGTGGCCGTCATGCACACGAGCGGCCATAGCATGGGATCCGCGCCAGGCAGGATCCGGCTCAGCACGACGCCCAGGCCCGCACCCAGCATCAGCAACGGGGCGAGCACGCCGCCCGAGGTGCCGGAACCCAGCGCCACGACCCACATGATGGCCTTGACCACCAGCAGCCCCACGGCCACCTGCATCAGGACATTCTGGTGCAGCAGGTCGTCGATGACGTCATAGCCAACGCCCAGTGCGCGCGGCTCGATATATCCGCCAACGCCGATAACGATGCCTGCCAGCGCGGGCCACCACATCCAGTGCAGCGGCAGCTTGGCGAACAGGTCTTCGACCTTGTACAGCGCCATCGAGAGGGCCGAAGCCAACATCCCGGAGAGCAGGCCAGCGACCACGCACGAGAACAGCGCGACCATCTGCGGCTGCCCGGTTTCCAGCGGGAAAATCGCGCCCGTGCCGAACCACACGGCGCGGCCGAAGCCGGCCACGGCGCAGGCGACGGCGACCGGGATGAAGCTGCGCGGGCGCCATTCGAACAGCAGCAGTTCGACGGCCAGGAGCACGGCGGCGAGTGGCGTGCCGAACACGGCGGTCATGCCGGCGGTGGCACCGGCGACGAGAAGGGTTTTCCGCTCCGCAGCGGTCAGGCTGAGGGTCTGCGCGAGCAGGGAGCCGAGGGCGCCGCCCGTCATGATGATCGGGCCTTCCGCGCCGAACGGGCCACCGCTGCCGATCGCGATGCCCGAAGCCAGGGGCTTCAGCACGGCCACCTTCGGCGACATGCGGCTCTTGCCGAACAGGATGGCCTCGATCGCTTCCGGGATGCCGTGGCCGCGGATCTTCTCCGTGCCAAACCGCGCGATCAACCCGATCACCAGGCCGCCCACGATGGGTACGGCGATCACCCACAGGCCCAGGGTGTTCGTCGCGGGCGAACGATCCGCGAACGAAAACTGGCCGAAGAAAAACAGGTTGGTGAACAGGTGGATCAGGTGGATGAGAACAAACGCGGCCAGCGTCGAGAGGATGCCGACAGGCACCGCGAGGCCAGCCATGAGCGGCATGCGCGGGTTCGCGAAGAAGTCGCGGCGGGAGGTGTCGTGGCTCATGTGTCGTCGTGGGGGAGGTTAGGGATAACGAAGGTGCCCTGCAGCGATCGCAGTTCGGCACGGTGCATGGCGGCCAGCTTGATCAGCATGGCCTCGCCTTCGCCGGTGAGGCGTACCTCAACGACGCGGCGGTCTTCGGCTGAGGGTGAGCGCGCGACGAGGCCAAGTTCTTCGCAGCGCGTGACCAGGGCGACAACGCCGTGGTGCTGCGCCTGCAAGCGCTCGGCAAGTTCCCCTACAGAAGCCCATTCGCGGCCGGGGTAGCCTTTGATGTGCAGCAGCAGGAGGTATTGCAGCGGGGTCAGCCCCGCATCTTTCGCCGCATTTTCCGAGAACCGCTCGAAGCGGCGAATCTGGTGGCGAAAGTCCGAGAGTTGCTCGAAGTCGGCCTTCGTCAGGCCGGAGGGTTTCCGTGGTGGTGTCATGCACGAGTGAGGTATCGGGTGGATCAGATAAATATATCACAACATGATGTATGTGGCTTTGACGCTGTGCTGGAAGCGGCTAGACTTGTACAGCAAATTGCACAAGTCGAGGCCGATATGCGCGCTATCAACTATTCCGAGGTCCGGAACAACCTCGCGACCGTCCTTGATACGGTTGTGGACGATGCCGAAGTGGCGGTGATCACGCGCCGCGGCGACGCCGACGGCAGCCGGGCGGTCTACCTCGTTCCTGCGCGGCTGTGGGAAAGCATGGAGGAAACCGCCTACCTTCTCTCCGGCGCGAACCGCGGCCACATCCTCGAAAGCCTGCGCCAGGCGCGGGCGGGCGAAGTGTTCGAGCGGCCGTTGATTGAAGACGAGTGAGCCCGCATGGCACGGAAGCTCACATTTACGTCAAAAGGCTGGGCCGACTACGCGTCCTGGGCAGACGATCGCAAGATGCTCGCCCGCGTGAACCTGCTAATCAGGGAGTGCCTGCGCACGCCCACTGAGGGCCTGGCCAAACCAAAGCCGATGCGCGGCGATCTTGCCGGCGCCTGGTCGCGGCGCATCGATGAGAGGCACCGCCTGGTCTATCTGTTCACCGACCACGAACTCGAAGTGATCGCGTGCCGCCTGCATACGACGGAGTAGCGGTCTTCGCTACTCCGGGCGAACGAAGAACAGCAGGTCGTTCTCGACCGTGGTGCTGTAGCGATCGAGCGGCAGGTCGTTCGGCATCACGTCGAACGGATCTTCGATCTGGTCGCCGAGCGCATCCAGGCCGAAGAACGTGTACGCCAGGATCGCCACGACCACCGGCGTGAACCAGCCCATGACGCCCACGAGGCAGAACGGCAGGAAGAAGCAGTAGACGTGTACCGAGCGGTGCAGCAACAGGATGTACGAGAACGGGATGGGCGTGCCGCTGATCCGTTCGCAACCGGCGAGGACATGCGAAAGCTGGCTGAGCTTCAGGTCGATCTGCGCAAGAAGGATAGGGTCCGTGCGTTCGGTGCGTGCGGCGTCAGCCAGGTCGATGCCAAGCCGGTGCACGAGGTAGGCGGGCCGGTTTGGCGCCGCCAGGGTTTCTTCGGCGAGGCGCGGCGATAGCCAGCGGCTGACATCCGCGGTGGGGTCGGTGCCGCGCAGGTGGTGGCGCAAGGCGTGGGCAAACGCGATCAGCATGCCCATGAGCGTGGCGCGCTCGGTCGCGTCGGCGCCAGGCAGGAAGGCGCGCACCTGGCGCGCGATATCGCGTGCGATGGTGATCAGCTCGCCCCAGAGTACCCGCGCCTCCCACCAGCGCTGGTAGGCCACCTGGTTACGGAAGCCAAGGAAGATCGCGAGGGTGAGGCCAAGCAGCGTTAGCGGCGTCGCGTTCAGCCCGGTACCGAACCAGCCGTAGCGCAGGTCGAGCACGGCCACGATGAGCGAAAGGAATACGGTGTAAAGCACCCGCCGCCAGATGACCGGCATGATGGTGCCGCGGTAAGCGAACAGGAGGGAACGAAGGCCTGGGGTGCGGGTGTTCGATGACATGACCGCTATCGTACGCCTTCAGGCTTCCGGCTCGTCGGCCTTCTTCCGGCGTCGTTTTGGCGCAGGCTGCGCCAGCAGTGCCTGCAGATACGCCACGCCTTCTTCCTCAGGGAACCAGGCCACCACGTCGGCGACGGTCAGCTGGTACTGAAGGCGCAGGGCTTCGAAAGCGGTACGGGCCTCGGCGAGGGGATCGACACGCACGGTTTTCGGCCGGCCGGGCTTGCGCTTCTCAGCGGCGGGTGGCGGCGCGACATCCTTGCGATCGGCTTGCTGGCGTTCGAGAGCGGCGAGTTCGTCCTGGAACTGTCTGAAATCGTATTTACCGGACGAATTCATGCACTTCAGTCTGTTACGGCGTGGGGCTCCATTGTGGCATGGCCGGATGTCGGAAATTTGAGAATCCAGGACATCGTGGGGAGCTCAGCGTCTCAACTGACGATTCACGCGGCCCGGAATGTCGCTACCAGCACGTCGCGATGCGAGGCCTTCGCCGGATCGAGTGGTGACACGGGCGTGACGCCGTGGAACACCCTCGGATCGTGGATGAGTGCCGTATCCAGCGGCCGGGTAAGCGTGAACTCACCCAGCGACCTGCCATCCGGTGAGTGGATGGTGGTGGTGCCGCTGGCGATGTTCTCCCGGTCGATGAGCAGCACCATCACGTAATCCACGCCGTCGCGATGGCTGCCTTCGGGCGTCGGCTCACCGGCGGCCCCCGCCGTGGCTTCAATGCGGAACTGGTGGGTTTCGATGTGCCAGTGCGCGACCTCTGGGGAAAGACCGCCAAAGAAGTCGCGGCAGAAGTCCAGGATGGCCAGCATGCTCGGCCCGGTGGCGATCTCGGGCAGCACCGGCTCGAACCAGCGTTCGATGTCGCCTTGCAAGGTGTTGTACGCCAGCGTCTGGTAGTGCGCCTGGTGCGTGCGGACCTCAATCGGCCCGAAGCGCTCCGCGGCGTACGTGGCGTGGCGGCGCCGACGGAAGCGGCCGGTGGCGGCCAGGTAGGTGTCGGGCTCGAGCGCGTTCCAGCTCGCGGTGAAGGCATCCCAGTCGGCCAGCCGTGAGGTATGGCTAACCAGGTCTCGCATGGTGTCGCCGTGCACGAAGGCGAAGCCCTCGTCCCGCACCTGGTCGTGGAGGGTGATTTCGGTCGCTTCGAGGGGGGCGTTCATTGGCGAAGTATACGCCCGGCCGTGGGGACCGGGCTGCGACAAAACGCAACAAGCGCATGCCTACAGGGGTTTCATGACCTGCGGCTTATCCAGTGCCGCCAGCAAGGGCGCGTCGCGGCCATAGATATCGTTCTTGAAGCCGAGGCGGCCTTCGTCGTCGATATCGACGGTCCAGTAGGCCAGCAGGATCGGGACGGACGTTGGCAGGGTGACGTTCTGTGTCTTGCCGGTGGCGATACGGGCGTCGATGGCGTCGCGGTTCCATTTTTCGTCGTCGTTGAACAGCAGTTGCACCAGGTCGAGCGGGTGCTCCACCCGGATGCAGCCCGAGCTGGTATCGCGCTTGGCCTTCGAAAACAGCTCCTGGTGCGGTGTGTCGTGCAGATAGACAGCAAACGAGTTGGGGAAACGAATCACCACCTGGCCGAGCGAATTGCCCGCACCGGCATCCTGGCGCAAGGTAATGCCGCGCGGGTTCGACCAGTTCACGCCTGTCGCCGGGATGGTGTTGCCGGCGCTATCGAGCACGCGGATCCGGTTATTGGCGAGGTAGGCAGGATTGGCCCGGATCTTCGGCAGCACGTCGTTCTTCAGGATGGTGGGTGGGATCGTCCAGGTGGGATTGAAGGTGATGTAGGTGATATCCGAGCGGAAGATCGGCGTGCTGCGGTAGGGCTTGCCCACCTGGACACGGGATTTCCAAACCGGGTTGCCGTCGCGGTAATAGGCGACCTTGAATCCGGCCACGTCCACGACCACGAAGGTGCCGGGCAGGGCGTGCAGAAGCCAGCGTGCCCGCTCCAGGTTCGCGCGGACCTGGCCGATGCGTTGGGCCACGGGCACGTTCAACGCTGCGAGCGTATCGGTGCCTACCGCGCCGTCCACGTCGAGGTAGTGATCCTGTTGGAAGCGTTTCACCGCTTCGGTGACCGCGGTGTCGTAGTGCTGGCCGTGGTTGAGGGCCGCGTCCAGGTAGCCACCTGCGACCAGGCGGGCGCGCAGTGCGGTGACGCGCGGATCCTGCATGCCGGGCTTGAGCGACGGGCCATCCGGCACGCCGGGCCATTCCCCGTTCGACGCGGTGGCGCGCAGTTGCGCAAGACCGTCGCGCAGCTTGCCGTAGAGCGGATTCTGCGGGCGTGCCTGGGCAAAGGCCTGGCCCACCGAGTGCTGATCGATCGAGGTCTCGAGCATGGCCAGGCCCTGCTGCGGATCGATGGCCAGGGGGTCGATGTTCCATACCGGGTCGAGCCGGGTGGGGTCGACCTTGCCTCGTGCGAGCTGGACCAGGGCCGTCATGTAGGCCCGGGTCGCCATGAGGTCAAAATCGGCATGTTGCTCCGGGGTGGCATCCTTGAACCCGGGCGCCTGCCAGATGTTGCGCAGGGCATCCAGCCCGTAATCCTGCGGCAACAGGCCGTCGGCCTCGACCGAGCCCAGCCCGGTGAACAATTGATCGACGTTATCGGCCTCAGCCCACGCGGGCGAGAAATGGCGTTGGGTATAGAAGTCGGAGAGCGCCTGGCCAATGGCAGCCTCGCGCCGTGTGAGTGGCCCGCCCTGGATGGGCGCCATGGCCGCGATACGTGCGTAGATGGCCTGGGCGGCCGGGTCGTCCGGCGGCGGGGGCTGCGGCGCGATGACGCCCGTCGATGATCCGGGAGCTGGCGCCACGATCGGTGGCGGGCTGGCGGCTGATGCGGCCGCCGGCGGGCTCTGGGCGTTGCCGCACAAGGGCAGGGCCAGGGCCAGGAGAGCCAGGGAGGAGACCCTGCGGAGCCGCATTTCCATAGTCATTATCTATAGCTTCCTGTTTTTAGTGCGGTGATTCCTTCACCCTTTCACATATATGAAGGGCAAAGATGTGACGGCGTTGTGGTGAATAAATGATCACCACGTTAGGATCGGCCGATCTGTAGTCCCTCGGCTGGCCTGATGATCCGATCGATCCGTACGCTCATGGCGTCCGCACCGCTTCTCGGTGTAGTCGCTTTCCTACCGCTCCAGGCACATGCCGCTGATTCGCTCGGCGCCGCCCTCGCCAAACTGGCACCCTCCGCTGATCCCAAGGTGATTGGACTTGCCGTCCAGGCCTCTGAGTGCGCGGAAAGCCAGGGCGGCACGCCCTCGAACCGCCTCGCGGTCATCGATTACTCGAAGCCTTCGTCGCAGCCCCGGCTCTGGGTGTTCGATACGGTGAACCGGAAGCTGCTTTTCCAGGAGCTGGTGGCGCACGGCAAGAACAGCGGCGATGCCGATAGCACGAAGTTCTCCAATGCGCCGAATAGCCTGGCCTCGAGCATCGGGTTGTTCCGCACCTCCGATACCTACATCGGCAAGAACGGCTACTCGCTGCGCATGACCGGCCTGGAGCCGGGCGTGAACAACAATGCGCTGGCGCGGGCGATCGTGATCCACGGCGCCGCTTACGTGAACGAAGCGATGGCCCACGCGGCGGGTCGCATCGGGCGTAGCTGGGGTTGCCCGGCCGTGAGCACGGCGGTGGCGCACAAGCTGATCGACGCGCTCAAGGGTGGCCAGATGGTGTTCTCGTACTACCCGGACAAGAAGTGGCTGGGCTCGTCGAACTACCTCAAGTGCAGCAGCAACCAGCTTGCGCGGGCCGAGGCCGTGGCCGCCGTGCAGGCGGGGACCTGATCAGCACGCGCTCTCTCGGTTAGAATCCCGGTGACCTTACCGTGGAATCCAGCATGAAACACGTTCTTGCGATCGCCGGCTGCATCCTCCTGGCCGGCTGCGCCACCAGCGGCATGAAAGACACCCTGCCCAAGCTCAGCAGCAAGACGGGCAAGAGCGTGCCGGCCTACGTCCAGTGCGTCGTGCCGAAGTGGCAGGCCCTGGCGAAGGATGCGAAGGGCGACGCGAAGGACGACAAGGGCGTGGTCACGGCCAGCGACGACGGCAAGCACGAGCGCCTCGAAGTCACCGCTAACGGTGCGGGCGCGCAGGTCGTGATGTACGAAATCCAGAAGTACAAGAAGGGTGCCGAGTACGACGGCCACTTCCGCGAAGAAGCGATTTCCTGCCTGTAATGTAATGCGGGAGCGGCTGGCGTTCGCCACGGCCACCGATTCTGTAGGAGCGCGCTTGCGCGCGATGGATCTTGCCGCAAGCCCCATCGCGCGCAAGCGCGCTCCTACAAGAGATCCAGCGTTTGATCCGGCAACGGCTCGACCAGGCTTGGGTCGTCGTTTTTCGGCGAGCCTACGGCCTTGGGTACCGGGTAATACACCAGCTCGGGTTCGTTCGCGGCATCGAGCAGCGGTAGCGCCACATCGCCTGGCGCGAACAGCCAGTCTTCCCATGCCTCCGGCGCCAGGATCACTGGCTGGCGATCGTGGATGTCGCTGCCCACCTTGCCGGGCTCGCCCGTGATGATGGTGTAGCTGCGCATCGGCTCGCCGTCTTCGCCGCGCCACACTTCCCATAACCCCGCGAAGAGTAGCAGCCCGCCGTCGGCCGGGCGGATGAAGTACGGCTGCTTGTTGCCTTTTTCCCCCTGCCATTCGAAGTAGCCCGAAGCGGGCACGAGGCAACGGCGCTTTTTCACGGCGGCGCGAAACGCCGGCTTTTCCGCCAGGCCCTCGCGACGGGCGTTGATCAACCGGGTGCCGATCGATGTGTCTTTGGCCCACGAGGGCACGAGGCCCCAGCGACACAGGCCCACGTCGGCGTGCTGGTCGTCGCGCGCGGTGATCACCAGGGCGCGCTGCGTCGGCGCAATATTGAAGCGATCCTCACGCTGGTTGATCTCACTCGACAGGTCGAGTTCCATGCGTTCGAGCACGTCGCGGGCTTCCCGCGAGAGGCTGGCCGGGCCGTAGGTGGCATAGCGTCCGCACATGCATCCAGCATACCCCGGCCCCTTGCCACGGGGTGCACGCGAGCCGCACACTCGCCGCGTCCTTGGGGGAGGAATGCATGGCCCGATTGCTGATGATCGGCTTACGCCTGGAGGCGGGGTCCGATGACGCCGAGCTGGTGAGGCTCGTGCGCGAAGCGCTGCACGTCGCGCGGCGCCGTGGCTATCTGAGTGCGTTGCCGCCGCGCCTGGCACGGACCGAGGCGGGCACGTTGTTGCTGCTCGCCGAGCTGGTTTCCGTGCGCACCGTCGATGCCATCGATGAAGATCCCGACCTGCAGGATCTGGTGATGCAGATCTCGGCCATTTCCGAGTCGTTCCCTTTGAACTCTCTGGTCGAATTCAACGCGAACCGCGTGACGTTCGAGACCCTGGACGACTAAGGCCCCTGGCGCGGCGGCTGCGGATGCCGTGGCCGAAGCTGGCGGGCATCGTCGATCGCGCTTAGCAGCTGGCCGCGGTCAAAGGGCTTTTCGAGGAACACCGCGCTGAGCGGGAAAGGCTCCAGGTCCTCGGGGAGACGGCTTGAGACGACAACGATGGCCGTCTTGGGCCGCTCGCGCAGCACGGCCTGGAGCAAGGCGGTGCCTCGCCGCTCGCCCGGCGTATCCGCGTGGATCACCAGTAACGAGAGTTCGGGCATGTTCTGGTAGGCCCGTTTGGCGTCGCGGTAGGTCACGGTGGCGCGCGCGGCATAGCCCGCGTCATCCAGGACCATGGCGACGGTTTCGGCCACCATGCTGGCGCGGTCGAAAACGAGGGCGTCGGGGCGGTTGCTCATAGGGTGCAGTCTAGTCCCGGCGGGGCTTGGTAGGGCAAGTTATTCGGCGGCCTTTTCCGGCGGCCAGCTGGCGTTGATCGCCTTGACCTGGGCCATCATGGCGCGGACTTCCTCGTCCCGGTCAGCGATCCGTTTCTCTTCCGCCGTGCGCTGTGCCGCGTAGTCATGGTTGGTGCCCTCGACGGCGTCGTTGACGAGGCGGCAGGTTTCCTCGAGGTGGGCGGCACGGGTGTGGAAACCCAGGCGGTCGGCCAGGATCTCCATGCGCAGCCCTGGGTGGCTCTGTTCAAGTGCCCGGGCCCTGACGACGAAGAATTGTTGCCACTCGCGCTCCGGGGCTCCGCTGAGAATAGCCTCAACCCTCGGAATGTCGGGTCGGTCGAACTGGCCAATGTCGTCGACGGCTTCGAACGATTCGATCTCGATCCAGTCGCGGCTGGCCATGGCGGGGCTTCCTAGGGGGTGGTTGGGGGCGGCATTGTTCGGTCCGCCGCGTGCAGGCGGCGTCACGGCACTTCACTCGCGATGCACATCTGCGAAAGAATGCTCGGCAGGTCCCCCAAGGAGTTCCATGCCATGCGTTACCTCGCCATTGCCGGCCTCGTCCTGCTTACCGGCTGCGCCACCCAGAATGAGCGCCACGTCGGTATCCACGATGTGCTGTCCAGCACCACCTTTGCTTACCAGGATCCCTCCGATGGTGATGCCACCCTGACCCTGGTGCGCGACCAGGGACTGTGGGGCGCCGGCTGCTCGACAGCGGTCTATGTCGATGACAAGGCGGTCGCCGATATGGAAATCGGCCAGCAGCTCGTGCTGCACGTGCCGTCGGGTGCCCGCAAGCTCAGCATCCTGCCGCACGGCGCCTGCAGCAGCGATCGTATCGATGCCGATGCCACCGTGGGGCAGGGCGAAGCGAAGAGCTTCTCCATTCCGGCCAGCGGCGAAGGCCTGGCTGCCGCTACGCCCGCTGCACCCAAGGCCTGAGCTGTCACATAGTGCTTGTCATGGGCGGCGCGATGGCGCAAGAATCCCCTATCGCATCGCATCGCATCGCGTCGCCCCACGGGAGTTCCGTCACATGCACCGGCGCATCGTTGGCCAGTATTGCGTCGAGGTACGCACCCTTCGCAATGCCACGGGGCTGTGGAAGTCGGCCTATATCGTCGAGCTGGCGCATGCCGGCCCGCGTGATTTCGTCATGATCACCCTTCTGGAAGAGTTCCTTGACGAGCGCGCCGCCGTCGATGCGGCCATGGAAAAGGGCTGCAAGCACGCCGGTTGGCTCGCCAGTGCCCGTAATGCCTATTCGGGCTGACGTGACCCCCGCGCCGACCTGCCCGTAACGCGCCCGCGACGAATCCAACCCTACGGTCGCCCCATGGAGGGCAATGGGTCCTCCCATGGCCGGAGTGCCCCTGGTGCGGATCATCCTTTACCTGCCGTATAACGCCGCACCCCGCGGGCAATGGATCGTGCGCCGCAATGCCGACCTCGCCGGGCAGTTCGCGACCCGCGAGGATGCGTTCCGGCATGCCCGTCAGCTCCTGGCTGCGATCCGGGCTCAACCGGGTCATCACGCCGACCTCAAGATCGAGGATGAGAATGGCAACTGGCGCTACAGTGAGACACTGAACGAGGCCGTGACGGGCGCCTGAGGCGGCTGTCGCAGGATCTGAGACCGGGCCGCGGGATAAACGGGCACCGTTCCCGTGCCCGACCCGCCATGGCCGCCTACCTCCAAGCCAAACGTACCGACGAGGCCGATGCGGTCCTCGCCAACCTTCATGACGGGCGCACGCTCGCCCACCGCTTGTCGGCCAAGTACGCCGACCGGGTTGCCACGGCCTTCACGGTGTTCGGTAAGGAGGGCCAGTTTGTGCCGCTTCCGGCCGATCTGCCGCCAGCGCTGGCCTCGGCCTTGTCCTCGCGTGGCATTGAGCGGCTGTACTCCCATCAGCAGGCCGCGTGGGACGGTGCCCGTTCGGGGCGGCACGTGCTGGTCGCCACGCCCACTGCCTCCGGCAAGACCCTTTGCTACACGCTACCGGTGGTGTCGTCCGTCCTGGAGGCCGGCGCCAAGGCGCTCTACCTGTTCCCGACCAAGGCGCTGGCGCAGGACCAGGTAGCGGAGCTGCTCGAGCTCAACCGCGCGGGCGACCTGGGCGTCAAGGCGTTCACCTTCGATGGCGATACGCCGGGCGATGCCCGCCAGGCTATTCGCCTGCATGGCGATGTCGTGGTCAGCAACCCCGACATGCTGCACCAGGCCATCCTGCCGCATCACACCAAGTGGGCCCAGTTCTTCGAGAACCTGCGCTACGTCGTGATCGATGAGATCCACACCTACCGTGGCGTGTTCGGTTCGCATCTGGCCAACGTGCTGCGCCGGCTGAAGCGGATCTGCGCGTTCTACGGCGTGAAGCCGCAGTTCGTGCTGTGCTCGGCCACCATCGGTAACGCGACGGAACATGCCGAGGCCTTGATCGAGGATGAAGTGCTGACCGTAGCGGAGAGCGGCGCGCCGAGCGGTGACAAGCACGTGCTGCTATGGAATCCGCCGGTGGTGAATCCTGACCTGGGCCTGCGCGCTTCGGCGCGCTCACAAACCAACCTGATCGCTCGCGTGGCGATCAAGGCGAAGATGAAAACCCTGGTATTCGCGCAATCGCGGCTCATGGTCGAAGTGCTCACGAAGTACCTGAAGGATGTGTTCGATCACGATACGCGCAAGGCGCCGCGCATCCGTGCTTACCGCGGCGGTTACCTGCCTACCGAGCGTCGCGAGGTGGAGCGTGAGATGCGCGCGGGGAATGTGGATGGGATCGTTTCGACGTCGGCGCTCGAACTGGGCGTGGATATCGGCAGCCTGGATGCCGTGGTGTTGAACGGCTACCCGGGCTCCATCGCCGCGACGTGGCAGCGTTTTGGCCGCGCCGGGCGTCGTCAACAGCCGTCACTCGGCGTGCTCGTCGCCACCAGCGCGCCACTGGACCAGTACCTGATGCGTCACCCGGCCTTCCTTACCGAAGCAAGCCCTGAGCACGCGAGGATCCAGCCGGACCAGCCATTGATCCTGCTCGACCACATTCGCTGCGCCGCTTTCGAGCTGCCATTCGTCGGTGCCGATCCGTTCGGGCCGAACGATGCCGAGCCGTATCTCCAGGTGCTGCAGGAAGCGGAGGTGCTGCACCGTGAAGGCGATCGCTGGGAATGGATCGCCGATAGCTACCCCGCGAACGCCGTGAGCCTTCGTTCCGTGGCCGATGGCAACTTCGTCGTCGTGGACCGGACCGAGGGGCGCCAGACGATCATCGCCGAGGTGGACTATTCCGCGGCGGCACTGACCTTGTATGAAGGCGCCATCCATATGATCCAGAGCGTGCCGTACCAGGTCGAACGGCTCGACTGGGAAGGACGCAAGGCGTACTGCACGCGCACGCATGTCGATTACTACACGGATGCCATCGATTACACCAAGCTCAAGGAGCTCGAATGTTTCGATGGAGCGAATGCGGGGCAGGGCACGTCGCGGCATGGCGAGGTGCACGTCGTGCGGCGCGTGTCCGGGTACAAGAAAATCCGTTACTACACACACGAAAACATTGGTTATGGGCCGGTGAACCTGCCTGACCAGGAGCTGCATTCCACGGCTGTATGGTGGCAGTTGCCGCAAGGCCTGCTCGATGAGGTGTTCCGGTCGCGGCAGCACGCGCTCGATGGCTTCCTGGGCGCGGCTTACGCGCTGCACACCGCAGCGATCGTGGCGGTGATGGCCGAGCCGCGCGATCTGCAGAAGGCGGTGGGTTCGGGCGATGGCGGCTGGTCCGCGCAGGTCGATGCGGGTGGCCGGGGCCAGATCCGCGCGCCCGATGGATCACTGGCGCTGCCGGATGCGTTCGAGCGCTTCCTGCCCACGGTGTATCTCTACGACAACTTCCCGGGTGGTGTGGGTCTGAGCGAGCCGCTGTTCCGGCGCGCGCCGGAACTGGTGAAACATGCGCTCGCAACCGTGCAAGGGTGCGAATGCAAGGCCGGCTGCCCCGCGTGTGTCGGCCCGGTGCTCGCAGCCGACGAGCATCGCGACCAGACCCCCAAGGCGCTCGCCGCCCAGGTACTGACGCTGCTCGGCGCGGCGCCGTGAGCGACCTCGCCAGCAAACTGGCCCGGCTACGCCAGCAAGCCGGTGGCGCCACGCCCTCCGAACGCTCGTCACCCGCCCCTGTAGGAGCGCGCTTGCGCGCGATCCCCGGTGGCGATACCACTGCAATTCCCGCACCGCCTCGCGAGCACCCATCGCGCGCAAGCGCGCTCCTGCAGGGCTCGGTGGATCTGGCGGCGTTGCGGCGGATGGCGGGCGTGCGCGATCGCCTTGGTCTCGTGCGTCCGGTAGCGTCGCGCCCCGTGACGCGCGAAGTGCCAGGCGATGAAATCGCACCGGGGCTGCGTTATCTCGAGTACCACACGGACTGGCCGCAACCGCCCGACGAATTCGATCTGCGCTTCGCGCGCCTTACCAGCGCGCGCCGTGAACACCTGTTGCACTTCGATACGGAAACCACGGGCCTGGCCGGCGGCACCGGTACCCGCGCCTTCATGATCGGCGCCGCGGACTGGTTCGCTGGCCGCCTTCGCGTACGCCAGCTCTACATGACCAGCATGGCCGCCGAGACCGCGATGCTCAGCGAGTTCGCGCGCTGGATCCATGCCGAGACGGTGCTCGTGAGCTACAACGGCAAGTCCTACGACGCACCGCTGCTCTCCACACGTTACCGCCTGGCACGTTTGCCGAATCCGCTGATTGGGCTCACCCACGTCGATCTCCTGCATCCCATGCGCCGCCGTTACCGGCAGGTGTGGGAGAACTGCAAGATGCAGACGGCCGAACGCAAGCTGTTGCGAATCGTCCGAGAGGATGACTTGCCGGGCTCGGAAGCGCCGCGCGCATGGCTTACCTATCTGCGCGGTGGTTCATCCACGGATCTCGTTCGCGTGGCTGAACACAACCTGCAGGACGTGCGCAGCCTGACCGGTCTGCTGGTGGAGGCACATGGCTGGGCCGCGCTGGACGCGCAAGCGCTTTCGCTGGCTGGTGACGAAAAATAGACGCTGGGCCGCGCAGGCTGCGGGGTGCCTTCAAGGCCAGGAGACAAGGTCATGAACGAACCGACCAAACCGTGCGATCACGCAGGGTGTGGCTGCAAGGTTCCGATTTCACGCGACTACTGCAGCGAGGCCTGCCGCATGGCGGCGGAAGAACAGAATGTGGGCGGCACCTGCGAGTGCGGCCACGCCGCGTGCCAGCAGCGGCATTGAAGTGCGGAGGTGGATCGTATGATGACGAACGACGGCAAACAGGAGACACCGGGTTACAAAGAAGATAACCCGAAGCCACACAGCGGCAAGGCACGCATCCCGGGTGAGGGCCACCCGAAGGAACACCAGAACATGCCGAAGGAAAAGCCGGGCAAGCAGGGCAGCTAGCATCGAATGTAGGAGCGCACTTGCGCGCGATAAGTGGTGAGGGAACCCCTATCGCGCGCAAGCGCGCTCCTACAAGTGCCTGGGCGGTTCGTGTCGCGCGGGGCAGCCCACCGACAGACGCCTCGGCGATTTACGCCGCGCGGAGTAGCCCGCCGATGCCGGCAACGGCCGTCTCGACCGCCTGGGCCTTGTGCTCGTCGCCCATGGCGACGCCTTCGGCGCGGACGAACTCGATATCGGTCACGCCGAGGAAGCCCAGCACCGCACGCAGGTACGGCTCCTGGAAGTCCATGCCAGCCGCGGGGCCGGCGCTGTAGATGCCGCCACGGGACGAGGCGACGATCACGCGCTTGCCGCCTGCGAGGCCTTCGGGGCCGTTCGCGGTGTAGTGGAAGGTCTTGCCGGCCACGGCGATGCGGTCGATCCAGGCCTTCAGCGAGCTGGTGATGCTGAAGTTGTACATCGGGGCGCCGATGACCACGACGTCAGCCGCCAGGAACTCTTCCAGCACCTTCGCCGCTTCGGCGGCATTCGGGTCGTTCTCACCGGCCGGCAGGCCCCAGTGGGCGAGCGGGGCGGCGTGGAGGTCACGGTAGGTGACTTCGGTGCCCGGGTGGTGGTTCACGAACTCCGAAACGATGGCCTGGGTCAGGCCGCGGGAGACAGAGTGGGCGCCCAGGGCGCTGGCATCGATGTGCAGGAGTTTCATGGGAGAGTCCTCGGTTCGTCGGTCCCGCCGGCAGCGGGAATGGACAAAAGGTACGCTTCGGACAATCAATTGATTAGTCGGCTTGGGGTAGACTGATTGTTCTGAATGGGAAACGACCGAGGAACGCCCTGATGGAAGGCGCCCTGCAAGACCTGAACGACCTCTATTTCTTCGCCTCCGTGGTCGAAAACGGCGGCTTCTCGGCAGCTGGCCGCGCCCTTGGCATCCCCAAGTCCCGGCTTTCCAAGCGTATCGCGCAGCTGGAAGACCGCCTGGGCGTGCGCCTGCTCCAGCGGACCACCCGCCGTTTTGTGGTCACCGAGATCGGCGAGCGCTTCTATCAGCACTGTCGCGCCGTCCTCGAAGAAGCCAAGGCCGCGCAGGACGCCGTGGACGAACTGCGCACGGAGCCGCGCGGCATTGTCCGGATCAGTTGCCCCATTTCCATCGCCCAGAACATCCTGGGGCCGATGCTCCCGGCGTTCATGCTCGAGCATCCCAAGGTGCAGGTGCGCCTGACCGCCACCAATCGCCGCGTCGACCTGATTGGCGAGGGCTATGACGTCGCCGTCCGCGTCCGCGAGAAGCTGGATACGGATGCGACCCTGGTCCTGCGCAGCATCGGCTACGCGCGTAGCCTGCTCGTGGCGAGCCCGAAGTTCCTGGATAGCTACGGCCGCCCCAAGAACCTCGATGAGCTGGCTCAACTCCCGGCGCTCAGCATGTATGAGCACGAGGGTGCCCAGGTGTGGGAGCTGGTCGATGCCAGCGGCAAGAAGGCCGCCGTTGAGGTGAAGCCGCGTCTCGTCAGTGGCGATTTCACCGTGCTGATCTCGGCGGCCGTGCAGTGCTGCGGCGTGGCGCTGCTGCCGGAAGATTACTGTGCGCCCATGCTGGCCAACGGCCACCTCGAGTGGGTGCTGCCGGAATACACAACGGCCCAGGGCACGCTGCATTTCGTGTACCCGAGCCGTCGTGGCCTGTTGCCGGCGGTGCGCAGCTTCGTGGATTTCCTGGCTGAGCGCCTGCCCAAGGCGCAGGCCGAGTTCCACAAGGATTGCCAGAAGGTGGCGGCGGCCGAGGGGGTGGAAGGCTCCCTCGTCATGCGCCGCATGCTAGGATCGGAAAATGCGGCCGCGTTTGGCCGTCCAAACGAATAAGGGCGTTCGATGCAGATCGAAACCAAGCTTCCGAAGGTCGGTACCACGATCTTCAGCGTCATGAGCCAGCTTGCGCTGGAGCACAAGGCCGTGAACCTCGGCCAGGGCTTCCCGGACTTCGAGCCGCCGGAACCGCTGCGCGAGGCCATCACGCGCGCCATGGCCGAAGGCAAGAACCAGTACGCACCCGGCGTGGGCATCGCCAAGCTTCGCGAGCAGATCGCGCTGAAGACCGAGCGCCTGTATGGCCACCGTGTCAGCCCCGATACCGAAGTGACGGTGACCTCCGGTGCCACCGAGGCGCTGTTCTCGGCGATCGCCGCGGTGGTCCGCGCGGGCGATGAAGTGATCGTGTTCGACCCGTGCTACGACAGCTACGAACCGGCCATCGAGCTGCAGGGCGCCACCGCCGTGCACATCCCGCTCGAGGTGCCGTCGTTCGGCATCAACTGGCAGCGCGTGCGCGAGGCGATCACGTCGAAGACCCGCATGATCCTGATCAACTCGCCGCACAATCCTTCGGGTGCCGTGCTCTCGCGGGCCGACCTGGACGAACTCGCGGCGATCATCCGCAACACGCCCATCGTGGTGCTTTCCGATGAGGTGTACGAGCATATCGTGTTCGACGGCGCGGACCACCAGAGCGTGCTGCGCCACGAAGAGCTCGCCGCGCGCAGCATCGTCGTGTCGTCGTTCGGCAAGACGTACCACTGCACTGGCTGGAAGGTCGGTTACGCCGTGGCACCCAAGGCGCTGACGGCCGAGTTCCGCAAGGTGCACCAGTACCTCACGTTCTGCACGTTCAACCCGGCGCAGTGGGCCTTCGCGGAGTTCCTTGAATCGAGCCCTGAGCATTACCTCGAACTGCCGGCGTTCTACCAGGCCAAGCGCGACCGCTTCCGCGAACTCCTGGCACCGTCGCGGCTGAAGCTGCTCGATGTGCCGGGTGGTTATTTCCAGTTGGTCGACTACAGCGCCATCCGCGATGTGGATGACATCAACTTCAGCGAATGGCTGGTGCGCGAGGGTGGCGTCGCGGCGATCCCGCTCAGCCCGTTCTACGAGACGGCGCCGGATACGCGCCTGGTCCGCCTGTGCTTCGCCAAGAACGATGCCACGATGGAAGCCGCCGCGGAGCTCCTGTGCAAACTCTGACCGTCTCCCTCGTCCAGGGCGCCACGCGCTGGCACGATGCGCCGGCGAACCGTGAGTATTACGGCCACCTCGTGCGCACGGCGCCGGCCAGCGATCTGTTCGTACTGCCGGAGACGTTCCTCTCCGGCTTCACCAACGACACGCTCGCCAATGCCGAGACGATGGATGGCGAGAGCGTGGCGTGGCTACGCGCGCTGGCGATCGAGGTTAATGCCACGATCACAGGCAGCCTGGTGATCCGCGAGGGCGAGACGGTCTACAATCGCCTGATGTGGGTATCGCCGAACGGCGAGCTGGTGACGTACGACAAGCGCCACCTGTTCCGTATGGCGGGTGAGCACACCCGTTATGGCGGCGGCAACGAGCGGCTGGTCGTTGAACTGAAGGGTTGGCGGATCCTGCCGCAGGTCTGCTACGACCTGCGTTTCCCGGTGTGGCTGCGTAATGGCCGTAACGAATCCGCCGCCGGCGGCATGGATTACGACCTGGCGTTGTTCGTGGCGAACTGGCCGTCGCCGCGACGCGGGCCGTGGCGCACGTTGTTGCGTGCGCGTGCCATCGAGAACCTGGCATACGTGATCGGCGTGAACCGCGTCGGCGTGGATGGCAATAACCACCCGTACAGCGGCGATAGCGCCGTGATCGATCCGGTCGGCGAGCCGCTGGTCGAGCTGGGCCCCGTGGAGCAGGTGGTCACGCTGAAGATCGACCCCGCGCCGCTGCTCGCCCACCGCGAACGCTTCCCGGCGTGGATGGATGCGGACAGCTTCACCCTCCACGACGCCTGACTGTAGGAGCGCGCTTGCGCGCGATCAGCCGAAAGAGCGGTGACGCGGTAATACCCGTGCCGTGATGCCAGCGCCTATCGCGCGCAAGCGCGCTCTTACAAGAGCTTTTAGCTCTTTGGGGCGGGTTTGAAGGGGGTGCCGGGGGCGATTTTCGCGGTCTTCTGCCAGGCCTTCAGCTTGTCTGCGATACCGGCGCCGACGTCGATTTGCGGTTCGGACGGCGTGACTGAGTCCTTTTTCTCCCACCCTGCGATTTCCACCTTTGCCTTGTCGAAGGCTTCGATGAAATCCGGCGTGGCGTTCAGCGCGTCGGCGAGCCAGGCGTGGCCGAAATAGGTGATATCCGAATCGGTGCCGCAGCCGAACGACGTGCGATCGGTGCGTGCCGAGGCCATCACGAGCGTACCGTCGCCGCGTAGTTTCGGCAGGTAGCCGCCGGAATAGCAGGCGTTAACGACGACCACCTTCCAGCGGAACGCATGCTTGGCCAGAATCTGGGCCAGGCCATCGGGGTCCAGCTGGTCGAGCGGAATCGGGTCCATGTCGACCAGCAGGCTGTGGTCGCTACCGCCGTGCGTGGCGATGTACACGAAGAGGATGTCCTCTTTCGGGTTCATCACCTTAGCCATGCCATCAACCGCGCTTTCGAGGTTGCTCCAGCTGGCCAACGGGCGGGTCGCCAGCGTGGCGGGGTTGTTCTCGAGCACCAGCGTGTGGTTCGGGCTGCCGAAGCGCGTGGCCATCAGCGTGTCGAGGTATTCGGCTTCGTTACGGAAGACGTCCTCGGAGCCGTCGGCACCGAAGGCCACGGCATAGACGTTCGCCTTTCCCGGGGTGCGTTTGGCGAGCTTGCCGAGGGCCGTACGCATGGCCTCCGGCTGGGCGCTGAAGACCTGTTCGGGCGAGGGCGCGCTCTCCGGCCAGTCGCTCGCGTCCAGTTGCAGGCCCTGGTCGGCGTCGGCATCCGTGTCGGCATCGGCCGTGGTGGATGCAGCCGCCGGTGCCGACGCGGCTGCCGCAGGGGGCGTGCCGGCCTTGCCTACGGCGGTGCTGGTTGCAGCGGTGCTGGCCACGGCGGGTGCCGGGGCAGGTGGCGCCACGCCGGTGACGACGGGTGTGGGGCCGAAGTTGAGGATGGCGGCCGTCAGCGCTGCGCCGGCAATGAAGCCGGCGAGCGTGTAGATCGCCGTGCGGCGCTGGGGATCAAGGCTGGATGGCATTGAAATCCGCCACGGCCGGGTGGCCGGCATCGGTCATGGGCAGCGGCGGGCGAACGAGATGGGTGGTGTGCATGCCGGCGTCGCGCGCGGCATCCAGCTCTTCGCGGATATCCGAGAGGAACAGCACCTGTGACGGCGCCAGGCCGATGGCCTCGGCGATGCGGCGGTAGGATTCGACCTCGCGCTTGTGGCCCGTCTGGGTATCGAAATAGCCCGAGAACAGCGGCGTCAGGTCGCCGCTTTCGCTGAAGCCGAACATGAGCTTCTGCGCCGGCACCGAGCCGGAGGAGTACACGTAGAGCTTGAGCCCCTGGTCGTGCCAGGCCTTCAGGCGGCCGGCCACTTCGGGGTACATGTGCGAGACATAGGCCTGCGCCTCGTAGCCTTCGCGCCAGATCATGCCCTGCAGGGCCTTGAGCGGCGTGGCCTTGCGGTCTTCGTCGATCCAGCGGATCAGCAGGTCGATGATCTCGGTGCGCGAGGCCTCGACGATACCCGCTTCCTTCGCGGCCTCGTGCAGCCAGTGCTGCACCTCGGGCTCGTCGGCATGGGTCTCCACGAACGCGGGCAGGTGCTGCCGGGCGTAGGGGAAGAGCACATCCTTCACGAAATCAATCGAGCTGGTGGTGCCCTCGATGTCGGTGAGGACGGCGCGGATATCGGACATGGGGGCATTGCCTGCGGATCGGGGAGATCCGCAGGATAGCCGAGCCCGCGCGGCTTTACGACGCGAGGGCGGCCGACGGGTGCGGGTCCATGCGCGGGAAACGCTCCGCGATGTCCTCGCCGGTGAAGCTGGCGACCCAGCCTTCCACGTTGGTAAACAGGCGGATAGCCACGAAGTACGGCGAAACGCTCATGTCGAACCAGTGGCGGGTGCCATCGGGCACGCCGATAAGGTCGCCCTTTTCGCATAGCACTTCGTACACCTTGCCATCCTTGTGCAGGGTGAACTGGCCGGCGCCGGCGACGAAGAAGCGCACCTCGTCCTCGCTATGCGTGTGCTCGTTCAGGAACTTCGAGCGAAACGCGGCGCGGTCGGGGTGGTCGGGCTTCAGGCTGATGACGTCCACGGCCTGGTAGCCATTTTCCTTCATCAGGCGATCGATATCGCTCTTGTAAGCCGCGATGACCTCATCCTGGCTCGCGCCGGGCTGGATCGGCTGGTTGGCCTCCCACTGCTCGAAGCGGACGCCGATGGCGTTCAGCTCCGCGGCGATCGCGGGATGGTCGGTCAGGACCTTGAGTGGGGAGTGGTCGGTTTCGTCGTAGATGCGCAGACGGCTCATGGGGAAAGCCTCCGAAGGTCGAGTTCGCAGCCCAGCAGGAATTCCAGTGCCTCGAGATGGCGGCGGGTTTCCGCCATGTCGCGGCCCCAGGTGTAGATGCCGTGGCCATTGATCAGGTAAGCATGCAGCGGCTTGCCGCTATCGATCCAGGCATCGACCTGGGCTTCCAGCTCCGGCATGTGCTGCGTGTTGGGAAAGACGGGAATATCGAGCACGCTTTCATGCGTTGTGTAGCCGGTGATGGCCTTTTGCAACTCCCACCCCTCGAGGCGGATGCGGCCTTCCGCGGCGAACAGGCGCGAGGCCACGCTCTGCGTGCGCGAATGGGTGTGCAGCACCACATTGGCTTCCGGGTAGCGCTTGTACACCTGGGTGTGCAGCCCGGTTTCGGCCGAAGGGCGCGAATCGCTGCCCACGGCCTTGCCGTCCATGTCGATGACCATGATGTCATCCCGCCCCAGCCGGCCCTTGTCGCGGCCCGAGATGGTGATGGCCGCCAGGTCGTTGTCCAGGCGCATGGAGAAGTTGCTGCTGGTTGCGGGCGTCCAGCCGAAGGCCGCGAGTTCGCGGGCCGCGTCGGCAATGGCATCGGCGCGCGAGGCGAGCAGGGCCGGGTCGAGATGGTCGAGGGTCTTGGTCATGGGTTTGGACGTCTAAATCAGGTGGCGACTATAGCATGCGGGTCTTTACAGCCCGGATCGCAGGCGCCGGGCGAAAATGCGAACCATTCCAGTTTCCGCTTTTGCGTAGGATGCAAGGCATCTTCCGCAAGAGGCTGTTCCATGGCGCAGAACGACAACACCAACATCGAGGGCCGCCGCCGTTTCCTCAAGGCTGCCGCCGGCTCCGTCGCCGCCGCGACCGTGCTGGGCACGTTGCCCCGCCTGGGCCAGGCCCAGGACCTGCCGCACCTCGCACCCTCGGACCCGACCGCATCGGCGCTGAAGTACGTGGAAGATGGCAGCAAGGCCGTGGGCAAGAAGACGGCGAGCGACGCCTGTTTCAACTGCAACTTCTACCAGGGCAAGGCCGGCGCCGCGTGGGGCCCGTGCCAGCTGTTCCCGGGTAAGGCCGTGGCCGCGAAGGGCTGGTGCGTCTCGCATGCGGTCATGATCTGATCCGCGAATGCCCCAGGCATCAGGGCAGGGGCAGCGCATCTGGATAAGAAATACCCGGATAAAACCAGTCAGGTATTTATCCCGGGCAAAAGAAAGGCCAGCCGGAAGGCTGGCCTTTTTTCATGCGTGGCGACCAAGTGATCGCGCAAAATGCAGCCCAAGCGCGCCAGGCCGAGGAGCTGACCCGCCTGACGCGCTGGGCGGCAATCCGGGGCCCACTGCCAAGTGATTTACCCACGGAACCGGGATCATACTCCCCTCCGGGCGCGACCGGCCAATGGCAGTTAAATGACAAGCATTTTTTTGCAGATTCCGTCGCAAAACAACGATTTAACGACAATTGTTAAAGCGTTGTTGCAGGAGCGCGCTCGCGCGCGACAAGCCTCAATTCCGACGACGATTCTGGCTGTGCCGATAGCTGTAAGCGAAGTAGACGATGATGCCAAGCGCCGTCCACACACCGAGCAACACCCAGTTGCGCAAGCCAAGCGAATACAACAAACCGATGCAGCTCAACACGCCGAGCGTGCATGTCACCGGCGCGAACGGCACGCGGAACGTACGCGGCGCGTCGGCAGCGGTGCGTCGCAGGATCAGCACGCCGATGCACACCGCGCAGAACGCGACGAGCGTGCCCATCGAGGTGAGATCGCCGAGCAGGTTCAGCGGGAACACCGCAGCGAGCGCAGCGATGCCGACGCCGGTGATGACGGTGTTGAGATGCGGCGTGCGGTACTTCGGATGGATAGTCGTGAACACTTTCGGCAGCAAGCCGTCGCGGCCCATGATCATGAAGATGCGCGGCTGCGCGATGATCATCACGAGGACGACTGACGACAGGCCAATGAGTGCGCCGACTTCCACCAGGCCGCGCAGCCAGTTGAGTTCCGGATGCTGGCGAATCGCGGTGACGACCGGCTCGGCGGTACCCAGCTGATCGAACGGGACAAGACCGGTCAGCACGGCGGCCATGGCGATGTAGAGCACGGTGCAGATGCCGAGCGACGCAAGGGTGCCGATCGGCATGTCGCGCTGCGGGTTCTTCGATTCCTGCGCCGCCGTGGAGGTGGCTTCAAAGCCGATGTAGGCGAAGAAGACCAGTGAGGCGCCGCGTAGCACGCCGGACCAGCCGTACTTGTCGCCGCCCTGGTTGGCGGGGATGAACGGATGCCAGTTGGCGGTATCGATATGGCTCGCACCGACGATGATCACCACGACGATCAGCGCAACCTTGAGCAGCACCATGGCCATGTTCAGGCCGGTGGATTCCTTGATGCCCACGTAGCACAGCCAGGTGAGCGCCAGGGTGATTCCGACGGCGGGCAGGTTGAACAGCGCGCCCGTCGCGACAAGGTGGCCATCGACGAAATCAAGCGGTGCATTGGTGAGCGCCGGCGGGATGTGGATGCCGACATGGTCGAGCAGGCTGACGAAGTAGCCCGTCCAGCTCACGGCGACGGCGGATGCCGAGACGCCGTATTCGAGAATGAGGTTCCAGCCGATGAACCAGGCGGCGCCTTCGCCGAGCGTGGCATAGGCATAGGAGTACGCGCTGCCCGACACCGGGACCAGCGAGGCGAACTCGGCGTAGCACAGCGCAGTGAACACGCTGCAGATGGCCGCCAGGATGAACGACAGGATGATGGCGGGGCCGGCATGTTCTGCCGCCGCCACGCCGGTGATGACGAAGATGCCGCCGCCGATCACTGCGCCGATGCCGAGTGCCGTCAGGCCCCACGGTCCCAGCGTTCGGCGCAGGGCCGGGCCATGGGCGTCGTCGGCTTCGGGTGCGGGGGCTTTCGTGGCGAGTAACTGCTTGAGCATGGAGGGCTCGGACTCAATGTGACGGGAATGAGGATAGCGGTAAAACAGGGAAGGCCGGCGATGGATCGCCGGCCTTCCCGGATGCGCGTTACCTGATCAGGGGTTCGACTTGCGCAGCTTGCTGTGCGCGTAGCCGTAACCGAAGTAGATCAGCTGGCCGATGATGATCCAGCCGACCATCAGGCGCCAATGCTCTTCGAACGCCTGCCAGAACAGGTAGATGCATGCGATGGCGCCGAGGATCGAGATCGGCCACACCATCGGCACGCGGAAGCTGCGCTTCAGGTCCGGGCGGGTGTAGCGCAGGATCAGGATGCCGATGCACACGGTGGCAAAGGCCAGCAGGGTGCCCATCGAGACGAGCTCGCCCAGCACGCTCACCGGGAACAGGCCGGCCATGGCGGCGGCAGCGACGCCGACGATGATGGTGCCGACGTGCGGCGTGCGGAACTTCGGATGCAGCTTGGCCATGGTCGGCGGGAGCAGGCCGTCGCGCGCCATCGAGAAGAAGATGCGCGGCAGGCCCATCAGCATGACCAGGATCACCGAGGACAGGCCGGTGATGGCACCGAAGACCACGATCGCCTTCAGCCACGAGAGCTGCGGGTACAGGCCCAGTGCGGTGGCAACCGGCTCCGGCGTGTTCAGGATGCGGAACGGAGCGATGCCGGTGAGCACCAGGGCCACGGCGATGTAGAGAATCGTGCAGACCGCCAGCGAGCCGAGGATGCCGATGGGCATGTCGCGCTGCGGATTCTTCGCTTCGCCGGCCGCCGTGGAAACCGCATCGAAGCCGACGTACGAGAAGAACACGATCGTCGCGGCGCGGAAGATACCGCTCCAGCCGAACACGCCTTCGCCTTCGTTCGGCGGGATGAACGGGTGCCAGTTGGCCGGGTTGATCATGCGGATGGCGAACGCCAGGAACAGCAGGATCACGGTGACCTTGATCGCCACGATGATCGAGTTCACGAACGCCGACTGGGTGATGCCGACGTAGCACAGGCCCGACAGCGCGGCGATGATGATGACCGCCGGCAGGTTGATCAGGGCGCCCGTGGCCTGGATGTGGCCTTCGACGAACTGGAACGGGGCCGACGAGAGCGCGGCGGGCAGGGTGATATCGCTGCCAACGAGGCCACCGATGAGGCCAAGTAGTTCGTTGAAGTAACCGGACCAGCCCGCGGCGACGGTCGCGGCGGCGAACAGGTACTCGAGGACGAGGTTCCAGCCGACGAACCAGGCGACGTATTCGCCGAGCGTGGCGTAGGAATAGGAGTAGGCGCTACCCGAGACCGGAAGCATCGCCGCGAATTCGGCGTAGCAAAGGCCCGCGAGTGCGCACGCAAAGCCGGCGATCAGGAAGCTGATGACCAGGGCGGGGCCCGCGTGCATCGCGGCGGCCTGGCCGGTGATGACGAAAATACCGGCACCGATCACGGCGCCAATGCCGAGGAGGATCAGGTGTTTGGCGGTCAGGACGCGCTTGAGGCCTGCATCGCCATGCGCGCCAGTATCGATGTGTTCACCAGCATCGACGTGCGGCGCGGCCTCAATGGGATGCGTCGCAAAAAGGTTTTTCAACATATGTCTCCCCTACTGCCGGAAGTGCTCTTTATTATTGGGACCGCCGTGGCAGCCAGGATCGAATGCCGCTCCCCGGTGAGTCGGCACGGCACCATAGCCCAGCGGGGCACGGCCGTACAAGCTGCATTGCGAGGCCTGCCAAGGCCTTGCACGGAGGGATGCGGATGTCACCATGACTAACGGCGGTTGTGATGGTGCGATGGCGGTGCGTCAGAGCACCATGTTCAACGCGGCCTGCGGTGCCACGTAGCTCGGCGTGTTGCGCCCGGCGACGCTGAACTGCACGCCTGCGATAAGGCCCAGATTGGCGTTGAAGTGGTATTCCACGGCGGGCGCAAGGCTCAGGTCGTGGCTGGGGCCGTGCTTCCATGCGGGGCGCGCCGCGTCTTTCATGCGCAACGTGCCGCTCCGGTTGAATACCAGTTCGTTCACCAGCACCCAGCGCGGATCGAGGGCGTACTCCGTGGCCAACGAAGCGTTCCATGCCTGGCCGTGGCGCACCTGGCCGCGAAAGCCGTGTTCGGTACCGTACACGCTGGTGTCGTGGATGCGGATGCTGCGCGGGTTGGGGCTCCACGCCATTTGGCCCCGCCAGCGCACGGCCTGGCCATCGGGCAACCACTGCAGCTTCTGCAGGCCGTAGGACAGCGTGGTGCGCGCACTGCCGTTGCCCATGCCGTTGAGCGGGTTGGCGCCCAGATGGTGATAGGCACCCGTCGGCAGGCGCTGTGCTACCGCGATGGACGAGACCCAGCCAGTGCCGTCCTCACCGGGCCCCGTCAGCCGCTGCTGCAGGCGCACGGCGGCATCGCCCATGCGAAGGCCGTCGGAATGAGCGCGGTGGGTCGAGGTGCGGGCCGCAGCGAGGGTGAGCTGGATGGCTGTCGTCTCGCCCAGGCCGTAGATCACGGGGAGCGCCATCTGCCACTGGCGGCTGTGGTGGCGCAGCGTGTGCCGGGTGCCGCCGTTGCCGTACGTCCCACGGACATTGGTGTAAACGAGATACGGCTCGATGTTGAGTACGCCCACGGGCAGTGCGTTGACCGCGGGCGTCACCAGTGGCCCTGTGAAGTTGACCGGTGCGCGTGAGCCCTCGCTCGCCAGGGCAGCGGCAGGGACGAGGGCGAGCAGGGGGATGGTGCGGAAAACTCGAATTGACATGCGCGGCTCCATGCATGAGGGCAGCCGTAGGGCTGCGGTGACATCGGTGCGCTCCATGCGCACACCTTCATGCTAGAGAGCGGCGCTAGCCGCAGGTATCGGATTTGTCCGAAAATGGCGTGCGAATTTGCCTACAGATCTGCTCGGACTTTTCTGATGAACCCTGCCTACCGCCCGCTTGCCGCCGCCTTTGATGAGTACGCGGCGCGCTATCCCGATGAAGCCGATGCGGCGCATTTCCGCGCCTGGCTCGCCGATGAGGCCATGCCCTTTCACCGCGAGACCCTGGCTGGGCATTTCACAGGGTCGGCGTGGCTGGTGAGCGCGGATGGCCAACGCGTGTTGCTGATGCACCACCGTAAGCTGCAGCGCTGGTTGCAGCCGGGTGGGCACGCCGATGGCGAGGCGGACCTTGCGAACGTGGCGCTGCGTGAGGCCGAGGAGGAGACGGGTCTCACGGATCTGGCGGTGCAGCCGCAGCTCTTCGATATCGACCGGCACAGCATCCCCGCGCGTGGACAGGAACCGGAACACTGGCATTACGATGCGCGTTACGTGGTGCAGACGCGCGGCTCCGAGGTTTTCGCGGCGAACGAGGAATCGCTGGGCCTGGCATGGCGCGAGATCGCCGCCATCGCCGAGGACGAAGCCGCAGACATTTCCCTCCGCCGCATGGCGCAGAAATGGCTGGCGAGAACCGCAGACCTGTAGGAGCGTTACGGCTGGTTGTAGCGGGCCGGGGCCGGGTGCAGGGTGCCGCAGTTTGGGCAGGTGCGAGCCTGCTCGTCGCGGTAAAACGTATCGAACACCGGCGGGAAATCCTTCTCGATACTCTGCAGTGTGAAGTAGTGCTCGTAGAGCTTCGTGTTACAGCGCTCGCAGAACCACAGGAGGCCATCCTGCTCGCCGTTGAGGCGCCGGCGCTCGATCACCAGGCCTACTGAGTCCGGCATGCGCTGCGGCGAGTGGGGCACCTTCGGCGGCAGGTAAAACACCTGGCCGGCGCGGATCGGGATGTCCTTCGCGACGCCCTCGTCCTGGACCTTCAGGACCATCTCGCCCTCGAGCTGGTAGAAGAACTCCGGGCCTTCGTCGTAGTGGTAATCGGTGCGGGCATTGGGTCCGCCGACGATCATGACGATGAAATCGCCATCGACGATGCACTTGTTGCCCACCGGGGGCTTGAGCAGGTCGCGGTGTTCGTCGATCCAGCGTTGCAGGTCGATCGGAGGCGTAAGGCTCATGCTCGGGGCTTCGTGGATGGGTCCGCGGATGATACTCCCGCCTGGGGACTTCCCGTCGGGTGCGGCGTGTCGTACAACGGCGGTCCGTTCCGTAAGGATTCCCCTACATGGCGTCGTGGTATCACGCCCGGCAAGCCGCGCCAACGCCGCGTTCCGCGCCCCAGGGCAAGCGGGAGGCGGCGGTGGTCATCGTCGGCGGCGGTTTCGCGGGGCTGAACACCGCGCTGGGGCTCGCCGCGCGTGGCGTACGCGACATCGTGCTGATCGAGGCGCAGACCATTGGCTTCGGTGCGTCGGGGCGCAATGGTGGCTTTGTCTTCGCGGGGTACTCGCTCGGCGAGCGTGCGCTGCTGGACCGGCTGGGTGATGTCCATGCGCGCGACCTCTACGCGCGCACGGTCGCCGCCGTTAATTTGATCCGACAGAGGATTGTCACGCTCGACATCGCGTGTGACATGGTCGATGCGGGCGTCGTCTGGGCCAACTGGTTTCGCGACGCGCGTATCCTGCGCAGCCGCCAGGCCTTGCTCGCGGAGCAGTATGGCTCGGACTGGCAGTGGATCCCGGCCGACGCCATGCACGAGTTCGTGCACAGCCGCCGGTACCACGATGGCCTGTATGAGCGGAATGCGCTGCACATCGATCCGCTGGCCTATGCCCGTGGCCTCGCCGTGGCCGCCGAAGCCGCTGGAGTCACCGTTCACGAAGGCTCTCGCGTACGCATGCTCGAACGGCGCGGGCCGCGCTGGGTGTTGCGCGTGGGTGATGCCGAGATCGAAGCGCCAAACGTCGTGCTGGCCTGTGGTGGCTATCTCGCAGGGCTCGACCGGGCCATCGATCGTGCGGTGCTGCCCATAGCTACGTACGTGATGGTGACGGAGCCGCTGGGTCCCCGGCTGGCCGAGTGCCTGCGAACCCAGGCCGCCATCTACGACACGCGTTTCGCATTCGATTACTACCGGCCGCTGCAGGATACGCGCCTGCTGTGGGGTGGCCGGATCTCGGTGCGCGATCGACACCCGCGCGCGGTACAGAAGCTGCTGACGCGCGATCTGGAGCGCGTCTTTCCCTCGCTGAAGGGAGTGAAGGTCGAGCACGCGTGGTCGGGGCTGATGAGCTACGCCCGGCATGAGATGCCCCAGGTGGGCACGCATGGCAATGGCCTCTGGTATGCCCAGGCGTTCGGCGGACACGGCCTCGCGCCCACCTGCGCGGCGGGTGAGACACTGGCCGATGCGATTGCTTCGGGGGAAAAATCAGTGCCTGCCTACGCGGATTTCGGTCTTGAACCCGTGCACCGGCCCTTTGGTTACCTGGCGGCGCAGGGTACCTATTGGAAACTGGAGCTGGCGGACTGGTTCAAATCGCGTCTGGAAGGCTGAGTAGCGCGGCTTTTGTGGGTGCGTGCTTGCGCGCTACATTTTTCGACTCAACGCCTTAGATCCTGTTGCTTTCCTGCGAAAGATGTCGCCCACAGGGTGGGCTCCTACGGGGGGTGGGGTTTGTCTAGCCAGACGGCGATGCCTTGGGCGTTGAGCTTGATGTCGATGCGGAGCAGGCGGGTGATTTCTTCGGTGGTTAACGTGACGCCGTGTTTCTTTGCCCGGCCTACGTACAGGTCGGTGAAGTCGGCGGCGATGCGCGCTTCCCGGTCCGGATCGCCTGCGTGGCGTTTCGCGATGGCGACCATCGCTTCGATCTGTTCGTGCAGGTCGGCCGCCAGGCGTTTCACCTGCTCAACGCGCCCATAGTGGGTGAGGTACATCGCTTCAGGCTCGTAACGCAGCATGCGTTCGAGCGAGGCGTGGGCCTCATCCGGGTCGAACTGCACCGGTGACGTCGTCGGGATGATGAAGGGGCCGTTGGCGGTATCGAACTCGCGATACGACAAGCCGAAGATATCGCCGGTGAAGAACGCATTCGCGCGCTCGTCGTGGATGGCGATGTGGTGTTTCGCGTGGCCTGGCGTATCGAGGCAAAGCAGGGCGCGGCCTGCCAGGTCCACCACGAATCCATCGCTGGCCTCGATGACCCGATCTTTCGGTACCCGCGCGATGGTGCCGTAGTCGCGCCGCACCGCTTCTTCGCCGTACACGCCCGTGGCGCCGGCGATCAGCATGCCAGGGTCGATCATGTGCCGCGCACCGCGTGGGTGCACCGCAAGCATGGCGTTGGGCAGGTGCTTCATGAGTTCGCCCGCGCCGCCGGCGTGGTCGAGGTGCACATGGGTGAGGATCACCCAGTCGATATCGCCGGGCCGCAGGTCGGCGGCCGTGATGGCATCGAGCAGTCGCGGCAACGAGTGCGTGGTGCCGCTATCGATAAAGGCGCCGCGGCCGCGCTCCACCACGAGGTAGGCAGCGTCGAACGAGGGGCGGCCGAAGCCGGTGTCGATGGTGTGGATGCCGTGCATCCGGTAAGCCTAAACCTACCGGGGCCGGCAATGCATCCGTAGGAGCCCACCCTGTGGGCGACGCCGTTCGCGATGGAGCAACAGGGCTTGCTGCCTCGGGGCGAAAGATGTCGCGCACAGGGTGCGCTCCTACCACGGCCGTGTGTTACAGGGCTTCGAAGATACCTGCGGCGCCCATGCCGGTGCCGATGCACATGGTGACCATGCCGTACTTCTGCTTGCGGCGGCGGAGGCCGTGGATCAGCGTGGCGGCGCGGACGGCACCCGTGGCGCCCAGCGGGTGGCCGAGGGCGATGGCGCCGCCCAGCGGGTTCACCTTCGAGGGATCCAGGCCGAGGTCACGGATAACCGCAAGGGCCTGGGCCGCGAACGCTTCGTTGAGCTCGATCCAGTCCAGCTGGTCCTGGGTGATGCCGGTCTGCTTCAGCGCCTTCGGGATCGCTTCCTTCGGGCCGATGCCCATGATGTCCGGAGCGACACCGGCCACCGAGAAGCCCACGAAGCGAGCCAGCGGGGTCAGGCCGTAATCCTTGATCGCCTTTTCCGAAGCGAGCAGCAGGGCGCCAGCGCCGTCGGACATCTGCGAGGAGTTGCCTGCGGTAACCGAGCCACCGAACTGGCCGTTACGGAACACCGGGCGCAGCTTGCCGAGCACCTCGAGCGACGTATCGGCGCGCGGGCCTTCGTCGATCGAGATGATCCGGCGGTCTTCCTTCACCGTGCGGTTCTTCAGATCCGGGTAGCGGTCATCGAGCTGGAACGGGGTGATCTCGTCCTTGAACTCGCCGTTCTGGATGGCGGCCAGGGCCTTCTGGTGCGAAGCGAGGGCAAACGCGTCCTGGTCCTCGCGGCTGACCTTCCAGCGCTCGGCCACCTTCTCGGCGGTGATGCCCATGCCGAACGCGATCGCGCGGTTTTCGTCGTTCTCGAAGATCGCCGGGTTCATCGCGACCTTATGGCCCATCATCGGCACCATGCTCATCGATTCGGTACCACCGGCCAGCATCAGGTCGGCTTCGCCCAGGCGGATGCGGTCGGCGGCCATGGCGATGGCCTGCACGCCCGACGAGCAGAAACGGTTGATGGTGACACCCGGCACCTGCTCGGGCAGGCCAGCCAGCAGCACGCCGATGCGTGCCACGTTCATGCCTTGCTCGGCTTCCGGCATGGCGCAGCCGATGATCGCGTCGGCGATCAGGGCCGGGTCGATACCCGGTGCCTGCTCCATCACGCCACGGATGACGTGGGCGAGCAGGTCGTCGGGACGGGTGTTGCGGAACACGCCGCGCGGCGCCTTGCCTACCGGGGTGCGGGTGGCGGCGACGATGTAAGCGTCTTGCACTTGCTTGCTCATGGAATGCATTCCTCAGTTACGCAGCGGCTTGCCCGTCGTCATCGTGTGGGCGATGCGGGCCTGGGTCTTTTCGGTCTGGGCCAGCTCGACGAAGTGCTTGCGCTCGAGGGCGAGCAGCCACTCTTCATCCACGGCCGCGCCGCGCTCGATCGGGCCGCCCGAGAGCGTGTCCGCGATGCGGCTGGCGATGTTGATGTCGTGCGGCGAGGCGAAGTAACCCTCGGCGAGGTTCGCCAGCGAGGCCTTGAAGGTGGCCGTGCTGGTATCGCCCGCCGCCGGGATGGCGCGTGCCGGCATCGGCGGGCGGTAACCCGATTCAGCCATGGCCAGGGCCTGGGCCTTTGCGACGTGCAGCAGTTCGTAGGCGTTGAAGACGACGATATCGTCCTTGCGCAGCAGGCCGAGGGTCTTGGCCTCGAGCGCGCTGGTGGAAACCTTCGCCATCGCCACGGTCTCGAACACCTTCTTCAGGTACTCGAACGGATCTTCCGGGTTGTGCTGCGCGGCGCGCACGGCCAGTTCCTTCAGGCCGCCACCGGCCGGGAGCAGGCCCACGCCGGCTTCGACGAGGCCGATGTAGCTTTCCAGCGCCGCGACGGTGCGGGCCGAATGCATCTGGAATTCGCAGCCACCGCCCAGGGCGAGGCCACGCACGGCAGCGACGACCGGGACCAGCGAATACTTGATCGCCATGCTGGTGGCCTGGAAGTTCGCGACCATGGCCTCGAACTCTGCCAGCTTGCCGGCCTGAAGCAGGCCGAGCGCACCCTTGAGATCGGCGCCGGCCGAGAACGGTTCGCTCGGCTGCCACAACACGACGCCGCGGAACTGCTGCTCCGCGAGGCCAATCGCATGCTGGATACCATTGAGCACGTGGTCGTTGACCGTATTCATCTTGGTCTTGAACGAGATCACGCCGATGCCGTCGCCCTGGGTCCACAGGCGCACGCCATCGTTCTCCCACACCGTGGTGCCCTGGTCGAACTTCTCTCCCAGGATCGGATCCGGGAAGGCCTGGCGGGCGTAAACCGGGTGGGTGGAGCGGGGCTTGTCGGCGTTGGCGCTGGCCGAGTACGAGCCAGCCTTGCCGTGCACGCCGGCGCGGCCGTCGGTCACCCATGCCGGCAGCGGGGCGCTGCTCATGGTCTTGCCGGCGGCGATGTCTTCAGCGATCCAGCCGGCGACCTGCTGCCAGCCGGCGGCCTGCCACAGCTCGAACGGGCCGAGCTTCCAGCCGTAACCCCAGCGGATGGCGAAATCGACATCGCGGGCGGTCTCGGCGATATCCGCCAGGTGGAAGGCGGTGTAATGGAAGAGATCGCGGAACACGGCCCACAGGAACTGTGCCTGCGGGTCCGATGACGCACGCAGCTTGCCGAACTTTTCAGCCGGATCCTTGATGGCGAGGATCGCGGCGACCTCGTCGGAGGGCTTGCCTTCGGACGGACGGTAGTCCTGCTTCTGCAGGTCGAGGACCACGATGTCCTTGCCGGCCTTGCGGTAGAAGCCCGCGCCGGTCTTCTGGCCCAGCGCGCCCTTGTCGATCAGGCCCTTGAGCCATACCGGCGGCTGGAAGTACTTGTGCCACGGGTCATCCGGCAGGGTGTCGCCCATGGTCTTCACCACGTGGGCAAGCGTATCCAGGCCTACCACGTCGGCCGTGCGGAAGGTGGCGCTCTTCGGACGGCCGATCGCCGGGCCGGTCAGTGCATCGACCGTGTCGAAGCCGAGGCCGAACTGCTCGGTGTGGAACATGGTCGACAGCATCGAGAACACGCCGATACGGTTGCCGATGAAGTTCGGGGTGTCCTTCGCGTACACGACGCCCTTGCCAAGCGTCGTGGTCAGGAAGGCTTCGAGGCCTTCGAGCACGGTGGCGTCGGTGAGCTTCGTCGGGATCAGCTCGACGAGGTGCATGTAGCGCGGCGGATTGAAGAAGTGCACGCCGGTGAAGCGGTGGCGTAGCTGTTCCGGCAGTGCCTCGGCCAGGCCATTGATCGACAGGCCCGAGGTGTTGCTCGCCAGTACGGCCGTCGCCGACACGTGCGGGGCGATCTTCGTGTAGAGGTCGAGCTTCCAGTCCATCCGCTCGGCGATGGCCTCGATCACCAGGTCCACGTCGGCCAGCTGGCCCAGGTCATCCTCGTAGTTGGCGGGGATGATGGCGGCGCCCAGGCTCTTCTCGGCCAGCGGAGCCGGCGAGAGCTTGGCCAGGTTGGCGATGGCCTTGAGTGCGATGCCGCTCTTCGGACCTTCCTTGGCGGGCAGGTCGAACAGGACGGTTTCCACGTTGGCGTTCGTCAGGTGCGCGGCAATCTGCGCGCCCATGACGCCGGCGCCGAGTACCGCGGCCTTGCGAATGCGTAGCGGTGTTGCGGTCATGGTGATCTCCAGGGTGCAAAAGGTCGTCACGGTCAGCGGGGGCTGGCCGGGGCGTTCGAAACGGATGGGTTGCGCATGCCGGCCGCGGCGAAGCGGATGAGGTGTTCGGCGGCGGTTTCGCGATGGTCGCGCTCGGCGACGTCGCTCTTGCGCTGGATGATGCCGAAGTCGGCCATCGCGTAAGTCAGGGCGCCGGTGACGATGTCCAGGCGCCAGTAGATGTCTTCCTTGGCCAGGCCGGGGAGCAGGCGGGCGAACTCGCTGGCGAACTGGCGCAGGATGTGGCCGTAGTTCTCGGACAGGAACCGGCGCAGGGTTTCATTGTGTTCGGCGTAGGCGCGGGCCAGGACGCGGACGAAGGCGGCGCCACCGCCATCGGTGCGGGACAGGTCCAGTGCCGGGCGGATGTAGGCGTCGAGGACATCCTCAAGGGAGGTCTCGTCCTTGCCGGCGAGGCGGTGCAGGGCGGCCAGGCGGCGGGTGTTCAGCTCATCCAGGCGGCGCCGGAACACCTCTTCGATCAGCTTGTCCTTGGAGCCGAAGTGGTAGTTCACGGCGGCCAGGTTCACCCGCGCGGCGGCGGTGACCTGGCGGAGCGAGGCACCGGCGAAACCGTGGGTGGCGAAGAGGGCCTCGGCGGCGCCCAGGATCCGTTCCTTCGTACTGCGCTCGCGTGAGGCGTAGGGGGCAGGGGTCATGGCAGGCCGCTCCGGCTGGGTCAGTTTGAATCAAACGATCGTTTGAGAATACGCCTGCACCAATTTGGTGGTCAATGTGCGCTGCACAACCCTGCAATTGACTTTCGAATGAGCTAGAATCCGTCAAGAATTCGTGAGCTAAGTCAGTCATTCCTGACGGCTTTAGCCCCAAACTTTCACCAGGCGCCCTCGGGGGGGTCTGGCATGCTTTGTTTCTTCCCTACCTTTCCCGGAGTATTCGTATGGCGCTGGAGCGCACCCTTTCGATCATCAAGCCCGACGCCGTCAAGAAGAACGTCATCGGTGAAATCCTGGCCCGTTTTGAAAAGGCTGGCCTCAAGATCGTCGCCGCCAAGATGAAGCAGCTGACCCGCGAAGAGGCCGAAGGCTTCTACGCTGTCCATAAGGAGCGTCCGTTCTTCGGCGCCCTGGTCGAGTTCATGATCTCCGGCCCGGTGATGATCCAGGCGCTGGAAGGCGAAGGCGCGGTCCTCAAGAACCGTGACCTCATGGGCGCCACCAACCCGAAGGAAGCGGCTGCCGGCACCATCCGCGCCGACTTCGCCGACTCGATCGACGCCAATGCCGTGCACGGCTCGGATTCGCTCGAGAACGCCGCCAACGAGATTAAGTACTTCTTCAACGACGCGGACGTCGTTTCGCACTGAGAACTGCCGTGAATACGCCTGCTGACAAGGTCAACCTGCTCGACTTCGACCGCCAGGGCCTGCGCGATTTCTTCGCCAGCATTGGTGAGAAGCCGTATCGCGCGGACCAGGTCATGAAGTGGATCTACCACCGCCTCGAAAATAACTTCGAGGCGATGACCGATGTCGGCAAGGCGCTTCGCGAAAAGCTCAATGCCACGTGCTATATCGGGCCGCCGTCGACCGTATTCGAAAAGGGTGCGATCGACGGTACCCATAAGTGGCTGCTCGGCATGGATGGCGGTAATGCCATCGAAACCGTGTATATCCCGGAACCCACCCGCGGCACGCTCTGCGTGTCCTCGCAGGTGGGTTGCGCCCTGAACTGCCAGTTCTGCTCCACGGCGACCCAGGGCTTCTCGCGCAACCTCTCAACGGCCGAAATCATCGGCCAGATGTGGGTCGCGGCCAAATTCCTGGGCAACGTCACGCACCAGCAGCGCCGCATCACCAACGTGGTGATGATGGGCATGGGCGAGCCGCTGCTCAATTTCGATAACGTGGTGAAAGCCATGAGCCTGATGCGCGACGACCTGGGTTTCGGCCTGGCGAGCAAGCGCGTCACCCTGTCGACCGCGGGCCTGGTGCCCATGATCGACAAGCTCTCTGCCGAGAGCGACGTCTCGCTGGCGGTGTCGCTGCATGCCGCCAACGACGAACTGCGTACCGAGCTGGTCCCGCTGAACAAGCGCTACAACCTGGCCGAGCTGGCCGGGGCATGCGAGCGCTACATCCGCCGGGCGCCGCGCACGACCATCACGTTCGAGTACACGCTCATGAAGGGCGTGAACGACCGCCCCGAGCACGCCCGCCAGCTCATCAAGTTCATGCGCCGCCTGCCGGGTAACAACAAGGTCAACCTGATCCCGTTCAATCCGTTCCCGGGCACGCGTTTCGAGCGCTCGGAGCCGGAAGAAATCCGCGCGTTCCAGACGCAGCTGTTGAACGCCGGGGTGCTTACCATGCTCCGCCGTACGCGCGGCGATGATATCGACGCCGCCTGCGGCCAGCTCAAGGGGCAGGTGGTCGATCGCACGCGCCGTCAGGCGGAGTTCCGCAAGAAACTCGACGAAGGGGTTGTTAATGCGGCTTGAGCGGTGGGGGATGCTGGTGGCGCTCGCCATGGCGTGCGCCGGGTGCGTGACGACGGGTGGGGACGGCCCGGGGGCCAACCTGAAGCAGAGCACCAAGTCGGATGAGCGCCGGCATGGCGCCGAGGTCCATACGGATCTCGGTACCAAGTACATGCAGCAGGGCAACCTCGAGGGTGCCATGGATAAGCTCAACAAGGCGGTGGCGTTCGATCCCACCTACGCCCCGGCACATACCGTGCTGGGCGTGCTGTATGAGCGCATCAACGATCCTGCCAATGCTGAGCTCCAGTACCGCAAGGCCGTCGAGCTCGACCCGAAGAAGGGTGACGCCAACAACAATCTGGCCGTGTTCCTGTGCAAGCAGGGCCGTTCGGCCGATGCCAGGCCTTATTTTGATCGCGCGCTGGCCGATCCGTTCTACGCCACGCCGGATCTTGCGCTCTCGAACGCGGGCACCTGCGCCCTGAAGGCCCATGATTACGACGGTGCCGAGGCGTATTTCCGCAAAGCGCTCGATCGTAACGCTCAAAGCGCGGACGCCCTGTATCAGATGGCGAACGTGTTGTACCTTAAGAACGATGCATTTCGGGCCCGTGCTTTTCTCCAGCGTTTTGAAGCGCTCGGCGTGGCCAGTCCGGATGCATTGAAGCTCGGGCACGATATCGAGCTCCGTCTGGGCAACGGGGAGGTTGCCCAGGACTATGCCAAACGCCTGCGTGAAAAGTTCCCGGATTCGGAACCCGCGCACGCTCTCGAAGCCACTGCACGTCAATGACCACTGCATCGTCTAATTCCAACGGTCGGGACGGAAGCGAACAGGATCTGTTCGCCGGCATCGAGCCCTTTGTAAACAGGGAGGACGCCATGGACCCGCAGAATGATTCCCAGGCCACCGACGGTGGCCGCGTCCTGATCGACCACGCGCACGAGGGGCACTTCGGCGCCCGTCTGCGTGCGGCGCGCGAGGCACGTGGTTACACGGCCGAAGCCTGTGGCCAGGCCCTGCGCCTGCCGGTTCGCCTTGTCCGCCAGCTTGAGGCGGGCGAGTACGGCGGCATCGATTACCAGGTGTACCTGGCGGGCTATCTCACCAAGTACGGTCGCTACGTGGGTGTTGACGAGGAGGCCATCCAGGCCGAGCTCGCGCGCCTTACCCCGCGCCAGCCCGATCTGGTCGTGACCGGGGGCGTGTCGCATTCGCGCTATCTGCTCGAGCGCTATGTAACGGCCGCGACCTACGTGGTGCTGACCGCGATCATCGTGGTGCCCATGGTGTGGCTGGGCGTGCGTGGCACGCTCGACCGTGACATGCCGCGCCTGGCGCCGCTGGATGCCGCCCCGGTGGCTCAGCAGGATGCCCCTGCGGCTGCGTCGTCCACGGCCTCGGCCAGCGTGGCGTCCGCCGCGCAGCCGGCGGCCACCACGCCCGCCGAGACGCATCCCGAAGATCAGCAGCCCGTCCTGGCCAGCATGGCCATGTTCCCGCCGCTGGATCACGCCGCGTCGAAGACCCCGCTGGTGACGAACGTGGCCGCTCCCGTGGCTGGCGTCACCGGCCAGGGTGGCCACGACCTTACGCTGAACCTCCCGGCCGCCAGCTGGGTGGAAGTGACGGACGCAGCGGGCCAGCGCCTGGAATACGGCATCCTGCCGGCGGGCACGCAGAAGTCGTACCACAGCGATTCCGCGCTCGATGTCCGCATCGGCAACGCCAACGGGGCCCAGGCTTCCGTGGACGGCCAGCCGGTGCAGATCGAAACCTTCCGCCGCGCCAACGTCGCCCGCTTCCGCGTCGACGTGCGTGATGGCAAGGCCTCGCCGGTCGCCTACTGATTGACCCGGCGCCGCCTTGCGGCGCTTTTCGGGTATCCTTGCCTATTGATCCGCGCCGCCGTCCCCGGACGGCCGGCTCGGGCCCGTTTCTTCCAAGGTTTGCTGCGCCCGGTGCGCAGTGGGTGATTGCATGGCATTCGACGTTTACGACGATTACGAACAGGGCGAACGCGTCCAGCAGTGGCTTCGCAAGAATGGCGTCAGCATCGCCGTCGGCATCGCCCTCGGCCTGGTCCTTATCTTTGGCTGGCAGCAGTGGAAATCGCACCGTGCCGGTCACGAGCTGTCCGCCGCCAATGAATTCGGCGCGCTGCAGACGGCCGCAGCCACCAACAAGACCACTGAAATCGACGTCCGCACCGAGACCCTGATGAAGGAATACTCGGATACGGCCTGGGCTGTATTCGCCGCCAGCGAGCGCGCGCAGCGCAACGTGTTGGCCGGCCAGTTCGACAAGGCGGCTGGCGACCTCGACTGGGCCCAGGCCCATGCGAAGGACGACACGCTCAAGGCCCTGGTGGGCCTGCGCGTCGCGCAGATGAAATACGCCCAGGGCAAGGCCCAGGATGCGCTGACGGCGCTCGATGCCCTCCAGGGTAAGGGCTTTTCCGCGTCGGCTCAGGAACTCCGCGGCGACGTGCTGGTCAAGCTGGGACGCCAGGACGACGCTCGCAAGGCCTACGAGGCGGCGATCGCCGCCATGGGCGACAGCGCACCGCAACGCGGTGTGGTTCAAACCAAACTCGATGATCTGGCTGTGGCCGGGAAGCAGGGTGCATGAAACGTTTCTGGGCAATCGCGTTGACCTCCTCACTGGCCGCCGTGGCCGGCTGCCATTCGTTCAAGAAGGAAAACGTCGAACCGCCGACTCCGCTCGACAAGAAGTTCGAGCCTTCGATCAAGGTTGAGCGTCTTTGGAAGAACAGCGTCGGTGACGGCGCAGCCGAATCCGGCATCCGCATGCGTCCCGCCGTGGTCGATGGCGTGGTCTACGCCGCCAGCACCGACGGCAAGATGGCCGCGTTCGATGCCAATACCGGCAAGACCCTGTGGTCCAAGAGCATCCGCCAGCACGGTTGGTTCGGCTGGGGCGACGACAAGCGCGAGGATTCGCGTTTCTCGGGTGGCCCGGGTGTCGCTGGCGACCTGGCTGCCGTCGGCACGCTTGATGGCCACGTGTATGCGATGAATTCGAAGGACGGCGAGCGCCGCTGGGCGGCCGAAGTGTCGTCGGAAGTGGTCACCGCCCCCGTCGTCACCCCCGACCTTGTCGTGGTCCGCTGCAATGATGGCCGTGTTTATGGCCTCGATGCGAAGACCGGCGAGCGCCGCTGGGTGTATGACCAGTCGCAGGTGCCGCTGCTCAGCCTGCGCGGCAACGGCCGCCTGCTGGTCGCCAACGGCGTGGTGTTCCTCGGCAGCGATGCCGGTAAGCTCGTGGCCATCCGTCTCGATAACGGCGAGAAGCTCTGGGAGCAGACCCTCGCCAGCGGTGAAGGCCGCACCGAGATCGATCGCCTGAACGATGCCGATGGCGCCATCACCCTTGATGGCACCACCCTGTACGGCGGCGCGTACCACGGCGATATCGCTGCGTTCGATGGCCCCAGCGGACGCCCGCTGTGGAACCACAAGTTCTCGACGTTTACCTCGCTGGATGCGCACGACAACTCGCTCTATGGCGTCGACGACACCTCGCAGGTGTTCGCTTTCGACAAGAGCACTGGCGCCAACATCTGGAAGCAGGCTGCGCTGAAGTGGCGCTGGGTCTCGGCCCCGGCCGCCCAGGGCAACTACGTCGTGGTCGGCGATCTCGATGGCCACATCCATTGGCTGAACGGCGCAGACGGCAAGATCGTCGGTCGTGAGCGCCTGTCGAAGAAGGCTATCCGCTCGCAGCCCGTCGTTTCCGGCGATATCGTGTATGTCGAAGATGTGGTTGGCCACATCGGCGCGTACCGAGTCGCTCATTGATTCACTGAAGGACCTTAGCTCTTCCCATGTTGCCCGTCATCGCCCTGGTCGGCCGCCCCAACGTCGGTAAGTCGACCCTATTCAATGCGCTGACGCGTAGCAGGGATGCTCTTGTCGCTGATATGCCCGGTGTTACCCGTGATCGCCACTATGGCATCAGCCATCTTGGCGATCGCCCGTTCGTGGTGGTCGACACGGGCGGTCTCTCCGGCAGCGACGAAGGTATCGAAGGCCTGACCGCGCAGCAGGTCCGTCTCGCTATCGCCGAGGCGAACCTGCTCGTCTTCGTGGTGGATGCCCGTGATGGCATCCTGCCGCTCGACGCGTCCATCCTGGGCGAGCTCCGCCGCAGCGGCAAGCCGGTCATCGTCGTGGTTAACAAGACCGACGGTACCGACGAGCCTACGGTCATGGCCGAGTTCGCCTCGTTCGGTGTCGCCGAAACGTTGCCGATGTCGGCGGCGCACAATCGCGGCGTCGATCGCCTCGTCACGCACGCCATGCCGTACCTGCCGCTTGATGAAGACGACGGTGCGGAAGCGCGCATGTCGCTGGAAGAGCAGGGCATTCGCGTCGCCATCGTCGGCCGCCCGAACGCAGGCAAATCTACCCTGATCAATCGTCTGCTGGGTGAGGAGCGCCTCATCGTCTCCGACCTGGCAGGCACCACGCGCGATCCCATTCGCGTGCCGCTCGAGCGTGACGGAAAGCGCTTCACGCTGATCGATACCGCTGGCGTCCGCCGCAAGGCACGCGTGGAAGAGGCGCTGGAGAAGTTCAGCGTCATCAAGACCCTGCAGTCCATTTCGGCGGCGCAGGTCACGCTTATCGTTATCGATGCGCGCGAGAACCTGGCTGACCAGGATCTCACGCTCATCGGCCATGTGATCGAAGAGGGCCGCGCGCTTGTCGTGGCGGTCAACAAGTGGGATGGCCTTGATGCCTACCAGCGCGACCAGACGGTCAAGGCGCTCGAGCGCCGCCTGCAGTTCGCCAGCTGGGCCAAGATCGTCTTCATCTCGGCGCTGCACGGCTCGGGCATGCGCGAGCTCATGCGCTCGGTAGTGCGTGCTCATGCGGCGGCGACCAAGGTGCTCACCGCGAGCGACCTCACTCGTGCACTCGAGAAGGCGTACGAGTCGTACCAGCCGCCGCTGGTTCGTGGCCATGCGCCCAAGCTGCGCTATGCGCATCCGGGCGGCAACAATCCGCCGACGATCGTCATCCACGGCAGCCGTACCAAGCACATCGCGCCGGCCTACCGCCGTTACCTCGAGAATTTCTTCCGGACGCGCTACAAGCTGGAAGGCACGCCGATCCGCATCGATTTCCGCGACGGTGAAAACCCGTTTGCCGGCAAGAAGAACGTGCTGACGGCAAGCCAGGCGCGTAGCCGCCAGCGCATGATCCGCAACGCGAAGCGGCGCGAAAAGTAAGCGCGCCGCACCTTCCGAGGTGCTGCATGACTGAAGGCCTTGACCGCGAGCGCTGGTTGAACGACCTGCGTTCGCGCATTCCTGAGACGGTGGCGACCGACGCCCTGGCTCGCCAACTCGGCGGGGCGTTGCTGATCGATGTGCGCGAAGAGAACGAGCGTGCCACCGGCACGCCGGCCGGTGCTGTCGGGCTTTCCCGCGGCTTCCTTGAACTCCGTATCGAGCAGGTCGAGCCCGACCATGAGCGTGAGTTGCTGCTGATCTGTGGCAGCGGTCAGCGTTCGCTGTTGGCGGGCGAAGCCCTGCAGCGCATGGGCTATCGGCGCGTACATTCCGTGGCCGGCGGCATGGCTGCATGGAAGGCCGCGGGTTTGCCGGTGAGTGCGGGTGCGCTCGATGCCGATGCCGCGGAACGCTACAGCCGGCAGATCCTGCTGCCCCAGGTGGGCGAAGCCGGGCAGGCCAGGCTGGCCGCCGCGCGGGTGGTCGTGATTGGCGCAGGCGGACTGGGTGCGCCGGCTTTGCTCTATCTCGCTGCGGCGGGTGTTGGCCAGATCACGATCATCGACGATGACCGCGTGGAGCGCTCGAACCTGCATCGCCAGGTCGTGCATGCCGACGCGCGGGTAGGGATGGGCAAGGCTGAATCGGCGCGGATGACGTTGCTGGCCCTCAACCCGCGCGTCTCGGTCATGGTGGTGGCCGAGCGGCTCCGGGCCGAAAACGTCGAGGCGCTGATCCGTGATCACGACGTCGTGGTCGATGGCGCCGATAATTTCGCCACGCGCTATTTGCTCGCCGCCGCAACGCGACGCCTTGGCCAGCCCATGGTGTACGCCGCCATCGAGCGCTTCACGGGCCAGGCCAGCGTCTTCGATCCCCGGCGCGAGGATTCCCCGTGCTATCGCTGCCTGTTCCCAGAGCCGCCGTCGGCCGCGGATGCGCCGAACTGTGCGGAAGCGGGTGTGCTTGGCGTGCTTCCGGGCACGCTTGGCCTCGTTCAGGCCACTGAAGCAATCAAGCTCGTGCTCGGCATCGGCCAGCCCCTCGTTGGCCGTCTGCTCACGTACGACGCGTTGGCCATGCGCTTCCGTGAACTGACCCTGCGCCGGGATCCCGCATGTCCAGGCTGCGGCCCCGATGCAACCTTCACCGGCTACACCGACCTCGAGCACATGTGCGCGACCGCACTGTAGGAGCCCACCCTGTGGGCGACATCTTTTCGCGACAACGCCACAGGGCCTGCGGCGTTGTCGCGAACGGCGTCGCCCACAGGGTGGGCTCCTACAGCTGCGGGGTCACCGAGTACATCGCGGCGTCGACTGATATATCGTTAATTACCAGTCTGTTGCGTAACATTCCTTCGAAATTACCACCGATCCGTTCAGCGGCTCTGCGACTCGGTACGTTGTCGTGTGCGGCCACGATTTCCACCCGGCTGACGCCCACCACCTCGAAGGCCCAGAGCAGGGCAAGATGTGCCGCCCGGGTAACGATGCCACGGCCCTGCGCTGACTCGCGCACCCAGTAGCCGAGGTTCGCAAAGCGGTGCTCGCGGTTGCGCTGGTTGATGCCCATGCCGCCCAGGAAGGCATCGGTCTGCGCATCGACGATCACCATCTCGAAGCCATCGCCTAGCAGCCATGCCTGTTTGCACAGGCGGATCCAATCCTGTGCCGTGGCGGTGTCGTAGTCTGCGCGCGCCCAACTGAGCCACGGGCCGGCGGTGGCAATCGATTCGCGGACCGCTTCGGCCAGGCCTTCGGCATCGCCGTCGCGGTAGGCACGCAAACGCACGACGCCATCGGTCAGGTCACGCGGGTAGGGCACGGTATCCATGGTCATTGCCCATTAAATCACGGATAATGCACCGCTTTTCGCAGGCGAACTTTCCATGACGGCACGCATCCTCGACGGCAAGCGCATCGCCCACGAACTGCTCGAGCATATCGGGCTGCGCGTCGCCAAGCGTGTCGCCGAGGGCCGGCGCAAGCCGGGCCTTGCCGTGGTGCTGGTCGGCACCGATCCCGCGTCCGCGGTCTATGTGAAGAACAAACGTCGCGCCTGTCAGCAGGTGGGTTTCGAGTCGTTCGCCTACGACCTGCCGGCGGAAACCTCGCAGGACGAGCTCTTCGCCCTGATCGACAAGCTCAATGCCGACCCGTCCGTACACGGCATCCTGGTGCAGTCGCCGCTGCCTCACCACATCGACGAAGACGCCCTCGTTGATCGCATCGATGCCCGCAAGGACGTCGATGGCTTCCAGGCGGTGAACGTCGGCCGCCTCGCGCTGCGCCGTTTCGGCCTGCGCCCGTGCACGCCCAAGGGCGTGATGACCCTGCTTGGCCATACCGACCGCCCGGTACGCGGCCGTCATGCCGTCATCGTCGGCGTGTCCAACCATGTCGGCCGCCCGCTTGCGCTTGAGATGCTAATTGCCGGTTGTACAGTGACTTCCTGCCATAAGTTCACGCAGGATCTCGAAGGCTTCGTCCGCCAGGCCGACATCCTCGTGGTCGCCGCCGGCAAGCCGGGCTTGGTCAAGGGCGAATGGGTCAAGGAAGGCGCCGTGGTCGTGGACGTCGGCATCAACCGCCTGGAAGACGGCCGCCTGGTCGGTGACGTGGAATTCGCCCCGGCCGCCGAGCGCGCTTCGTGGATCACCCCGGTGCCGGGTGGCGTGGGCCCCATGACCGTTGCGACCCTGATGGAAAACACCCTGGAAGCCGCGGAAGCGCTCGACGCGTAAAGCTGTCGCACCCACTGTCGCAATGTTGCAACGCAGGGTATAATGGCGTGATTTACTCGCGGGACTAATGCTATGCGCATCCTTGCCGAGGCACTCACTTACGACGACGTGTTTCTGGTTCCCGGCCACTCCACGGTTCTGCCGCGTGATGTGGATACCTCAACGCGGTTCACCCGCGGCCTCCGCCTGAATATTCCGATCGTGTCCGCTGCCATGGACACCGTCACCGAGGCGCGACTGGCGATCACCATGGCCCAGAACGGCGGCATGGGGATCATCCACAAGAACATGACGTTCGATCAGCAGGCCGCGCAGGTCCGCCTGGTCAAGAAGTTCGAAGCGGGCGTCATCCGCAGCCCGATCACCGTGCGCCCCGATACCTCCATCGGTGAAGTCATCGCACTGACCCGCGCACACAACATCTCCGGTGTCCCCGTCGTCGACGGCGAGCGCCTGGTCGGCATCGTGACCGGCCGCGACATGCGCTTCGAGCGCAAGCACGACGACCCGGTCCGCAACATCATGACGCGCGAAGAGCGCCTCATCACGGTGAAGGAAGGCGCGTCGCACGACGAAGTCCTCGAACTCCTCCACCGCAACCGCATCGAAAAGGTCCTGGTCGTCAACGACGACTTCCAGCTCCGTGGCCTTATCACGGTGAAGGACATCCAGAAGGCCCGCGACAATCCCAACGCCGCCAAGGACTCGCACGAGCGCCTGGTCGTTGGCGCCGCGGTGGGTGTGGGCGGCGATACCGAACAGCGCGTGGAGGCCCTCGTGGCCGCCGGCGTCGATGTCATCGTGGTCGATACCGCACATGGCCACTCGCAGGGCGTGATCGATCGCGCCGGCTGGGTGAAGAAGCGCTACCCGCAGGTGCAGGTCATCGCCGGCAACATCGTCACCGGTGAAGCCGCGCGCGCACTGCTCGATGCCGGCGTCGACGCCGTCAAGGTCGGCGTGGGCCCGGGCTCGATCTGCACCACCCGCATCGTCACCGGTATCGGTGTGCCGCAGATCACGTCGATCGACCTGGTCGCCACGGCGCTGAAGGGCGAGATCCCGCTCATCGCCGACGGCGGCATCCGTTACTCGGGCGATATCCCGAAGGCGCTGGCCGCCGGCGCATCCTCGGTGATGCTTGGCTCCATGTTCGCGGGCACCGAGGAATCCCCGGGCGAGGTCGAACTCTTCCAGGGTCGCTCCTATAAGAGCTACCGCGGCATGGGCTCCATCGGCGCCATGCAGCTGGGCTCGAAGGACCGTTACTTCCAGGATGAAGCCGACGCCGACAAGCTCGTGCCGGAAGGCATCGAGGGTCGCGTGCCGTACCGTGGCTCGATCCGAAACATCATCCACCAGATGATGGGCGGCCTGCGTGCGTCCATGGGCTACATGGGCACGGCCAACATCGAAGAGATCCACGAGAAGGCGCAGTTCGTGAAGGTGACCGGTGCCGGCGTGCGCGAGGCGCACCCGCACGATATCCAGATCACGAAGGAAGCACCGAACTACCGCGTCCTGGATTGATGCCCCGGGGCATCCGAGCCAGGTAACACAGGACGCCCGCGACACGTGGGCGTTCTGCTTTTCGCACACCGTATTTTTTACTGCAGGCCGCCACGATGACCGATATCCATAGCGACAAGATCCTCATCCTCGACTTTGGCTCGCAGTACACGCAGCTGATCGCCCGCCGCATCCGTGAGATCGGCGTCTATTGCGAAGTGTGGGCCTGGGACCACGCGCCGGAAGATATCCGCGGCTTCAACCCGCGTGGCGTCATCCTTTCGGGTGGCCCGGAATCGGTCACCGAGGCGGATTCCCCGCGCGCTCCGGACGTGGTGTTTAACCTCGGCGTGCCGGTACTCGGCATCTGCTACGGCATGCAGACCATGAGCGAACAGCTCGGCGGCAAGGTCGAAGCCGGCCACCACCGCGAGTTCGGCCCGGCGACGGTCACCTTTGCTTCGTGCGGCCTGTTCGATGGCGTGATGGACGACGGCGAAGCCCTGGGCGTCTGGATGTCCCACGGCGACCGCGTGACGAAGCTGCCGGAAGGCTTCCGCTCGACCGCGTCGACCTCCAGTCTGCCGCTGGCCGCCATGGCCGATGACGAGCGCCGCTTCTACGGCCTGCAGTTCCACCCGGAAGTGACCCACACCAAGAAGGGCATGGAGCTGCTCCGTCGCTTCGTGGTCGACCTCTGCGGTTCGGCCACCCTGTGGGATGCCGCGCACATCATCGAAGACGCCGTCGCCCGCGTCCGCGAGCAGGTGGGGTCCGACCGCGTGCTGCTCGGCCTGAGCGGTGGCGTCGATTCCTCCGTGGTTGCTGCGTTGCTGGAGAAGGCCATTGGCCACCAGCTCACCTGCGTCTTCGTCGATACCGGTCTGCTGCGCTTCCAGGAAGGCGACCAGGTCATGGCCACCATGGCCGAGCACATGGGCGTGCACGTCATCCGCGTGGATGCGAAGCAGCGCTTTTTCGACGCCCTGGCTGGCGTGGAAGACCCGGAAGCCAAGCGCAAGGTCATTGGCCGCCTGTTCGTCGAGGTGTTCGATGAGGAATCCGCCAAGCTCGAGGGCGTGAAGTGGCTCGCCCAGGGCACGATCTACCCGGACGTCATCGAATCCGCCGGCAGCAAGACGGGCAAGGCCCACGTCATCAAGAGCCACCACAACGTCGGCGGCCTGCCGGAGCACATGAAGCTCAAGCTGGTCGAGCCGCTCCGCGAGCTGTTCAAGGACGAAGTCCGCCGCATCGGCGTTGAACTCGGCCTGCCGCGTGAGATGGTCTACCGCCACCCGTTCCCGGGCCCGGGCCTCGGCGTGCGCGTGCTGGGCGAAGTGAAGCCGGAATACGTCGACCTGCTGCAGCGTGCGGATGCGATCTTCATCGAAGAGCTGCGCGCGCACGACCTGTACGACCGGGTGAGCCAGGCCTTTGCCGTGTTCCTGCCGGTCCGTTCGGTGGGCGTCGTTGGCGACGGCCGTGCGTATGAGTGGGTGATCGCGCTGCGTGCCGTGGAGACGATCGACTTCATGACGGCGCACTGGGCGCACCTGCCGTACGACTTCCTTGATAAGTGTTCTACGCGAATTATCAATGAGTTGCGTGGTATTTCTCGTGTGGTTTATGACATTTCGGGGAAGCCGCCGGCTACGATTGAGTGGGAGTGATCGTCTCCTTGTTGGTTTAATTTTTTCGAAAAAAGGTCACTTTGAGTGACCTTTTTTTCTTTTTGGTAAACCAATCCTCTTGCGTTGGTTTAAAAAAACCGTATTTTGGTCACTGTGAGTGACTCAAAAGCCAAAAAAATAAACTCGCTGATTAGCGAGTTCGGCGACACCCAGCTCGTCTCCACGCGCTGGCTGAGGGCGCACGGCTATGCCAGCAATCTGGTGGTGCGCTATGTCGCTAGCGGCTGGCTCGTTCCGGTGGCGCGTGGCGTTTACCTACGCACTGGCGGCCGGTTGACCTGGGAGGGAGCAGTTCGAAGTCTTCAGGCTGACGAAGGCCGCCCTCTGCATGTTGGCGGGCGTTTCGCGCTAAGCCTGCAGGGGCACGAACACTACCTGCGGCTCGGCGATCCCGGCACGGTCACGTTGTATGGGCCGAGCCGACCGCCGGCGTGGCTCGAAAAGCTTCCCCTCGAAGAGCGTTTTGCATTTCTTGGCACCGGCTCGTTTGATTCGGCCTTCCTGCACTTTTCAGCGGATACCTCGGACGTCGCGCTCGCTGCGCAGGGGTTGCTCCGGCGTCGGCCTGCAGATGAGGGCGGCGGCCTGGTGTGCTCGACCGTCGAGCGCGCCATGCTTGAACTATGCGATGGCGTATCCGAGCCGACGCTGGTCTACGAAGTCGACGCACTCATGCAGTCGATGACAACCCTGAGCCCGCAGCGACTCGCGCAGCAACTGCGACACTGCCGAAGCATCAAGGCCAAGCGCTTGTTCCTCGCGCTCGCGCAACGCCACCAACACGCGTGGCTTCCGCATGTCCCGCTCGACGGTGTGGACCTAGGCAGCGGTAAGCGCGCCCTGGTGCCAGGCGGTCGGCTTGACCCGACGTATCAAATCACTTTACCAACGGATCTGGATGAGCATTTGGCTTGACGAAAGAGGGCGGCGATACGCTGATCGCGTGCGTTTGCTGGTTGAGATCCTCCCCGAGCTGGCTCGCGAACCGCAATTTGCGCTGAAGGGCGGAACAGCGATCAACCTCTTTGAGCACGATCTGCCACGGCTGTCGGTAGACATCGATCTGGCCTGGCTGCCTATCCATGACTTCGCCGAAGATGCGCGGCTCATAACGGAGGCCCTTGGTCGGCTGGCGGATGCGCTTCGGGCTCGCCCGCTCCAGCTTCATGTACAGGCGTCGGGTCCTGCTGGTGGCGTCATTAATCGCCTCGTGGTTAAGCGAGGAAATGCGCGCGTACAGATCGAGACTACGCCGGTGATGCGCGGAACTGTGCATCCGGTACGCACCATGGTCGTGCGCCCGAGCGTCGAAGCGGCGTTTGGCTTCGCGTCCGTGAAGGTCGTGAGCTTTGCCGATCTCTACGCGGGGAAGCTTTCCGCTGCACTTTCCCGGCAGCACCCCCGGGACTTGTTCGATGTCGGCCTGCTTCTACAGGACGACCGGACGGGGCAGGAGCTATGGCGAACCTTCCTCGTCTACCTGACATGCAGCCCGAAACCCGCCTGGGAGATGCTGGCACCGCGCGTTCCTGCGGATTTTTCTGCGACATTCGACGCGCATTTTAAGGGGATGACTGCAGAGCCGGTCGAAGCGGAGGGCCTCCTCGCCGTTCGCGAGCGACTCCTTGAGCGGGTTGCCAGCTGGCTGGACGAGCCATCCAAGGCATTCCTTAGATCTGTCGAGGACGAGGCGCCGAACTTCGGCCTGATTGGGCTAGCTGACGCTGCTGGCTTACCGGCTGTAAAGCATAAGCTGCGGAACCTGGCGCAGCGCACAGCGGCGAAGCGCGCAGCTGATAGAGTGCTGCTGGAAGAAGCCCTCGATGGAATAGTCGAAGTGGTGTGAGTTTTGAAAAATCGCATTAGTCGTAGTGGGGCTACGACTAAATGAATTTTTTCAAATGGGAGCGGAGTCGTACGTCGGTCGTTTGGGCGAAGGTAGCCCAGCGAGCATCCCATCAGCGGCCTCCTGGAACCGCTCCACCAGAAAATCCAGCAGCACCCGCACCCTTGGCGACATGTATCGGTTCGGGTGGAACACGGCATAGATTCCGGGCTCGCCCTCAATGAGGTCGGGCAGCACGACCTGCAGTGAGCCATTCCGAAGGTCCGCCGCGACGTCCCATATGGTCTTCCGCGCGACGCCGCGGCCGGCCAGCGCCCATGCGCGAGCCAGCGCGCCGTCATTGGTCTCCCATGCATTTTCCATGGCCACGGTGTGGTTCACGCGCCGCCCTGAGGCGGCGAAGTGGAACGTATTGAGCGGGCCATCAGCTGTAACGAGAACGACGAACTGGTGGTTGGCGAGATCGGGGATGGTCTCTGGCATGCCATGCTCCGCGAGATAGCCCGGTGATGCACATAGCACCCGCCAGTTCGGCGCAAGCCGTCGTGCGACCAGGGACTCGTTATCTGGCTTGCCAAAACGAATCGCGAAGTCAGCATCGTCATTCAGCAGATCCGACAGCGAATCGCTAAGGGTCAGGGCGATTTTCAATGCCGGGTGCGTGCGCGTGAACTCCTCAATCCAATCGTTCAGCAGGTGGCGCCCAAAGTCGGCGGACGCTGAGATGCGGACCTTGCCCTGCACCTCGCCCTGATTGGCGTGAAGGGCGTCTCCGGCGTCGTCGATCGCCTGTAGTGCGATGCCGCAGTGGTGTTGATAGATCCGGCCTTCCTCGGTCAGGCGCAGTTGTCGCGTGCTGCGGTCGAAGAGCTTGGCGCCCAGCGCCGCTTCGAGCTTGGTGAGCCGGGCGCTTGCGGCGGCGGGTGAGAAGCCAAGCTTGCGGCCGGCTGCGGTGAGGCTGCCCAGGGAGGCGGCCTCCACGAACAAGCGCATATCACCCAGGCGGTCAGTAGCCATTCTTCATGTGGATTTGATGGTGAGTTAATCGATAGCTTAATTATCAAATCCAACCGCAACAACCAAACTGCCGCCTTGCACCCCTCGGAGATATGCGATGCACAAGGCGACTGGTACGCGCGAAAGACTACCCATGGCTGGGCTATGGGCATTGACCACGGCAAGCTTTATCGCCACGGCCAATGAAACGGTTCCCGCCGGATTGCTCCCGGAAATCGCCCATGGCTTCCACGTCAGCGAGGCCTGGGCGGGCCAACTGGTGACCGCCTGTGCGCTTGGCTCTGGCATCGCTGCGATCCCGCTCACCGCCGCTACCCGTGCCTGGCCAAGGCGGCGGGTGCTCTTGGCTGTTCTGGCCGCCTTTTTCGTCTGCAACGCGATCACCGCCGTCGCATCGAGCTACCCCTTGGCGTTGGCGGCACGACTCACGGCCGGTCTCGCGACGGGCCTTGCCTGGAGCTTGCTGGCGACGTACGCACGCCGAATGGTTCCACCTGCGATGCAGGGCCGAGCGTTGGCGGTAGCGATGCTGGGCATTCCGCTCGCTCTATCGATCGGTGTGCCGCTAGGTGCTTGGCTCGGCGGCATGATCGGTTGGCGCAGCGTTTTCGGGGTCATGTCGGGCATGACGCTTATCCTTATCGCGTGGGTCGCTCGAGCCGTCCCTGACTTTCCGGGCCAGGCGGCGCATCGGGCCATGCCGTTCAAAGGCGTCATCACCACACGGGGAGTTAGGCCCGTGCTGGCCGTGGTGATGACCTGGATCCTTCCGCATTACGTGCTTTACACCTATATCGCACCGTTTCTTGCGTCGATCGGCGCTGACCCGTATCTCGGCGTGGTGCTGCTTACATTTGGTGTTTCGTCCATGGCGGGCCTGTGGTTGGTCGGCGCGCTCGTTGACCGTTGGTTGCGCGCGCTTACCCTCGGTGCACTGGCATTGTTTGCCTTGGTGGCCGTGGCCTTCGGCTCGGGCATGGCGTCCGTGGGGTTTATCGTTGGCGGCGTCGCGCTATGGGGGCTCAGCTTCGGTGGCGCCCCAACACTGCTGCAAACAGCGTTGGCTGACGCCGCAGGCGAAGGCGCTGAGGTCGCTCAATCGTTGCTGGTGACTGTCTTCAATTTATCGTTTGCGGGTAGTGGCGTGCTTGGTGGTGTTTTGCTTCAGTGGATGGGTGCGCGTGCGCTTCCGTGGATGGTCGCCATGGTGGTGCTCATTGCCCTTGCGACCGCGTGGCGTGCCAAGGGTCACGGCTTCGGCGCCGGCGTTCGCATGCCGCTGGCCGCTACGCGGGCTCAGGCTCCCGATGCGCCAGATTCCCCAGCATCAGAATCCGAGCTGCACCTGCCCATTCCATAGCGCGCGCGGTTGGCGCTATATATGCCTGCCATGACCAGCAACCCCATCATCCTGTTCGACGCCGAGTGCGTCCTGTGCTCGGCGAACGCCCAGTTCGTGCTGAGGCACGACAAGACGGGCCAGTTCCGGCTGGCTTCGATGCAGGGTGATTTCGGCGCGGAGCTTTGCCGGGCGCAGGGGCTGGATCCCGAGAATCCCAGCACGATCCTGTTGGTCGACGGCGACAGGGTGCGTCGCGATAGCGATGCCGTGCTCGGTATTTACGAGACCCTGGGCTTCCCGTGGCGCCTGGCAGGCGTGTTTCGTCTCGTGCCGCGGTTCTTGCGCGATCCGGTGTACCAGTGGGTCGCGCGGCACCGATACAAGCTCTTCGGCCGCCGCGATACGTGTTGGATGCCGTCGGCGGAATATCGAGACAGGCTGCTCTGAGGTTCTTACACCGTTATTCCGCGAGTTCGAGCTCCGGTACGTCGTCGGCACGCATGCGAATCCGGTAAGCCCGCGGTGATTCGCCTACGGCTCGTTTGAACGCCGTACTGAACGCGCTCTCGGACGCATAGCCCAACTCCTCGGCCAGCGTAGCCACCGCCGTCTTGCCTTCGCGCAGGGCGCGGGTGGCGAGGTGCATGCGCCATGCGCTCAGATAGGCCAGCGGCGTGCTCCCAGCTACGTCGCGAAACCGGTTCGCGAACGTCGTGCGCGACATGGCGCAGGCCTGTGCCAGCTCTTCCAGGCTCCACGCACGGGATGGCTCCCCGTGTATCAGCCGCATGGCCGGTGCGATGCGCGGGTCGCCCAGGGCACGCAGCCAGCCGGCCGGCATGGGGCCCGAGGTCTGCAGGTGCGCGCGGAGGATCTGGATAAACAGGAGCTGCGCGAGCTGGGCGGAGGCCAGCTGCGTTCCGGGTTGATCGGTGCGTCGCTCCGCCACCAGTTCGGCGAGCAACCAGCGAAATGACGTGGCCTGCGGTGAATCGGCGCCGACGTGGATCCACGCCGGCAGCACGTCGGCGAGCAGGCGGCCGCTAGCTGGGTCGAGGAGTACATGGCCGCCGATATGGGCGAAGTCGCTGCCATCGCCGAGCGTAACGACGGATTTGCCCGAGCCCGAGAACACCGCCATTGCGTCCTGCGGCGGCACGCTGAGGTCGCTGGCCAGGACGAGCCGGCGCTTTGCCGTGATCAGGCCCACGTCGCCCGTGCCGAACCAAATCGGTTCCGGTTCGCCCTCGATCGTGACCCAGCAGCCGCCCTTCACCACCGCGAAGAACTTGATGCTTGAAGGGGCCGGGAAGGCGATGGCCCACGGGCCGCTCGCGCTGAAGCCGCCCGTGACGAGGGATTCCGCCTGGGTGAACCGGAGGATGTCGGAGAAGGGATCTGCGCTCATGGCCGTACTCGCGAGCAAGTAATACGCACTATATCGCATTCTCCGTACGCGCCCGGGCCCCTAAGCTTTCGGTATTCAGCGACTACCGGAGCAACCCCATGAACCACGAACTCGTCCTTGTCACCGGTGGCACCGGTTTCATCGCCCAGCACTGCATCATCGCGCTGCTTGAACGGGGCTACCGTGTGCGCACCACCGTGCGCTCGCTCGGCCGTGAAGCGGAAGTGCGCGAACAGCTGCGCAACGCGGGTGTCGACGCGGGCGACCGCCTGGCCTTCGTGCGTGCCGACCTCAGCGAGGACGCGGGTTGGGCCGAAGCGGCCGAAGGTTGCACCTACGTCATGCACGGCGCATCGCCGACGCCCTCCGGCGACCAGGTCCGCGAAGAAGACTGGATCCGTCCGGCGGTGGACGGCAACCTGCGGGTGCTCAAGGCGGCGCGGGACGCTGGCGTGAAGCGCGTGGTGCTTACCTCGGCGATCGGCGCGATCTGCGCGGGACATAAGCCGGGCTATCCGCGTCCGTTTAAGGAAACCGACTGGAGCGATCTCGAAGGCCAGATCGCGCCGTATCAGAAGTCGAAGACGCTCGCCGAGCGAGCGGCGTGGGATTTCGTCCGGCGCGAAGGGAAGGGCCTCGAATTGTCATCGGTGAACCCCACGGCGGTGATGGGCCCGGCATTGGGGGCGGATTACTCGCACTCTGTGCGGCTGGTGAAGAACCTGCTGGAAGGCAACCAGAAGGGCTGCCCGAAGATCAGTTCCGGCTTCGTCGATGTCCGCGACGTGGCCGACCTGCACCTGCGCGCCATGCTCGATCCGAAAGCAAACGGCGAACGTTTCATCGCCACCGCGGGAGAGAGCATGACGATGGCCGAGGTAGCCCGCGTGCTGCGCGAGCGCATGGGGTCGTCGGCGGCGAACGTGCCAACGCGCGTGCTGCCAAACTGGGTGATCCGCCTTGCCGCCCGCAAGAACCCGGCGCTGCGCCCGGTGGTGGCGCTGCTCGGTGTGGACCTGAGTGCCACCGGCGCCAAAGCCCAACGGGTGTTGGGGTGGAAGCCTCGCTCACCCGAAGACGCCATCGTGGCAAGCGCCGAAAGCCTGATCCGCCTGGGCCTGGTCACCCCACTGTAGGAGCGTGCTTGCACGCGATGTGCTTGCCTCAGACTGGCCGCCTGCCGGCGGATCGCGCGCAAGCGCGCTCCTACAAGGGCGAGGAGTTGACGGGCGATGGGGGATTGGCAACAGTGCGCGGGACTTCATAGCGCGAGTGGCCAGGGATGGGCGAGACGAAGGTACTGATTCTCGGCGGGTACGGCGTGTTCGGCGGCCGGCTCGCGGAGTTGCTGGCGGATCTTCCTCAGCTTGAACTGATCATCAGCGGGCGTGATCTGGCAAGGGCGCAAGCGTTCTGTGCCGCTTACAAGGGCCCCGCGCGGGCTCGTCCTTTGAAGCTCGATCGTCTGGATATCGCCGAGGTGCTTCGTTCGGACCGACCGGACCTGGTCGTCGATGCGTCCGGGCCGTTCCAGGAATACGGCGACAACCCCTACATCGTTATCGAAGCCTGCATCGCTGCCGGCGTGGACTATCTCGACTTCGCCGACGCCGCGGATTTCGTCTTCGGTGTCGCGGCGCTCGATGTGCAGGCTAAAGCGGCAGGCGTGTTCGCGCTCTCGGGTGTGAGCAGCTTCCCGGTGCTCACGGCCGCCGTGGTGCGCGAACTCGCCAGCGACATGGATATCGTTTCGGTAGAGGGCGGCATCGCGCCATCTCCGTACGCCGGTATCGGCCTCAACGTGATGCGCGCGGTGGTCGGCTATGCCGGGGCGCCGGTGAAGCTCTGGCGGAACGGTGAGCCGGGGCAGGGCCTTGGGCTTGCGGAGAGCCTGCGCTTCACTGTGGCCGTGCCCGGGAAGCTTCCACTGAGGAACATCCACTTCTCGCTGGTAGACGTGCCCGACCTGCAGGTGATCCCACCTGAGCACCCCACGTTGCGCGATATCTGGATGGGTGCGGGGCCCGTGCCGGAAATCCTGCACCGCGTCCTCAACCTGCTGGCGAAGGCGCGGGCGCATTTCGAGTGGCCATCACTGGCCCCGTGGTCGCCGCTGTTCTATTGGGTGCTAAACCGCATGCGTTTCGGCGAACACCGCGGCGGCATGTTCGTGCGGGCACGGGGCACAAAGGTCGGGAAGCCCGTGGAACGCAGCTGGCACCTGTTGGCGGAAGGCGATGATGGCCCGTACATCCCCTCGATGGCGGTCGAAGCCATCGTGCGGAAGCTGCTGAATGGCATTCGCCCCGCAACGGGGGCACGCCCGGCCACGCGCGCATTGGAGCTCGCCGATTACGACGAGCTGTTCGAGGGCCGCTCGATCCATACGGGGTTCCGCGATGAGCCGTCCGAGGCGGGCGCGCCCCTGTACAAGCGGATTCTGGGTTCGGCGTTTGATGCATTGCCGGCCCGTCTGCGTGAGCTGCATGGCACCTCTGCCGCGCGGAAATGGGAGGACCACGCAGAAGTCCGTCACGGCAACGGCCTGCTCGCGCGAATCATCCGGGCCATCGTCGGGTTCCCGAAGGCCGGAACAGGCGTGCCGCTCACGGTGAACTTCGCCCCCGAAGATAACGGCGAGCGCTGGACACGCACCTTCGATGGCAAGGACTTCTCCTCGCATCAGTCGGAAGGCTCCGGTCGGGACACGCATCTGCTTGTCGAGCGCTTCGGCCCTGCATCGTTCGCCCTTGCGCTGGTGGTCGAAGGTGAGCGACTCCTGCTCACTCCGCGGCGCTGGTCGCTGCTGGGCATCCCCATGCCGGGCTTCCTGCTCCCCAAGGGCATCAGCTTCGAGCATGAGGAAGCCGGGCGTTTCTGCTTCGATGTCGAAATTTCCGCACCGCTGGTCGGCCGGATCGTGGCCTACAAAGGCTCCCTCAACCCCGTTTAGGCGCCATGGGTTACCCTGCGACCTCCTGACGATGACTGGAGGTGCGTGATGGCCGACCTGATCCTCAGTACGTTCGACTGGGTGCCGGAGGCACCACGCGGTTATGTCCGCGACCTGCGAGTCCGTTGGGCGCTGGAAGAAGCCGGGCTGCCCTACGAGGTCCGCGGCGTCTCGTTCAAGGATCGCGACGCCGCGCACTTTGCCCACCAGCCGTTCGGCCAGGTGCCGTGGATCACCGATGGCGATATCTCCATATTCGAAAGCGGCGCGATCCTGTTGCACATCGCTGGCCGCAGTACTGCCTTGATGCCGGACGATCCGCGGGGTCGTTCCGAAGTGACCGAATGGGTATTCGCCGCGCTGAATTCCGTGGAGATGGCCAGCGTGCCATGGTCGATCATGGTGTTCTCTGAAGAGAATCGCGAGTCGTCGGCTTGGCAGAAGCTCGATGGTTTCCTGCGTCTTCGCCTCGGGCATATGGAAAACGTGCTCGGCAAACGCGAATGGCTGGCTGGCAACTTCTCCGTCGCGGACATCCTCATGTCCGACGTGCTGCGCCTTGTCGATCGCTTCGATGGGCTTGCGGATTTCCCTGCGTGCAAGGACTACGTCACACGTGCGACGGCGAGGCCGGCTTTCGAGAAGGCGCGCGCGGACCAGGTCGCGCACTTTGAGGCGGCCGATGCGCCAAGGGCAAAACGCTAACGATGGAGCAGGTGCGGAATAGAAACGTCCGCCTAGATTAGTTGCTAGAGCCGTCTTCAGAATCACTGCAAGCGGCCGATAGGGGGGGTCAACCTCAATCTAATGGCACGGAGTAGCTATGAACCCGGATCTAGAGATTGCACAGCTTACCCTTTATTTGGGAAAGCCTGGTGCTGACTTTGATTCAGTCTTGGACAAGGATTCGCCCATTGCAAACAGGGATGAACTTCACGATGTTTCATTCACTGTTGGTGACGCTAGTTGCAGGCTCTACTACTTTGAATCATCGAGTCGCAAGTCCAATCCTCCTTGGTTGGATTTTCTGAACTCGCAACTCGGTGCGGATGAAAGAATTGCCTTTTCAGCTGGCTCACGTTCGCCGAACGGTCTTCTCCTGATTGATATTGATGGACGTGTAATGATCGCGACATTCGGGCGAAGCTCCACGGTGCATCTAGACCGCGCGGCGCTTGAGCCGGACTTCGGAATCAAGGTTGCAATGAATATGTGCGGGAATGAGAAGATTCGCCAGACGCGCACACAGAGCAACTCGATCACTCCAACGCATATCGATCGGCAGGTTGCTCGTCCATCTGACACGTTCGTCTTTGGCTTAAGCGAAGCAGAGGACCTGAGGTATATCTCGGCGCACCTAAAGGACGAGAAGGAGGTCACCCTTCAAGGACGTGACAGTTTGACGATCAAGATGATCGGCGAACACAGGCTTTCTTGGGATGATCTTTTAACCCGCTGCACGGAATTTGTCTCACAGTTCGGCTCAGAGGATTACATCGCTAACTTTCCGAACTTTCGCAACTTTCAACCCGTCACCGCCGAGGAGGAGAGTGCCCTTAATGAACTCTTGATCGACTGCTTAAAGAGCGGTGAGCACGAGTTCATGGACTTGTGTATTCCTGAGTTCGTCGCTGATGATGAGTATGCTTTTTCGTTCACGGCAAAGAAGGTGCGAGAGAATGAAATTTTCTCTTACCTAGATCCATCATTGCTTCAGTCGCTAGTCGACCGAGTGGATGATCTGTCCGTCGACTATCTGAAAAGGCATAAAATTTTCGCCTACTCATACGCCGATGACAGAATTCTTGAGGATCGTCACTGGTCGATATACTCGTGCATGGTTTTTGAGGCGACGCTGCCTTCGAGTGATGGCCAGGATGACGCATGCATTCTCAGTGCAGGAAGATGGCAGAAGGTCGATCGAGGATTCCATGCTGACATCTTGAAGTTCATTGGTGAACGTCTCGTAGTTGAGCCCGCTGAGTCACGATTCTGCGGGATAGCGATCGGTTCGGTAGATGGCCTTCGAAGCGAGGAATTCATCTTCAATGCTCGTGTCGTTGAATTAAGTCCGACGAGCATACTTTTTGATCGAGCAAAGCTTCGCATCGGTACTGGGACCAAGAATAAGGAATTCTGCGACGTTCTCGACCTGATAGAGCGTTCGGACGAATCGGGGGGAATCAGTTCTAGGGTGAGGATTATTAACTCAAAGCAGTATAAAGATGCCTCATCGACAAACTATCTGTTCTCCCAGGCCAAGTTCTACTGTGAGGCCTTTTTGACTGATGACGTGTTCCTTGGTGAAATCCGCGAACATGTCAGAAATAGCGATTCACCATGGAAGAATCGATACTTGGACTACATCAAGGAAGACGCTTCGCTCAACAATGGAAATGACTATACGTTGTGTCTGTGGCTTCTTTACGACCAGGAAAAAGCCGCGCCTCGGAAGGAGGATATGCCACTGTTGGCGCAGTACGAGCTTAAACTCATGCACGACCACCTTCAGCGAGTAATGAAGTTGAGGGACATCGTCCTACGATTTGTACCTGTCGGTTTAGCGCACGGTTCAAAAATAAAGAGAGGCGTACTTCCCGCGGCTTAAGTCGAGACTGTCGCTCACTGCGGAGTGTTGCGATCCATTACAAGCAGTGTGGATGTTGCAGACGCATACAGTCTCCCTCCACCGTCGCTCAATGATGCTTCGGCGAATGCCACGCGCCGGCCTATCGTCAACACGCGCCCCTCGGCTCGCATCACGCCGGTTTCTGCGGTAATGGCCTTGTGATACGCCGTCTTCAACTCGAGCGTCGTATACGCCTGGGTGGGCGAGAGCTTGGAGTGCACCGCGCATCCACATGCGGAGTCGAGAAGGGTGGCAGCGAATCCGCCGTGCACCATGCCGATGGGGTTGTAGACCTTCAGCGAGGGCCTGCCCTCGAAGATGGCGATGCCGTCGTCGACCTCGACCAGGGTGATGTCCATGGTGTCGCCGATAGGCGGGCGGCCCCCCATGGTGATGAGCATGCGCAACTGTTCGAGGCCGGTGAGACCGGGTGGAAGCTGGCCGACGATATCCATGGAAGGGTTCCGGTTCTTTAACTTACAACCATACTATGAAGATTGGCCTGCCTTGGGCAACCGGTCATGGAGTGCACGTGCCTTGGTTGGCCGGGCTTGCCGCGAGCACCTATCGCGCGCAAGCGCGCTCCTACAAGGGTGGTTGCGTCGACTATACGAAACATATATGGTTCGTATATGGGTATCGTAAACATCGATGATGAAACGCACGACCAGATCCGCCGCGCCTGTTCGGTGACGGGGCGGTCGATCAATGCGCAGGCGAATTTCTGGATCCGTATCGGGATGCTCTGTGAGCTCAACCCGTCGCTGAGTTTCCAGGAGCTCGTGGCGCAGGAGCTGCGAGAAGCCGGGGTGGAGCCCCTGGCTTTGCGTGCGGCGCGCTAGTGGTCAAGCAGCCGGAAGAACTCGTTGCGATGGCAGAGGCCGGGCGCTTGCTCGCCTCGGTCTTTCATCACCTCAACGGCCTGGATCTCGAGGGCCGTAGCACGCTGGCCATCAACGACCTCGTTGAGCGGATGATCGTCGACGATCTCAAGTCGCGGCCGGCAAGCAAGGGACAGTACGGTTTCGAATTCGTATTGAATGCCTCGATCGATAACGTCGTGTGCCATGGCGTGCCCTCGGCGAGCGATGTGCTGCGCAGCGGCCAGATCGTCAACCTCGACATCACGCTTGAAAAGAACGGCTATATCGCCGATTCAAGTACGACGTACCTGGTTGGCGACGTGCCATACCCGGCACGACGCCTGGTCAAGGCCACCTACGAAGCCATGTGGAAAGGCATCGCCGTCGTGAAGCCGGGCGCACGCCTCGGCGATATTGGCCACGCCATCGCCCGTCACGCGCAAACGCATGGCTACAGCGTGGTGAAGGAATACTGCGGCCACGGCATCGGCCGGGAGATGCATGAAGATCCGCAGATCCTGCATTACGGGCGGCCGGGCACCGGCATGGTGTTGCGCGAAGGGATGGTCTTCACCATCGAACCCATGCTCAACCAGGGCCGCGCGGCGATCGTGAACCAGGAAGGCGAATGGCCGGTCTACACGCGGGATGGACGCCTCTCGGCGCAGTTTGAACACACGGTCGCCGTCACGGCGACGGGCGCACGCGTCCTCACGCTGCGCCCCGGTGAAATCCCGTTATCTCCTATGACCTGACCCAAGAGGCATCCATGACGAGCGAGCCAAACGACACGCCTTCCATCCTGATCATTGGCGCTTCGCGTGGGCTTGGCCAAGCCATGGCCGAGGGTTTCCTGAAGGAGGGCTGGTCTGTCACGGGCACGGTGCGTGGCAGCAAGCGCACGCCATTGCACGAACTAGCCGCGGAACACGGTTCCCGCCTGGCGATTGAATCGATCGACATTACCGACCCCAAGGACACCGAGGCGCTTCGTTCGCGCCTCGCGGGCAAGCACTTCGACATCCTGTTCATCAACGCAGGCACCACGAACGAAGACCCGAACCAGACGATTGCCGAAGTCACCACCGATGAGTTCCTGCACGTGATGGTGACCAACGCGCTGAGCCCGATGCGTGTCGTCGAAGGCCTTGAAAGCCTCGTGGCCGATAAGGGATTGATCGGCGTGATGTCGTCGGGGCAGGGCAGCATCACCAACAACGAACGTGGTGGCCGCGAGGTGTATCGCGGCTCCAAGGCGGCCCTGAATCAGTTCATGCGCAGCTACGCTGTTCGGCAGGCCGCCACGGGCCGTGCATTGCTCCTGCTTGCGCCGGGCTGGATCCGGACCGAGCTGGGCGGCGACGACGCGCCGTACACCGTCGAGGAAAGCATTCCACTGATCCTCGATGTCATCCTGAGCAAACAAGGCCGCCCGGGCCTCGAGTACCTGGACCGCGACGGCAAGACCGTTCCCTGGTAAGTCCTCCGACACTCCGTTGCTCCCTCCCTGAGCGGGCCGCGCCTATAGGCAATCAGTCATGGCGACAGAGGCTGGCCGTGCGTGCACATACTTTCACTTTGCAACCGTGAGAGGTGCTCCATGAAAATCCTGCAGGCCCTGTCCCTTACCTTTGCCCTCGCTGCTTTGAGCACGGGCGTTTCCGCGGCATCCACGACGGGCACGATCCGCGGAGAGACCCGTCCCAACGAGCAGATCGTGGTCGTCAACGAAGCGTCCGGCGCCATCGTCGGGGTGATGAGCGACGCGAAAGGCCACTTCGAAGCGACCGACCTTCCGGCGGGCCAGTACCACGTGGCTCGCGCCAGCGCGCCTTCCAAGGCGGCTGGCGCGCCGGTGCTCGCGGGGCGCGTAACGGACGTGGTGCTCCCGCCGGCCAACTGATCAGCCAAGGCGCATCGAAAGCTCGACATCCTCGGAAAACGGGACCGACAGGTAGCCGCTGCTGGTCGAACGCACGCGGGCCATGTATTCGGGGCTGTAGTCCGCGTTATCGGCGATCACCAGCGCGCCGGGGCGCAGGCGCGGCTCCAGTAGGGCGAGGATCTCCGGGTAGAGCGCCTTGGCGCCGTCGAGCAGCACGAGGTCGATTGTGTCCGGCAGGTTCACGGCCAGGGTCTTCAGTGCATCGCCTTCGCGGATATCGACCAGGTCGATGACACCGCCCGCCGTCAGGTGATCACGCGCACGCGCCACCTTGCCCGGTTCAAACTCGCTGGTGATGAGCTGGCCGCCGCCGTTATCGCGCAATGCCGCTGCGAGATGCAGGGTGGAAATGCCGAATGAGGTGCCGAACTCGACGATGGTGCGGGCGCGGGTACTGCGCGCCAGCATGTACAGCAGCGCACCGGTTTCGCGGGATACCGGCAAGGGGATGTCCTTCAGGGCGCCGTAGAAATCGAGGTAATCGGTCTTGCTCTGCATCAGGCGGCCGCGCTCCGCATCCGACATGTTCCTGAGGGTCGGGTTGTCGGTCCAGGAAACCTGGTCGGCTTCGCGAAACAGGCGATCGACGACGCCAGCGAGCGGGGCGGTGGTGAGGGTGGTCATGGGTGTCTCCGGTTGCAGTCAGTGGGCTTGGGATTAGAATGTGACGAATCCGTCAGGTTTTCTATTCGCATTCCCGAGGCGTCATGGCCAGCCAGAAAAAACCATCGATTTCCTCGCGAAAGAGCCCAAAACAGGCGCGTTCGAACGAGCTCGTCGCAGCCATCCTCGAGGCCGCAGCTCAGGTTTTGGCGAAGGAGGGTGTCGCGCGATTCACTACGGCCAGGGTGGCCGAGCGGGCCGGGGTCAGTGTCGGCTCGATCTATCAGTACTTCCCGAACAAGGCGGCGATCCTGTTCCGCCTGCAAAGCGACGAGTGGCGGGAGACCACCGACATGTTGATCGCGACGCTGGTTGGCGACGATCAGCCGCCGCTGGAGCGCTTGCGCCGGCTCGTCGTTGCGTTCATTCAATCGGAGTGCGATGAGGCGGATATGCGGGTGGCGCTGGATGACGCGGCGCCCTTGTACCGCGATGCACCCGAGGCCCGCGAGGCAAAGGCTGCGGGCGAGCGGGCGTTCCATGCCTTCATGGCCGAGGTGTTGCCGAAGGCAAGCGAAGAGGCTCGGGCCACGGCGGTGTCGCTGATCCTTTCGACGATGAGTGCGGTAGGCAAGGATTTTTCGTCGTCGCCGCGAACCCGCGATGAGGTCGAAGCTTTCAGTGCGGCGATGGCCGATATGTTCTGCGCGTATCTCCGCGATATCGAAACGCGCTCCCTGTAGGAGCGCGCTTCTACAGGGGCGCGGCTAAACGGGAGGCGTCGGTGGCGGGCGGTGCACCGAACATGCGCTTGTAGTCGCGGGTGAACTGGGATTGGCTGTCGTAGCCAACGGCCGCCGCCACGGCGCCGGCTGAGCGGGGTTCGGCTAGCAGCAGCTTGCGCGCTTCCTGCAGGCGGAGTCGCATGCGGTACTGCACGGGCGTCATCAACGTGATCGCCTTGAAATGCCGGTGGAACGAGGTAACGCTCATGCCGGCCACCTCGGCTAGCGAGTCGATCGACATCGGCGCCGCATAGTTCGCCTTGATCCATTGGGTAACACGACCCACCTGGGCGATGTGCGAGCTGTTCTGCGCAAGCTGGCGAAGCGGTTCGCCCAGGCCGCTGCGGAACAGGCGGTAGTAGATCTCCTGCACGATCAGCGGTGCAACGAAAGGAATGTCATCGGGACGGTCGAGCAGATCGAGCAGGCGTGCGAACGGTTCGAGCAGTTCGAGCGTCATCGCGGCGGTCGCTGCACCGGCCGGTGCGCCCGAGGGTGCCTCCTTGAGCGGGAGTCGTGCCATGGCTTCGGCCAGCGCCACGCGATCGATATCGAGTGAGAAGGCGAGGTGCGAGCGGCCCTCCGCATCAAGGAAGACCTGGGCACAGACGGGCAAGTCCACCGTGACGAGCAGGAAAGTGGATGTGTCGGCGAGGAACGGTGCGTCGCCGGCGGCAATGGTCTTGCTGCCGCGCAGGATCACCACCATGCGTGGCCGGTAGAACACATGGGAAGGGTGCGCGGCCTGGTTCACCCGATAGAGGGTGAGGCCGGGCAGGGCCGTCTCCTGACGCGGGTGAGCGGCGTGGCGTTCCACGGCTTCGCACATGTGTTCAAGCAGGGTTTCCATGTCCCCATTATGCACCCGGCAATCACAGCACCTGAACGGGTTGGCGGGCAGTTTGGCAGGATCGTGCAAAACACCGGCAGCTTTGGGGTAGTTCCTTATCCCCCCAGGGACGATCCTTTCAGGGTGCCGGCGCCCCCGCTGGCCCCTGCCTCCCCCGTCAAAGGAATCCCCATGTCCGATTCAAAGATCTGGTTCATCACCGGTTGCTCCACCGGCTTCGGCCGTGAGCTTGCCGAGCAGGTGCTCGCCCGCGGCGAGCGCGTGGTGCTTACCGCCCGCAAGCCGGAGCAGGTGCAGGATATCGCCGACAAGTATCCGGAAACCGCGCTTGCCGTGGCCCTCGATGTCACCAGTGAGCAGGCCATCCGCAAGGCCGTTGCCGACGCCGAGGCGCGGTTCGGCCGCGTCGATGTGCTCGTGAACAATGCCGGCTACGGTTACTTTTCCGCCGTCGAAGAAGGCGAGGACGAAGAGATTCGCCGTCAGTTCGAGACCAACGTATTTGGCCTTATCTCCCTGACCCGCCACGTGCTGCCGGGCATGCGCCAGCGCCGCAGCGGCCACATCGTCAACGTGTCGTCCATCGGTGGCCTTGTGGCTTTCCCAGCGACCGGCTACTACCACGCGACGAAGTGGGCGGTGGAAGGCTTCTCGGAATCGCTGTCGAAGGAAGTGGGCCCGCTGGGCATCAAGGTGGTCATCGTGGAGCCGGGCCGCTTCCGTACCGACTGGGCCGGCCGTTCGGTCATCGAGTCGAAGACGGTGATCGCCGACTACGACGCGACCGCCGGCGAACGCCGCCGCCAGGCTAAGTCGTACACCGGCACGCAGCCGGGTGATCCGGCCCGTGGCGCCGCGGCGATCATCCAGGCCGTGGACGCGGAAAACCCGCCGCTCCGCCTGCCGCTAGGCTCGGATGCGTACAAATTCCTGAGCGACCGTCTCGAAGAGTTGCGTACCAACTTTGAAGCGGTGAAGGATATTTCGACGAGCACCGACTTCCCGAGCTAACGGCAAGGGGACGAACGCTCTTGTAGGAGCGCGCTTGCGCGCGATAGCCGAACGCCGAAGAGCAACAGGGCCTGTTGCGGTGAGGCGAAAGATGTCGCGCGCAAGCGCGCTCCTACAACATGTCTTAGCGCTTGCCGATGCTTGAGGAGACTTCCCACAGGTCGACACCGCCGTCGCGGGCGTGCTGGTCGATTTCGGCGAGCTCTTGCGCGCTGAAATCCATGTGCTTAACCGCGTCCAGCGAATCATCCAGCTGTTCGACCGTGCGGGCGCCGATGAGCGACGAGGTGACGCGCGGGTCGCGCAAGGTCCATGCGATCGCCATCTGGGCCAGCGTCTGGCCGCGCTTCTCCGCCATGCCGTTGAGCGCGCGGATGTGCTTCAGGTTTTCGTCGCTCAGCATGCCCTTGTTCATCGAATCCTCGCGGGTCACGCGGGCATCGGCCGGGATGCCGTTGAGGTATTTGCTGGTCAGCATGCCCTGGGCGAGTGGCGAGAAGGCGATGCAGCCGGTCCCGAGCTCACCCAGCGTATCGAGCAGGCCGTGCTCGATCGTGCGGTTGAGCATCGAGTAGTTCGGCTGGTGGATGAAGAGCGGCACGTTCTCCGCCGCAAGGATGCGTGCGGCTTCCCGCGTCAGCTCGGGCGAATACGACGAGATACCGACGTACAAGGCCTTGCCCTGGCGGTGCAGATGCACCAGAGCATTCATGGTCTCGTCGAGCGGCGTATCCGGATCGACGCGGTGCGAGTAGAAAATATCGACGTAATCCAGGCCCATGCGCTTCAGGCTTTGCTCGCAGCTCGCGATCAGGTGCTTGCGCGTGCCGGTGGGGCCACCATACGGGCCCGGCCACATGTCCCAGCCCGCCTTGCTCGAAATGACCAGCTCGTCACGGTGCGTTGCGAAATCGGCAGCGAACCAGCGGCCGAAATTTTCCTCCGCCGACCCGTAGGGCGGGCCGTAATTGTTCGCAAGATCGAAATGCGTGACCCCGCGGTCGAAGGCACGGCGCAGGATCGCGCGGCCTGTTTCGAAACGGTCGACCCCGCCGAAGTTCTGCCACAAGCCCAGCGACACCGCTGGCAACACCATGCCGCTGCGGCCAACGCGGCGGTACGGCATGCGGCCGTCATAGCGGGAAGGGTCGGCTACATAAGTCATGCGGGAATTCCTTGCGTGGGGACGTGAGGGGTGAGTGCCATCGCCGATGGTAGCGGGTTGTCCGTGTGCTCGGCGAACGCCTACTCGCATTCCAGTGGAAGAGGACGCAACTCGGCGGCCGATACGGATGGGACGGACTCCGTGTGCGACCTATGCTTCCAGGGGAGGTGAGTTGTCACTTGACAACTCATCCACTTTTCCTAAGACTGGAGCACGCCCGATGCCTAGGAGCAGGCACCCCAAGCCCGATATCGAGGCCGCGCTACGGCACGCCGAGGCTCACGGGTGGCGCATTGAACAAGGCGGCAGCCACGCGTGGGGCAAGATGTTGTGTCCCTACGACTCGCGCGATTGCCGCTGCGGTGTGTATTGCATCACCAGTATCTGGAGTACGCCGGCTAACCCCGGCAACTTCGCAAAGCGACTGCGGCGAGCGGTCGATGGCTGTGCCAGCTATCGGACGCTGGGCCCGAACGAAGAGGTCATCGAATGAGAGAGTACACGTTCACGCTCGTCTATCAGCTTGACGACGCGGACAACCGCCACGACGAGATCATCGAGCGGTTTGGCGAGGCGGGTCTTACCGATTTCATGATCGGCGTGGGTCGGCCAGGTTACCTGGGCCTTGAGCTGGAGCGTGCGGGCCGTTCGGCAGAAGCGGTGCTTCGTGCGGCCATGGCCGATGTCAACGCGATCATCCCGCAGGCGACGCTGGTGGAGGCGGGCCCCGATTTCGCTGGGCTCACGGACATCGCTGAGCGTGTCGGCGTGACCCGGCAGAACATGCGCAAGTTGATGCTTGGCGGCGCGGGTTTCCCGGTGCCGGTGCATGGTGGCAGTACCTCCATCTGGCATGCGGCCGAGGTGCTTGGGTGGCTTCGTGAAAGTGCGGGTTACGCCATCGATGAGGCTGATATTTCCACGGCCCGGGCGGCATGGCGCGTGAACGCGGCGCTAGAGCAGGAGCGGATGAAGCGGGCAGGGTACGCAGTGCATACCATCGTTTAAGGGGGCTTGCGCCGGGAGTCCGCAGGCCCAACCCTTCAGGCAACTCCTTTCCTGCAGGGATATCCCATGGCGAACCCCGTCCTTTTCTCGCCGGCGCGCGTGCGCGGCCATGAGCTGGCCAATCGGATCATCATCGCGCCGATGTGCCAGTACTCGGCTGTCGATGGGCAGATGAACGACTGGCACCTGATCCATCTTGGCCAGCTCGCGCTCTCCGGTGCGGCGCTGCTCACCATCGAAGCAACGGGCGTGGTGCCGGAGGGTCGGATCACCTGGGCTGACGTCGGCCTGTATGACGATGCGACGGAAGCCGCCATGCGGCGGACGCTTGAAGGCATTCGCCGCTGGTCGGATATCCCGGTCGTGGTGCAGCTTGGCCATGCCGGCCGCAAGGCTTCCACGGAGACGCCGTGGGCAGGCGGTGCTCAGATCGCGCCCGGCACGGAGCGCGGCTGGCAGACCGTCGCGCCCTCGGCCATCCCGTTCCAGGACGGCCAGGTGCCGCCGCTCGCACTGGATCACCAGGGCATGCAGCGGATCAAGGCCGCCTTCGTCGAGGCCGCGGGCCGCGCGGTGCGTGCTGGCGTCGATGGCGTGCAGTTGCATGGCGCCCACGGCTACTTGTTGCACCAGTTCCTCTCGCCGCTGTCGAACCAGCGCAGCGACGAGTACGGTGGTTCACTCGAAAACCGCATGCGTTTCCCGCTCGAGGTTTTCGACGCGGTTCGTGCCGCGCTGCCGGCGGACAAGCTCCTGACCATGCGCGTTTCCGCAACGGACTGGGTCGATGGCGGTTGGGATCTCGAGCAGACCATCGCGTTTGCGAAGGCGCTCGAGGCGCATGGCTGCGATGCCATCCATGTCTCGACGGGCGGCCTCCATGCGGCTCAGAAGATCCCCGTCGGTCCCGGCTACCAGGTGCCGTTCGCGAGCGCCGTGAAGAAGGCGGTGAAGATGCCCGTGGTCGCCGTTGGCCTGATTACCGAGCCCGACCACGCCGAAGCGATCGTGGCGAACGGCGATGCCGACATGGTCGCCCTGGCACGCACGATCCTCTACGACCCGCGCTGGCCGTGGCATGCCGCCGCCCATCTCGGCGGGCAGGTGAGGGCGCCCAAGCAGTACCTGCGTTCGCAGCCCTCGCGCCACCGGCATCTGTTCCATACCGAGACCGCCATGCGGCCCGAGGCAGGCTGGGTGAAATCCGCCGACGGCCACTACAGCTAACCGATGCTGATGCTGTTGTAGGAGCGCGCTTGCGCGCGATCACGGCTTGCCGCGAGCACCCATCGCGCGCAAGCGCGCTCCTACAGGGTTAGGCGTGCATACCTTGGTAGGATGGTGGACGTCTGTACCATTTGGTACAGTGCAATCTCCCCGGTACAGGAGATTGCGTCATGGCCGCACCCGTTCCTCCGTTCACCCACGAAACCGCCGTCCAGAAGGTTCGCCTCGCCGAAGATGGCTGGAACAGCCGCGATCCTGAGCGGGTATCGCTCGTCTACACCCCAGATAGCGAATGGCGGAACCGCGCCGAGTTCGTGCATGGCCGCGAGCAGATCGTCCAGTTCCTCACCCGCAAGTGGGCGAAGGAGCTCGACTACCGCCTGATCAAGGAGCTGTGGGCGTTCACGGGTGATCGCATCGGCGTACGGTTCGCCTATGAATGGCACGACGACAGCAATAACTGGTACCGCTCCTACGGCAATGAAAACTGGGAGTTTGGCGAGGATGGCCTCATGCATCATCGTTATGCGTGTATCAATGACATGCCGATGAAGGCATCCGACCGGAAGTTCTTCTGGCCACTCGGCCGCCGCCCGGATGACCATCCCAGCCTCTCCGACCTGGGCCTCTGATGCCGCGCGTCGTCTACGAACGCACCGATGTGGTTCCCATGCTCGCGGAAGCCTTCCGCGAGCTGGGTTATGACGGGGCCTCCATGGCCCGGATCACGGAGAAGACCGGCCTGGGTAAGGGCAGCCTTTACCATTTCTTCCCCGGTGGGAAGGAAGACATGGCGGCCGCGGTACTGGCCGACGTCGACGACTGGTTCGAATCCGAGGTGTTTACACCGCTGGCCACGCTTGCGCCCGCCGAGGGCATTCCGGCCATGTGGCGCGCCGTGGACACGTACTTTCATAGCGGCGCGCGCGTATGCCTGATCGGCGCGTTTGCGCTCGACGAAACCCGTGACCGCTTCGCCAGCGCCATCGGCGCGTACTTCCATCGCTGGATCGACGTGTTGGCCATGGCACTCACGCGTGCAGGTGATGCAGCACCCAGGCAGTCCGCGCTGGAGATCGTCGGTGGCATCCAGGGCGCATTGGTGCTTGCCCGGGCCCTAAACAATCCGGGCGTCTTCGGTGAAACTACGGCCCGACTCCGCCGACTGGGTAGCACCGCACCGTGACCAAGCCAAAGATCCGTTGCAGCTGGGCAGGCAGTGACCCGCTGTATGCCGATTACCACGACACGGAGTGGGGCGTGCCGCTGCGCGATAGCCGCATGCTGTGGGAACAGCTCATGCTCGAAGGCTTCCAGGCCGGGCTGTCCTGGATCACCATCCTGCGTAAGCGCGAAAACTTCCGCAAAGCGTTCAAGCATTTCGACCCCGCGAAGGTGGCGCGTTTCACCGAGAAGGATATCGAGCGCCTGCTCGGCGACGAAGGCATCATCCGCTCGCGCGCCAAGATCGAAGCGACGATCCAGGGGGCGAAAATCTATCTCGACATGCAGGCGAAGGGCGAAGAATTCGCCGACTACTGCTGGTCATTCACCCAGGGCAAGGTGCTTCGGGGCGATGGCAAGACGGTGCATGCACAGACGCCGCTATCCACCACCATCTCGAAAGATATGAAGAAGCGCGGCTTCAAATTCGTCGGCCCCACGATCGTCTATGCCTGGATGCAGGCCGTGGGCATCGTGGATGACCATGCCCAGGCCTGCTTCCGCTTCAACGCGCGCTAGTACGAGCCCGGCGGCGCTTTTTCGCCCCACCAGCCTTCCTCGGGCCGATGATGGGCCTTGAGGCCGCCGTAGAAGGTGAGGGCACGCAAGGCCCACTGCCGTGACACGCCGAGCAGGTAACCCAGTGGCGCTTTCAACCGGTCGCGCACGTAGTGCCGGCCAGGTGGCGCCGGGTGCAACCCAAGGTATTTGCGCGCCACCCGGTTGAACTGGTGCACGCGCGCGTTGCGCACGGTATGGCTCGTATAGAACGTGACGCCGATCGAGATCGACACCGCGTCGTCGCCGTGCACCCAGCTATTGTCGGTGCGCGTCATGTGCGGTGCCGTTGTCGGGAAGTAGACGCCATCGCCCGGGCCGCTATCGAACTCGTGGCTGGTGCTGCGGGAGGCGTCGTTCAGGCGCACGTCGCGGAGCGTGTGGCTCACGATGAAGTCTTCGACATGTGCCGCGCTTACCGCCTGGCGATCCGCGGGGTCCCACACGCTCAGGGTCTTCCGGCCATGCAGCTGCATCCAGAAGTTATTCTCGCGATCGATATGGAACGGCGTGACGGAAGGTGGCGCCGAGATGAAGATGAAGCCGGTCACGTTGAAGATGCCGGGCTGCTCTTTCTCGATCAGCGGGCGCAGGCCATCGATGATCTCGTCGAGCAACGCGCGATAGCGCGGTACGGCTTCCACGTTGTACAGCGCGATCCATGAACCGGTCTCGTGGATATGCTCGAATACCTGATCGATATCGCGCCCATCCACCGGCCGTGGCTCGTGCCGGAACGCGGAATCCTGCTGCAGGCCGGGCCGTACGAAACGGCACTGCTCCTTCGGCATCAGCTCGCGTGCGAGATTGGCCAACTCGGGCAGCTGAAAGAGCGGATGCCGGTGGAAGGTATGTCGCAGCCGGGTAATCCGGTGCGTGGAGAACCCCGCCGGATCCAGGGGCCAGACAATATGCGGTTCATCGATCGCGCGCTGATCCATGGTGACGCTCCCCTCGAAACATGACCCCTGCCAGCGAGGAAAAGCGTCGTACTAACCTGCGGGCCGTGCCACCGGACAGACGGCCTAACCGCAATTACCTAATGTGGGATCTCGTTTGCGCGCGATGGGGCTGCCGCAGGCACCTATCGCGCGCAAGCGCGCTCGTACAGGTCAGGCCAGTCGCGAAGCGGCAACCGGCTTGTTGCGGAACGCCACGCCGAGGCGGTTGAAGGCACTCATCAGCGCGATGGCCACCGAGAGGTCAGAGAGTTCTTTCTCGCTGAATACAGCGATGGCGGCGGCGTAGTCCTCATCGGGGACGCCCGTCTCGGCGACATTCGCGACGGACTCGGCCCAGGCGAGGGCGGCTTGCTCGCGGGCGGTGAAGACATCGCCGGCTTCACGCCATGCCGAGGTCAGGATGAGTTTCTCGAACGGCACACCGTGCTTGTGCAGGTCCTGCGAGTGCATGTCGATGCAGTACGCACAGTGGTTGATCTGGGAAACACGCAGGTAGACGAGGTCCACCAGGTTCTTGTCGAGGCCGCTCTGGGCCAGGTAGCCATGGGTGGTGAGGAAGCCCTTGATGGCGTCCGGGGCGGCTTGCATGTAGTTGAGGCGCTGGCTCATGGCGATGACTCCGGGGTGAGAACAGGGTGGGGTGGATGGACATAGCCTGCGCCGCGCTTGGGTCATGCCATAGAGCCAAGAACGGGCTCCGGCGATGTACCATGCCGCCATGAACGGCACCTTCGGCATCCATATCGATCGTGGCGCGCGGCAAGCGCTCTCGGCCCAGATTGCTGACGGCATCCGCGAGGCCATTCGCGATGGCCGGCTCGCCCCGGGCGCGCGGCTGCCCTCATGGAACGATCTCGCCGCCCAGCTTGGCGTCGCGCGGGGCACCGTCCGAACGGCCTATGAGGAACTGGCGGACGGACAGTTCGTTATCCCGTCAGGCGCGGCGGGCACGCGGGTCGCCCGGCGCCTGCCCTTGGGGCGTCCGGAACCGGAGCCGGCACGTACGCGTGCCCCATTTGGTGGCTTCCCGAAGGGCGCCACGGCCGCGTTGCCATTTCAGGTCGGTGTGCCAGCGGCAGACCTGTTCCCGGCTGCGCTGTGGACGCGGCTGCTCGGGCAGGCGGCGCGCGATACCGCCGCGGCGCCGGCCGATTACCCGGATCCTCGGGGCGAGCCGGCCCTCCGCGCAGCCATCGCCGGCTACCTCGCCATGGCGCGTGGCTTCGCCTGCCACCCATCGCAGGTCTTCGTGACGCATGGCTATGCCGGCGCGCTGAGCACCATCCTCCGCGTCTTGCCCGTGCAAGGCGCCGATGCGTGGTTCGAGGAGCCGGGTTACCCCTTTGCGCGCACCGCGCTGGGTTGGGCCGGCGTCAGGCCCGTGCCGGTCCCGGTGGATGCGGACGGGCTGGATGTGCAAGCGGCCCGCCTGCGGGCCCCGCACGCGGCCATTGCCCTGGTGACGCCGGGGCAACAGGCACCGCTCGGCGCCACGATGTCGCTGGAGCGCCGCGTTGCGTTGATCGAATGGGCACACGCCGGCGAGCGCTGGATCATCGAAGACGATTACCTGGGTGAGTTGCAACTCACCCGGCGCGCGGCACCTGCACTGGCGTCGATGGATCCCCACCGGGTGATCCACATCGGCACGTTCAGCAAGACCATCGCACCCGGCCTGCGCATGGGCTATCTCGTGGTACCGGAGGTGCTCGTACCCGCCGTACAGGAGGTCACCGGCACGCTTGAGCCCGCGCCACCTCCTGTCATCCAGCAGGCCGTCACCGGCTTCATCCAGCAGGGGCATTACCTGCGCCACCTGCGGCGTATGAAACGGGCCTACGCGAGTCGACGTGATGCGGTGAGCTTGGCGCTGGACGATGCTGGTCTGGCCTGGGAGAACGGCGGTCTGTCGCTACGGATTGCTCTGCCGGACGGCGCGAACGACGCCGCGCTTGCGCGTGCGGCGCACGCGGCGGAACTCGCGCCCGTGCCGCTGTCGCCGTGGTACGCCGGCGCGTCGGCGCGTTCCGGCCTCTTGCTCGGGGTGACCAACGTCCCTGAGCAACAGGCGCGCGCGCTGGTTGAGCGATTGGCGGCCGTGCTCCGCGGCGCGACCGGTTAGAATGCACGGCTTGCCGTGGAGCCCCTAGTGAACACCCCGTCCCCGCCCGAAACCCCCATGCCGTTCAGCGAGGATGATCGCGCGTGGATGGCGCGCGCGCTCGAGCTGGCGGCGCACGCCCGCGACGCGGAAGGCGAAGTGCCTGTTGGCGCGGTGCTGGTAGCGGATGGCAAGGCGGTCGGCCTTGGCTGGAACCGCAACATCACGCTCAACGATCCCACCGCGCATGCGGAGATCCAGGCGTTGCGCGCGGCGGGCGAAGCCCTGGGGAACTATCGCTTTCCCGGCGCCACGCTCTACGTCACGCTGGAGCCCTGCGCCATGTGCGCGATGGCGATGGTCCATGCCCGGATCGGCAGGGTGGTTTACGGCGCGACAGATCCCAAGACCGGCGCCGCGGGCAGCGTGTTCGATACGCTTATTTCCGATCGCCACAATCACAAGGTGACGGTGGCCGGGGGTCTTGAAGCGGATGTGGCGGGCGATATGCTTCGCCAGTTCTTCCGCGCGCGGCGCTAGGCGAACGGCCGCAGCGCGTCTGCGACGGCGGCGCTCACATTGAGCGTCAGCAGCGCATCGGCGCGTGTCACCCCAAGATTCACCGAAGCGATGGGCAGGCCCTTGCGCGACGCTTCGACGACGAACCGATAGCCCGAGTACACCATGAGCGAGGAGCCGACGACGAGCATGGCATCGGCGCGGCCCAGATGGGCCCATGCCGTGTCGACGCGCGCTCGCGGCACGTTCTCGCCGAAGAACACGACGTCCGGCTTCAGGATGCCGCCACAAACGGTGCAGGGCGGTACGCTGAATCGGGAGAAGTCCACGCCATCCAGATCGGCATCGCCATCGGGTGCGATCGTGGCGCTGAGGTCGAGCCACGCAGGGTTCGCTTCTTCGAGGCGGCGCTGCATGGTGTCGCGGCGGGTGATGTCGCCACATTGCATGCAGCGGACACGATCCATGCGACCGTGCAGGTCGACGACGTTGATGCTGCCCGCGGCCTCGTGGAGACCGTCGACGTTTTGTGTGAGCAGGAGCTCAATGCGCCCTTGCTTCTCAAGGTTTGCCAGCGCGTGATGCGCGATATTGGGCTGCACCGCGCCGAAATGACGCCAGCCGATCATGCCGCGCGCCCAGTAACGGGCCCGCGCGGGTTCGCCGCTCATAAATAACTGCAGCGTCATGGGCGGGCTGCGTTTCCACTCACCCTGGCCGTCGCGGTAATCCGGGATGCCGGAATCGGTGCTGATGCCGGCGCCGGTCAGCACAAAGAGGCGAGGGTGGGCGTCTACGAAGTTTCGCAGTGCATTGAGACCTGCGGTGCTGTCCGAGGCGGCGTTCATCCGGCGCATCATATCAGCGGATCGTGCAGGCGACCCTCGCGCAGCCAGGCCAGCGCACGGGTCGCGTCCACGGCGAAACGGCGCACGGCAAGCGCCATATCGTCGACGGAGCGGATCACCATATCCTGCTCCAGGCGCAGGCCCATCGCCGCGAGGCCGGTCGCCTCGGCCATGCCGAGCGCGCCGGAGACGCGGTGCAGCCACTGGCGTACCGCAGCGGCATCGGCCTGGGCGAGTGCGCGCTCGAGGTGCCCCACGTCGGCGGCGAGCGCATTTCCCAGCGCATCGATGACCTCATGCAGCGCCTCGTCGCTACCCAGGGTGGCGCGTAGGGCGACCACGTCGACGTGGGGTGGTGCCGGCGGCACGATAAAGCCCAGCTCGAGGCTCAGATGGCACGCATCGCCGAGCTCCTCATGCAGGGTGCCGCCCACGGCCTGTGCTTTTCGGCGCAAGTCGGATATGCCGAAAGCATCGGTCGCGGCCGCTGGGGGCGCCGCGAGATCCACGGAGAAGTGCGCCGTCTGCCGCCCGGGTTCGTCGTGTACGACGTCGACGAACAGCGTGACGCGATGGCCGTGTGGGTTTTCGATCGCGAGCGCGATGAGTTGCTGGAGTAACTCCGCCAAGGCACGGAACGGCCCCACGAGATCGGTGGCCAGGGCGGGATCGATATCGAGCGCGAGCTGCACGCCACGGCGGCGCGCCTGGCTAAGGTATCGGCGACCAAGGCGCTCAAGGAGATCGGGCAGGCTGGTAGCGTGCATGACGCGCGCCGCTCGCGCGGCACGTTTATCGCAGATGCGATCGTACGCGTTGCGCAACCACGCAGGTGGCATCCCCAGGCGTGATGTGCTCAACTCGTCGCCCCGCGGCGCAAAGGCATGGCGACACGGGTCAATGGAACGTGCCGCACTGAAGGATCATTCATGGCCTACCGGGTCATTGTTGCTGACGACCATCCGGTCGTCCTGAAAGGCATCGGCCTTGCGCTGGCTCGTGATGGCGTGGCGCGTGTCGTGGGTGAGGCGGGCTCGCCCGAGGCCTTGCGCGCATCGCTTGCGTCGACGGCGTGCGACGCGCTGATCACTGATTTCAGCATGCCCGGCACCGATCACGATGGCCTCGCCATGCTGGCGGCCGTGCGTGCAAGCCACCCCGCGGTCCCGGTCATGGTCATCACCACCATCGCCAACCCGGCACTTTACCGCGAGATCCTTTCGCTGGGCGTGCTCGGCCTCATTGGCAAATCGGGCGATGCGCGGGATATCGCCGACGCCTTGCGTGAAATCATGGCTGGCCATGTCTACCTGGGCGCCTCCGTGCAGGCGGTGTTGGGCGTGGAACAGGGTGCGCCGGTCGACCGCTCGGGCACGCTGGCGGATCTTTCGCCGCGCGAGCTGGAGATCCTGCGCCTGTTCGCCACGGGGAATAGCGTGACGGATATCGCCCGTGCCACGGGGCGCGGCCTTTCCACGGTCAGCCAGCAAAAGTCGAACGCCATGCGGAAACTCCGCCTGGTCAGCGACACCGAGGTTTTCGAGTACATCGAGCGGTTGCGCCTATAACTGCTGAACAGACGCTGCCACGATAGCCAGCGGAAGCCTCCGGGGACATAGAAGAATTCTCAAAACTACGCGATGCTTGTCCGCTGGCGGGCACGGCAGCGTGCACGCGCGTTTGACAACCACGGGCACCCACCGTGCCTACAATGCCCGACCCGGGCGCCACAGGGCGCTCGTTGCAAGGAGATTCATAGGTGACTGCCAAGATCAGCCCCCTTGCGGGAAAGCCCGCCACCGACGGCACCCTCGTCGACCTGTCGAAGCTCCTGGCCGCTTACTCGGATCTGAAACCTGATCCCTCCGTGCCGGAGCAGCGGGTGGTGTTTGGCACCTCCGGCCATCGCGGCTCCTCGTTCGATCGATCGTTCAATGAAGCGCACGTGCTCGCCGTCGTCCAGGCCATCTGCGAATACCGCAGGAAGGCCGGGGTCGATGGCCCGGTGTACGTGGGTATCGATACGCACGCGCTGTCCCAGCCGGCGTTCGAAAGCACGCTCGAGGTCCTGGCGGCCAATGGCGTGGAAACCATGATTTCGGCCGGTGGCGAATACACGCCGACGCCTGGCGTCTCCCATGCGATCCTGGTGCACAACCGCGGGCTCGAGCGCGGCAAAGCCGACGGCATCGTCATCACGCCCTCGCACAATCCGCCGGACAACGGCGGCATCAAGTACAACCCGTCGCATGGTGGCCCGGCGGATACCGATGCCACGAAATGGATCGCCGACCGCGCGAACGCGCTGATCGAAGGCGGTCTGCGCGACGTGAAGCGCCTCCCGTACGCGCAGGCGCTCAAGGCATCCACGACCCACGCATTTGATTTCCTCCAGCGCTATGTCGGCGATCTCGGTGATGCGCTGGACCTTGAGATTATTCGCGCGAACGGCGTGAAAATGGGCGTGGATCCGCTGGGTGGCGCGGGCGTGCACTACTGGAGCGCCATCGCCGAGCGCTACGGCCTGAACCTCACGGTGGTGAGTGAGGAGGTCGACAAAACGTTCGCCTTCATGTCGCTGGATTGGGATGGCAAGGTGCGGATGGACCCCTCGTCGTCGTACGCGATGCAGCGGCTCATCCACCTGAAGGATAAGTTCGACGTGGCCTTCGCCTGCGACACCGATCACGATCGCCATGGTGTGGTGGCGCCGAGCGTCGGCCTGATGCCGGCCAATCATTACCTCGCCGCCGCGGCGTGGTACCTGTTCCAGAACCGTCCCGGCTGGCGGGCAGACGCCGCCGTCGGCAAGACGGCGGTTAGCACGGGCTTGCTCGATCGCGTGGCCGCGCATCTCAAGCGCCCGCTGCTGGAAGTGCCGGTGGGCTTCAAGTATTTCGTGCCGGGCTTGTTCGATGGCAGCGTGGGTTTCGGTTGCGAGGAGAGCGCAGGCGCTTCGTTCCTCGCGAAAGACGCTTCGGCCTGGTCGACCGACAAGGACGGCATCCTGGCCGCGCTGCTCGCCGGCGAAATGACCGCGCGCCTGGGGCGCGACCCGGGCGAGATTTATGGAGACATCACCCGCCAGCTGGGTGATCCGGCCAACGCGCGCATCGATGCCCCGGCGACGCACGCCCAGAAGCAGAAGCTGTCGAAGCTGGATCCGGCGCAGGTCACCTCGACCACGCTCGCCGGCGATCCGATCACCCAGGTGATCAACCAGGCCGATGGCCAGCCCATTGGCGGCATCAAGGTGATCTCGGCACAAGGTTGGTTCGCGGCACGCCCGTCGGGCACCGAAGACATCTACAAGGTCTACGGCGAGAGCTTCCGCGGCAAGGATCATCTCGCCCGCGTGCTCGAAGAGGCGCAGGCCATGGTCGACAAGGCGCTGGGCTAAGCCATGGCGCATGAGCCGATCCGGGTGTTGGTGGGGTCACGCAATCCCATCAAGGTGGCGGCGGTGCAGCGCGCGCTCGCGCCGCTCTTTCCCGGCCGCCTGGTCACCTGCGAGGGCATGCACGCGCCCTCGGGTGTGTCCGATCAGCCGATGACGGCCGCCGAGACCCGCGAGGGGGCACTCAACCGCATGAACTATTGCCGCCAGCATGGCGAGGCGACGTTCTACGTGGCGCTCGAGGGCGGGGTGGATGTCACCGAGGATGGCCCTGGCACCTTCGGTGTGGTCGCCATCGCACGTGGCGAGATGGTCTCGGTGGGGCGGAGCGCCTGGTTGCCATTGCCGCCGGCAGTGTTCGAGGCGCTGCTCGACGGTGAGGAATTGGGCGATGTCATGGATCGATTGTTCGGCACGGTGAACATCAAACAGCAAGGTGGCGCGATAGGCCTGGTCACGAACGGCCATGTGACACGCGAAGATGCTTATGCCCAGGCCATGGCGCTGGCGATGGCGCCTTTCCTGCATCCTGAGCTCTACAGCCTTGGGTCGCCAGCGCCCTAAGGCTTCCCGCGAAGTGGTGTGGCAAAGGTGTTGTGCGCCCGAGGCAACGATTTAGATCGATCCAGCCCCTTGAATCCGGGCCAACACCCCTTATCCAGCAATGCGTCGACGACGGCAAAGCCGCCGCCATCCTTTGCTTCGGATACCAGGCCATGACCTCTTCAAGCCAGCTCGAACCCGTTCCGTCTTTCGATTACGTGATCTTCGGCGCCACCGGCGACCTCACCATGCGCAAGCTGTTGCCCGCGCTGTACCGTCGTTTTGCCGAAGGCCAGGTGCCGACGGATGCCCGGATCATCGGTACGGCGCGTTCGCCGCTGGATGATGAGGCGTACCGCGAACGGGCGCTGAAGGCGCTTCGCGAGTTCATCCGTGGCGAAGAGTTCGTCGAGGCGACGGTTCAGCGTTTCCTTCGCCTGGTGCATTACGTGAGCCTCAATGGCGCCGAAGCCGGCGGCAACTGGGCGGGTCTGTCGGAGAAACTGGCCAACGACGATGCTGGCCGTGCTCGGGTCTTCTACCTCGCAACCGCGCCTGACCTGTACGGCGATATCGCGAAGAACATCGACGAGAAGGGCCTGCGCACCGCGCAGTCGCGCATCGTCCTCGAGAAGCCGATCGGTACCGACCTGGAGACCGCTCGCAAGGTGAACGAGGGCGTGGGTCGCCACTTCCCCGAAAACAGCATCTATCGCATCGACCATTACCTCGGTAAGGAAGCGGTGCAGAACATCATCGCGCTGCGCTTCGCTAACCCGATGCTCGAGCGCATGTGGGATAGCGAATCCATCGAATACGTTCAGATCACCGCTGCGGAGACGGTGGGCCTGGAAGGTCGCGGCGGCTACTACGATGGATCGGGCGCGCTTCGCGACATGATCCAGAACCACCTGCTGCAGGTGCTGACCGTGGTCGCGATGGAGCGCCCGTCGTCGCTGGATGCCGATGCGCTGCGCGATGAGAAGGTGCGCGTGCTGACCTCGCTGAAGCCGCTCGACCCGAACAATCTCGCCGCCAACGTGGCACGCGGTCAGTATGTGCGTGGCACCACGGGTGGCCAGCCCGTGCCGGCCTACCGTGAAGAGCTGCCGGATGCGAATCCGAGTAATACCGAGACCTTCGTCGCGCTCAAGGCCGAAATCGATACGCCGCGCTGGCAGGGCGTGCCGTTCTACCTGCGCTCGGGCAAGCGCATGCCGGAGAAGCTGACCGAGGTGGTCATCCAGTTCCGCGGCGGCGAGCCCGGCCTGTTTGGTGAAGCCCGTCCGGGCAGCCGCCTGGTCATTCGCGTGCAGCCGAACGAGAGCGTGATCCTGCCGCTGTTCGTGAAGCAGCCGGGTAACTCGTTTGGCCTTGATGAGGTCGATGCCCTGTCGAAGCTGGGCGAGCCGGGCCGCGTGGTGTTCCGCGATTCGTACGAGGGCCTGATGCTCGATGCGGTCAAGGGCAGCCCGGCGCTGTTCGTTCGCAAGGACGAGACCGAGGCCGCCTGGCAGTGGGTGACGCCCATCCTTGAAGGCTGGAGCACGGCGGCGGCAGGCCCGGATTCCTATGAAGCGGGCACCTGGGGGCCAGAATCGGCTCGCGCACTGCTGGCCCAGGCGGGCCACCAGTGGGTGGAGGAGCAGGCCGCCTGAGGCCTGCGTTCACCCTCCCGGGGCATTGCATCCACGCCGCTCGCCCGCATTATGTGGGGAGCGGCGAAGCGGGCGACCGCGGCGCCGATCATCCCCAGGAGGCTCCCATGTCCGACTACCGCAAGACCCCCGAGGCCCTCGCCCGGCTCAGCCCGGAGCAGTTCCGGGTTACCCAGCAGAGTGGTACCGAACGCCCGTTCCACAATGCGTTCCACGAGAGCAAGGAACCGGGCATCTATGTCGACATCGTTTCGGGCGAGCCGCTGTTTTCATCGCTCGACAAGTTCGATAGTGGCTGTGGCTGGCCCAGCTTCACGCAGCCGCTGGAAGACGAGCACGTCGTCGAGAACCGCGATACCACGCACGGCATGATCCGCACCGAGGTGCGTTCGACCCACGGCGATAGCCACCTGGGCCACGTGTTCCCGGATGGCCCGCGTGATCGTGGCGGTTTGCGCTACTGCATCAACTCGGCGTCGCTGCGGTTCATCCCGGTGGCCGACCTCGAGAAGGAGGGCTACGGCCAGTACGCCGGGCTTTTCACGTCCACCCAGGGAGGTGCAGCATGACTTCGAAAGCCATCCTGGCCGGCGGTTGCTTCTGGGGCATGCAGGATCTGATCCGTAAGCAGCCAGGCATCATCAGCACGCGCGTCGGTTACTCCGGTGGCGATGTGCCGAATGCCACCTACCGCAACCACGGCACGCACGCCGAAGCGATCGAGATCGAGTTCGATCCGGCGAAGATCAGTTACCGCAAGATCCTTGAGTTCTTCTTCCAGATCCACGACCCGACCACGGTGAACCGCCAGGGCAACGACCTCGGCACGAGCTACCGTTCGGCGATTTTCTACCTGGATGACGAGCAGAAGGCGATCGCGGAAGACACGATTGCCGATGTGAATGCCTCGGGCCTGTGGCCGGGCAAGGCGGTCACGGAGCTTTCGCCGGCGGGCCCGTTCTGGGAAGCCGAGCCGGAACACCAGGATTACCTGGAGAAGTATCCGAACGGCTACACCTGCCACTTCATCCGCCCGGACTGGGTCCTGCCGAAGCGCGCCGCCTGATCCGCCTGCGTTGATCCGCGGATAAACCGGCTCTTGTAGGAGCGCGCTTGCGCGCGATAGGGGTTGCGACAAGCACCCATCGCGCGCAAGCGCGCTCCTGCAGGTTGGGTCACGAAATCGTTAGCAGTTCCGGCATGCGGTCGATCACGGCCTTCGCGCCCGCGGTATGGATGTCGAGCGACTTCGGGTAACCGTAGCTCACCAGCACATAGTCGACGCCAGCATCCCTCGCGGCGAGCATGTCGCTTTCCGAATCGCCCACCATCAGCGTCTTTGCCAGCGGCACGCCGGCCGCGTCGGCCAGATGCTTCAGCGGCATGCCGCTGGGCTTGCGCTGGGGCAGGGTATTGCCGCCGACAATGCCGTCGATGAACGGCATCATCCCGCGCACCTCGAGCAGGGGGCGCACGAATTCCTCGTTCTTGTTGGTGCAAACCGCCAGCTTCACGCCCTGCGCATGCAGGGCGGCGAGCGTGTCGACGACGCCGTCGTAGGCGATGGCATCGAGCGCCGTCTCGGCGTAATGCACCAGGAAACCCGGCATGACGTCATCGATGTCGGCATCACTGCCGGCATCATGGAACGCGTAGGTGATGAGCTGGCGGGAGCCTTCGCCGATCCAGCCGGTGATCTGCTTGACGTCGTACTGCGGCAGCCGCCAGTCGCTGAGCGTGCGGTTCACCGATTCAGCGATGTCGGCGGCGCTATCGACCAGCGTGCCGTCCAGATCGAAGATGACGAGGGAGTAGGGGAAGGCCAAGGTGCCGCTCCGCAATCAAAACGCCGATTCTACGCCTT